>QCNR01000008.1 GCA_003210075.1 Pelagibacteraceae bacterium AG-426-G09
AACACAACATCACACCATCACTTTTATGATGAACAAACGAAGGAATTAATTGATATTAATTCTCAAGAGGTTGAGATAAAAAAAACACCAACACCTCCAAATGGAAAAAAAATTGAGGACATAGAGGTGACAATTAAAATTTCAAAAAAATCTAGTTTATAATCATTCTAAACTACTTGACTTTATTAAATTAAGGTCATATATTTTTATAAAATAGCGGAGGAAATCATGAGTAGCGAAATAAATAGTGACGTAAATAAATGCCCATTTCATGGGGAGGGAATACCTCAAAAGCATAATTCTGGAAAAGGACAAACAAATAGAGACTGGTGGCCAAATAGTCTTAACTTAAAAATATTAAGTCAGCATTCATCTATGGTCAATCCTATGGATAAAAAATTTAATTATAAAAAAGAATTCAAAAAACTTAATTTTAAAGCTCTTAAAAAAGATCTTCACAAATTAATGACACAGTCGCAAAAATGGTGGCCAGCTGATTATGGTCATTATGGACCTCTATTCATTCGTCTTGCTTGGCATGCCGCTGGCACATACAGAACTGGCGATGGAAGAGGCGGGGCAGGAACTGGCAATCAGAGATTCGCACCTATCAATAGTTGGCCAGATAACGTGAATTTAGATAAGGCAAGACTTCTTCTTTGGCCGATCAAGAAGAAATATGGAAAAAGTATTTCATGGGCAGATCTGTTCATATTAGTTGGAAATGTTGCACTAGAGTCTATGGGCTTTAAAACATTTGGTTTTGGAGGTGGTAGAGCAGATATTTGGGAACCTGAAGAAGATATCTATTGGGGGTCAGAAAAAGAATGGCTTGTGAATAACAGATATAATTCAAAAAGAGAATTAGAAAATCCACTTGGTGCAGTTCAAATGGGTTTAATTTATGTTAATCCGCAAGGCCCAGATGGAAACCCAGATCCGCTGTTAGCCGCTAGAGATATCAGAGAAACGTTTGGAAGAATGGCAATGAATGATTATGAAATTGTCGCTTTAGTTGCTGGCGGGCATACTTTTGGAAAATCACATGGTGCCGCGCCAGAATCTCACAAAGGTCCCGAGCCTGAGGGGTCTAAAATTCAAAATCAATCAACTGGATGGAATAGTAATTATAAAAGTGGCCTTGGTGCAGACACTATAAGCAGCGGTATCGAAGGTGCCTGGACTTCAAATCCTATTAAATGGGATATGGGCTATTTTGATAACCTTTTTGGTTATGAGTGGGAATTAACAAAAAGTCCTGCTGGAGCACATCAATGGAAGCCTTTAAAGAACGGTCATGCTCCTAATATGACTCCAGACGCTCACATTAAAGGTAAGAAAAATCTACCAATGATGCAAACTACAGACCTATCAATGAGATTTGACCCTGAGTTTGGAAGAATTTCTAAACATTTCCATAATAATCCAGATGAGTTCGCAGATGCTTTTGCTAGAGCTTGGTTTAAACTTACTCACAGAGATATGGGTCCTAAAGTTAATTATTTAGGCAGTGAAGTACCAAAAGAGGATTTAATTTGGCAAGATCCAGTTCCTAAAAATAAGTTTAAATTAAAAAATAAAGATATAGAAAGTTTAAAAGTAAAAATTGCAAAATCAGGACTTTCGGTATCTCAACTAGTATCAACAGCTTGGGCCTCGGCTTCTACATATAGAGGTTCAGACAAAAGAGGAGGTGCTAATGGAGCTCGTGTAAGACTTGCGCCTCAAAAAGATTGGAAAGTAAATAATCCATCTCAACTTTCTAAAGCAATTAAAGTATATGAGAAAATCCAAAAAGCATTTAACTCAAAAAATAAACGAGTTTCTTTAGCAGACTTAATAGTTCTAGGAGGGAATTTTGGAATTGAGAAAGCTGCAAAAGATGCAGGTAAAAAAATCAAGTTACCTTTTTCACCTGGAAGAGGTGATGCTTCTCAAGATCAAACAGATATACACTCTTTTAGTCTTTTAGAACCGCAAGCGGATGGTTTTAGAAATTATGCAAACTCTGAAAGCGCAACACAAGCCGAAGAACTGCTAGTTGATAAAGCACAGCTAATGCAATTAACTGGACCTGAAATGACAGTTCTAGTTGGAGGAATGAGAGTACTCGGTACAAACTTCGATGGTTCAAAACATGGAGTATTTACTAAAAGACCTGGTAAATTAACAAATGATTTCTTTGTTAATTTGTTAGACATGGACGTCAAATGGAAAGAAACTTCCAGTAAAGAAGATCTTTTCAATGGTGTTGATCGAAAATCAGGTAAAGTAAAATGGACAGGTACAAGAGCAGACTTAATATTTGGTTCGAACTCACAATTGAGAGCTCTAGCCGAAGTATATGCGACAGATGATTCGTCTGAAAAGTTTGTAAATGACTTTACAGCAGCTTGGACTAAGGTTATGAATGCTGATCGGTTTGATTTACAGAAATAATAAAGGATAAACTTATGGCGGAAATGAGTTTTGAAGATTTTTACAAAATACCAGACTTAAAATTTGACATATCTAGATTAAGAAAAGATCTAGATAAAGTTTTAGAGAGAAAAAAATTTAAGTCTCCTGGTGTAACTCATTTTGGTGCTATTTCACTTAATAGAGTTCCAAATGACCAAAGTTCAGTAGAAGGTAATAATGTAAGAGGCAAATACTGGACTATAGCTGATGAAACTGGGACAGAAGTTTCAAGAGACATAGATATAGATGAGTCAAAATATACAGAGCTTGTTCCGGAGTTTGAGGACACCTATTTTAAAGAAGTTTACGAAACTTTAAAAAGTAAGTTTAAAATTGGACGAGTCAGGCTTTTATTAAAAGAACCAAGATCTACTTTAAGTTGGCATAAAGATCCAGAACCAAGACTACATATACCAATTGTTACCAATAAAGGATGCATGATGGTAATAGAAAATGTTGCTAAGCATATGCCTGCCGATGGTACAGCCACTATTACAAATAATAAAAAATTTCATAATTTTTTTAATGGGGGTGAGCAAGCAAGAGTTCATCTTGTTGCATGTGTATTAGAGGACCCTTTTAATTAATTTGGAAGTTGCCCCCAAAAGCCATTAAACAAAATCCATCCTGATATTTCCTTATTTGAAGTTTTACACCAATTCTTCTTACACTTCTTTAGCAAAATAAGCTTACCTTTTTCTGCTATAGCAAGCGGTTCTGAAAATTTTGTTGGTTTAGAAAAAATATAATGTTTTTCAGTCAAAATTACCGAATAAGATTTTTTTAACTGCGATATATGTATCCAACCACTATTATGTTTATGATCAATTATTCTTCTAAAATTTTCTTTTTTATCAATTATTTTTATAGGTAAATTTTTCTTCAAATAAATATATTTTATTGGATATTCAAAACTTGGGCCATATCTAACGTTTACCTTATTGTTTTTTAATATAACAAAATCATCAGCAAATGAAATTTCAATTGGAAAAAAAAATATAAAAAAAATTACAAAAGAAACTAAAATTCGCATATACACTTTTTTATTTTATTAAATTTAACAATGCGTAATCTTAAATTTAATGTATTAAAGATTAATATTGAATTATTTAAAACATTTTTAGTTTCCAAAATTGTTTTTATAATTTCATTAGCTTGCAATGAACCAACTACACTTGCCGTTGTTCCAAGAATTCCTTCTTGGTCACAATTTAAAATTTCATCAGATGGTTTTTCTTGGTAAAAACATTTTAAGCATGCATTTTTTTTATTTTTAAAATTGAATACAAAAATATGACCATCAAATTTGCTAATTGCTCCAACAACTAATTTTTTTCTAAACTTAAGAGATTTATCGTTTAATAAAAATTTTGTGTCAAAATTGTCAGAAGCGTCAACAATAATTTGATATTTTTGTATTAATTTATTTATATTTTTTTTATCAATTTTTTTTTTAAAAGTGTTTATCTTAATCAAGGGATTTACTTGTTTTAACTTTTTCTTTAATACATCAACTTTATATTTATTGATATCTGACGTATTAAATAAAGTTTGTCTATTTAAATTAGAGAGTGAAACTTTGTCATGATCTATTATTCCAATTTCTCCAACACCAGCTCTACATAATAAGTCAGCAATTGGACATCCAAGTCCTCCCGCACCAACTATAAAAACTTTTGATAAACTAATTTTCGTTTGACCGGATATACCAATATTTTTAAGTACAATTTGTCTTGAGTATCTATCAAGATACTTTTTGTTTAATACATTCATTTTCCTGTTGATCCGAAACCACCTTCACCTCTTAAAGTTTCTGGTAAGTTTTTCACTTCTTCCAGAGTGGCTTTAATAATTGGCACCAGAACCATTTGGGCAATTCTATCTTGATTATTAACTATAAACTCCTTACCTCCATGATTATAAAGAATAACTTTTAACTCTCCACGATAGTCACTATCAATTGTCCCAGGGGTATTTAAAACAGAAATGTTATTTTTTACTGCCAAACCTGATCTTGGTCTGATTTGTATCTCTGTTTTATCAGGAATTGCTATTGATAATCCTGTAGGTATTAGTTCAGATTTTTGAGGCATAACCGTAACAGGCTTATCAAGAAAAGCCATGAGATCCATGCCAGAAGATCCATCAGTTTTATACTTTGGTAATATTACCTTTGAATTAAGCTTTTTAATAAGGATTTTAACCATTTGCTTTAAGTTCGTTAGAAATTTTTTCTACTAACGTTTTAGCAATCATTTCCTTGGTATTAAACGAAATATTTTGAATTTTGGATTTATTTTTTTGAAATATTATTACTTCATTATATTCACTATCAAATCCTATTTTTCTATTGGATACATCATTTGCAATGATCCAATCACAATTTTTTTCATTTAATTTTTTTCTTGAATTTTCTTCTAAATTATTTGTTTCAGCAGCAAATCCAATAACAAGCTTTGGTCTTAGACTATTATGTTTTGAAGTAAGATTTAAGATATCTTTTGTATTTTCTATTTCCAAATTTTTAAATTCTTCTTTTTTAATTTTATTATTTTTCGTTTCTTTCATTCTAATATCTGAAACTGCGGCTGTAAATATTGCTACATCTACGGGAAGATTTTCAATAGTTTTTTCATACATTTCATTTGCGCTACTTACAGAAATTATTTCAACTCCATCTGGTGATTTTAGATTTGTAGGGCCAGATATAAGCGTTGTATGAAAACCGATTTTTTGAAGCTCCTCAGCAATTGCATAACCTTGTTTTCCAGACGATCTGTTGGTAATGAACCTTACAGGATCAATATATTCTCTGGTTGGGCCAGCGGTTACTAACGCTTTGAACTTTTTATTGCCTTCTAAATTTTTAAAATAATCATTAATTGTATTTGCAATTTCAAAAGGTTCTGAATATTTTCCGGATCCATACTCACCACAGGCCATTTCACCTATATTTGGACCTATGATTCTATAGTTAGAGCTAACTAGTCTATTTAAATTTTTTTTTGTTATTTTATTCTCCCACATCCTTACATTCATTGCAGGAGCTAGAAAAATATTTTTATCTGAAGCTAGCGCTACAGTTGTAGCTAAATCTTCAGCCAATCCATTACTTAGTTGAGCAATTTTGTTAGCTGTAACAGGAGCAAACAGGATCACATCTGCCCATCTTGATAAAGAAATATGATCCATCTCAGACTCATTTTCAAAATTGAATAAATTGGTATACACTTTTTCTTGTGAAAGAGAGCTTACTGATAAAGGAGTGATGAATTCTAATGCACCTTTTGTTAAAATAGTCTTAATTTGACATTTGTTTTTTTTAAATATTCTAATTAATTCTAAAGATTTGTAAGCAGCTATACCACCGCAAATTACTAACAATATTTTTTTGTTTAACAAATTTTTCATTACCAAATTAAAATACTATGATCGATAAAATTACAAGAAATAATAAACCAATAATACTTTGGTTTTTAAAAGATTTAAGTTCCATTTTTTTTTCATTTAAGGAAGAATAAGCATTTGAACTTTGTGGAATTTGACCACTTGCTAAAAATGTTAATGCTTGATTTGCTTTATCCATAACCTTTGGTAATTCAGGAAATTTTTTTAATACTTCAGAAGTGTCTTTTAAAATATTACCTATTTCATTTACAGGATCCTTAGACTCTCTTAACCATTTTTCTAAGACAGGCCTAGAAATTTCCCAAATATTTGCCTCAGGATCCAGTTTTCTAGCAACCCCCTCAACAACCACCATAGTTTTTTGAAGCAACAAAAGCTGTGGTTGGGTTTGCATATTAAACTTTTCTGTAATATCAAATAGTTGCTTTAGTAATTTACCTCCTGAAATATCTTTAACAGATTGCCCAAATATAGGCTCACCAATTGATCTTAATGCTTGAGCCAACTCTTCAGTATTTACTCCTTGGGGAACTAAGCCAGCAGTCAAATGAACTTCTGCAACTTTCTTGTAATCTCTTTTAATAAACCCATAGAGTATTTCCGCCAAAAATCTTCTATTTGTCTTATCAATCCTACCCATTATTCCAAAATCAATAAAAACTAATTGACCATCATTATCTACCAGTAAATTCCCTTGATGCATGTCTGCATGAAAATATCCATCTCTAACTGCATGTCTTAGAAAATGTTGAATTATATCTCTTGCTAATAATTTGAGATTAACACCAAGTAATTTAATTTTATTAACCTCTCTTATTGAAATGGCTTCTACCCAATCTAAAGTAAGAACATTTTCACTTGTAATCTTCCAATATATTTTAGGTATTCTAAAACCAATATCATTTCTTGTGTTCTCATAAAATTCATTTGCTGCAGCAGCCTCAAATCTTAGATCCATTTCATGATTTGTGATTTCCTTTAATAAAAAAACTACCTCTACAAGTTTTAGTCGTTTAGTTTTTTTTAGCAATAATTCAATAATATAAGCTAATAACATTAATGCCTCTATTTCATCATTAAATACTTTTTTAATATTTGGTCTGAGAACTTTAATCGCAACATCTTTTAAAACTCCTTCATCTTTAATTTGTGCTTTGTGAACTTGAGCGATTGATGCAGCCGCAACTGGATCTGAAATATTTATATAATCTTTGTAATTTTCATCACCAACTCCCTTTCTTATTTCATTTAAGGCAATATTTCTTGAAAAAGGAGGAACTTTGTCTTGCAAAGTTTGTAACTGGTTTGATAATTTTTCACCAATTATATCTGGCCTTGTTGCTAAAAATTGTCCAAGCTTAATAAAGGTGATACCCATCGACTCCATTGATCTACATAATCTTTCATCTTCATTAAAGTTTTGATTCAATTTTTTTTTTCCGAATAATCCTAACAAACTAAAAAAAACAGTTATTAAAATAGGAACTTTATAAACTTTGGAAATTATATCCAATGTATCTGATAAAGCTAGCTTCCTACCAATTTTAAATAATGTTATAACTTTTTTTATCATTAGACTTTCCAACCAATGTGGAGCGCTACGATACCTCCGTTTAAATTTAAATATTCACATTTATTAAACTTATTTTTTTTCATTAAATTAATAAGTTCATCTTGATCTACAAATTCATTGATGCTTTTAATTAAATATTCGTAAGGTTTTCTATCTCCTACTACAAATTCACCAATTAATGGTATTAATTTTGAATAATTTTTATAAAAAAAATCCAAATTTACATTATTAATTTTAGAAAATTCAAGGCATAAAAATTTTCCACCTGTTTTTAATACTCTAAATGCTTCAGATAAAGATTTATTTATATTTTTTGTATTTCTTAAACCAAAACTAATCACGTAATAATCAAACTGATTGTTCTTAAATGGCAATTTTTCAGCAGATGCAATGTTCCATGATATATTATCATAATTCTTTAGTTTCCGTTTTCCTAAAGAAATCATTTTTTTATTTGGATCTACACATTGAACGATTGAATTTTTATTTGTAGCGTCAAGAAACAGTTTTGCAATGTCGCCAGTTCCACAGGCTACATCAATTAATTTTGTATTAGGCCTAGGTTTCATAGAATATATCAATTGTTTTTTCCAAGATTTATGTATTCCTAACGACATTAAATTGTTCATTAAATCGTATTTATCATGAACCTTATCAAATACTTCTGAAACCAAGTTTTTTGTATTTTGTAGCTTTTGTTGCATTTTTATTTTTTTAGTAATTGATAATATAGTCTGATATGCCAGAATTACCAGAAGTAGAAGTAGTAAAACAGTCACTTGAAAAATATATTTTAAATAAAAGATTAGTTAAAATAATAGTTAAAAATAAAAACTTAAGATTTTTGGTTCCAAAAGATCTATCTAAAAAATTATCAAATCTGAAAATTTTAAATATTAAGAGGATATCTAAATATGTAGTAATTGAATTTGAAAATAATTTATTTTTAATAATTCATTTAGGAATGTCAGGAACCTTACATTTATTAAAAAAATTAAAATATTTCAAAAATACAAATTTGAGTTTTTACCACTCTAAAAATCTTCCAAAAAAACATAATCATATTTATTTTTATTTCCAAAGATTTAATATTATATTAAATGATCCAAGAAGATTTGGTTTTGTTAAATTAATAAAAGGTAAAAATAATTTAAATAATTATTTTAATAAACTAGGTCCAGATCCATTTCAAAAAAGCTTTAATTTTGAATATATTAAAAAATATTTATATAAAAAAAAAAAAAATATTAAAAATACTTTAATCGATCAGGGTTTTATTTCTGGTATAGGAAATATATATGCTAGTGAAATTTTAAATTACTGCCAAATAAACCCAAATATATCTTCTTGTAAAATTACTGATAAACAAATACAAAAAATTATCTTTTATACAAAAAAAGTCTTAAAATATTCAATTAAGAGAGGTGGAACTACAATTAATAACTTTTATTCAATAAAAGGTAATCAAGGTAATTATCAAAAAGAATTTCGAGCTTATAATCGAGAAAATAAGAAATGTAAAAATAAACAATGCATTGGTACTATTATAAAGTTAAATATATCAAATAGAGCAACCTATGTGTGTAATTTTTGCCAAAAAATAAATAAAAAAATTAATTGACCATATAAAATAAGCAAGCTATACAATCGCGCAAATGGCTAATACTAAATCAGCAATTAAAACAAACAGAAGAATTCGTAGACAGACAATAGTCAATAAGTCAAGAAAAAGCAGGTATAGAAACGCAATTAAGAAAATTAACCTCTTAATTGAAAAAAAAGATAAAAAAGGAGCTCTCGGATTTCTTCCAAAATTAAATTCTGAGTTGATGAAAATAGCTAAAACTGGAGTTATAAAAAAACAAAACGCTTCAAGAAATGTTTCAAGAATAACTAAAAGAATTAACTCTTTATAATTGAATCATACTTAGATTGAATCAACCTATTGTACTAAAGCAAGTATTTTTACACAAAATCTGTGTTAAAAATAAGTAAACATATTTGATCTAAATAATATTTATAAAAAAAATTTAAAAATTTAAATATTAAAATTTGATTCAATCTTAGATTTTATTTTATTACAAATTTTTTTCAATTAGGGATTACATTTTTTTTTTAAATTTAAAAATATTTATTTGCATAAATTAATCATTTCAGTTTAAAACAAGTGTCGATGAAAAATTCCTTAAATCAAAATTTAAACAAAAATAGTAATGAAGATATAAATTGGGAATTAATTCAAGAAGATTTCAAAACTAAATTTGGAAAAGATGTTTTTGAAAGTTGGCTGAAAAAAATGGATCTTCTTGAGACAAACTCAGATAATTTATTAATATCTGTTCCAACAAGATTTATTAGAGATTGGATTACATCAAGATATTTAGACAATGTTATTCAAATTGTTAAGTCACATAATAAAAATATTAACAGAATTGAATTTAAAATTAATTCTATTTCCAATGCCAATTTTGATAATAATATCAAATCTAACTTGATTAACCAAAATAGTAACGTAATTGATGCAAATCTAGCTTTTATCAAAGACTCTTTCATCCAGTATAATAGAATAGATCCAAATAAAAATTTTGATAATTTTATTGTTGGACCAAGTAACAGCCTTGCGTATGAGGCGTCAAAAAAAATTACAAGTAATATTTCAAATTATAACCCATTATATTTATACTCTGGTGTTGGAATGGGAAAAACTCATTTATTAAATGCAATAGGTTTTAAACTTAAAACAGATTTGAAAGTAATGTTTATATCAGCAGAGAGATTTATGTACCATTTTGTTAAATCAATTAAATCTAACGAAATGATCAAATTTAAAGACTATTTTAGAAATACTGATGTATTACTAATTGATGATATACAATTTATGAATGGCAAAGAAGCTCTGCAAGAGGAATTTTTTCATACCTTTAGTGCTTTATTAGACAAAGGATCACAGATTGTAGTCACAGCAGATAGACCTCCAAGTAAACTAAGTAGAATTCAAGATAGAATTAGATCAAGGTTTTCAGGTGGACTAGTTGTTGATATTCAAAGTCCAGATTTAAATTTAAGAGAGGAAATAGTAAAAAATAAACTAACTGAGTTAAATATTTTAAATGGAAATAACGTAGAAATATCAAAGGATGTTCAAAATTTTATCTGCTCAGAAATTAAATCAAGTATAAGAGAATTAGTAGGTGCCTTGAATCGAATTATATCTTTTTCAAGAATATATAACAAAGTGCCAAATTTGTCCGAAACTAGAATTATTCTTAAAGATTTGCTAAATATTAATGAAAATAAAGTAACAATAGACAATATTCAAACAATCGTATGTAAGTATTTTAAAATTAGTAAAAATGAAATGCTATCATCGAGAAGATCTAGATATTTAGTAAGACCAAGACAGACTGCTATATACCTGGCAAAAATGCTTACCTCAAAATCATTGCCAGAGATTGGTAGATGTTTTTCAAACAGAGATCACACTACAGTAATACATTCTGTAAAAACAATAGAGAAATTAAGAAAAGAAGACAATGAATTAAACTTAAAGATAGATACTCTCAAAAGTAAAATTTTATATAACAAACAAGATGAAGTTTAGTGTAAATCAAAAAGATTTGCAAAACTCTTTGAATTATTGCCAAGGAGTTATTGAAAAAAGAAGTACGCTCCCAATTTTATCAAATGTTTTGCTAGAAGCAAAAAATGCTAATCTCAAAATTACTGCAACAGATTTAGATTTAATTTTTATACATAACTTATCAAATATTGAAATATTAGAAGAAGGCGAAACAACAACTAGTTGCACTACAATGTATGATATTGTTAGAAAATTTAACAACGAAAAAAAAATTAGTTTTGATTTAGTAAATGAAAATAAAATTCATCTAGAGTCTGATAAATCATCGTTTAATTTAAATTGCCTTAAAGCATCTGAATTTCCAATTACTGATGTAAATTTTACTGAAAATGAGTTTACTTTAAACTCAAAAAAATTACTCAAGCTGCTTAATAAATGTAAGTTTTCAGTTTCAAATGATGAGACAAGACATTATTTAAGTGGAATATTTTTTCATATAACAGAAAATGAAGACAAAAAGTTTTTTACTGCAGTCGCAACAGATAGTCATAGAATGGCTATTTCAAAAACATTGTTGGTTGAAAATATAAAGTTTGAACCAATAATTTTACCAAAAAAAACAATTTTTCAATTATGTTCTTTACTTGATGATTATGATGGAGACGTAAAAATTTCTAATGCAAAGTCAAAAATAAAATTTGAATTTAATAATACAACTTTATTGTCCAAATTAATTGATGGGAAATTTCCAAACTATTATCAAGTTATTCCAAAAGACAACCAGAAAAAATTAGAAATTGATTTAAAACCATTTTTAACTTCAGTTGATAGAGTAGCATCGGTCTCTCAAGATAAAAAGGATGGTTTGAGGATGAGTCTTGAAAATAGTAATTTAAATTTATCAGTTAATAGCAGTAATACTGGAGATGGTAAAGAAAGTTTATCAGTTAAATTTGATTATGAATTGGATATAAGTTTTAATCCACGATATTTGATTGATGCTGCCTCGAATATGGATGGCAATAAGATTGAAATTTATTTGAAAGATTCAGGATCACCAGCTCTAATAAAAGATCCATCTGATTTTGATAGTATCTATGTTATAATGCCAATGAAAGGTTAAAGGATACTTTCTAATTCATTATAGAGATTATTTTCTAGTTTTTCTAAGAAAGTTATCGAATTCATCCCAGCAGGTATTGTTTCTAAAATGCTAATAGTTATTGTTTTATTTAAACTCATTTTTCCTGATTTAGGCCATACATTTCCAGAGTTAAGAGATACTGGTACACAATCGATTTTTAACTTTTCATAAATTTTTGAAACACCTTTTTTAAATTTTTGCCTATCGTTTATGTCCGTTCTAGTTGCCTGTGGAAAAATTATTATTGGTCTTTGAGTGTTATTTTTTGCAGAAATAATTTTTTCGTAGAAGCCTAAGTTTTCTCTAGACACTTTATCCCTTTCTATTGAAATTGACCCAATTTTTTTTAGATGCCACCCAAATATGGGAATTTGTAATAATTCTTTTTTTAAAATAAAAATTGGACAATCAAAAACAGTTTGCAAAAAGAAAGTTTCAAATAGTGACTGATGAAGAGAAGCTATAAAAAATTTTCTTTCATTAGGAATATTTTCAATTCCTTTTATTTTAATTTTTACTGACAGAAATAAATACAAGCAAATTTTAATCCAATAACCTAAAATCTTCCCTCCAATCAGCATAACTTTTTGTGGAAGCATTAATGCTGGTAAAAATATTATACAGATCGCGATTGTACCCATGTAAAAAAAAAATTTAAAAATCAACACTCTGATCATCAATTAAATAATAGTCTTAAGATTTTCCTTTTTTTTAATTCTTAAAATTTTTGAATTTTTTATTAAAATTTCACTTGCTTTTGATCTTAAATTATAATTTGAACTTAATACTTTTCCATATGCGCCAACATCACAGATTATAACATTATCTCCCTCATTAAGCTTCTGATATGATTTTACTGATAAAAATTTGTCAGTTGTTTCACAAACAGGTCCTACAAAATCATGTCTTTTAAAAATTTTGATCCTACTTTTAACTGCTGGAATAATTCTATGATAAGCTTTGTAAAGTGCTGGTCTCATTAAGTCGTTCATACCAGCATCAAGTATTATAAAATTTACTTTTTTTGTTTTTTTAATGTAAATTATTTTACTTACTAAGAAACCAGCATTTCCAACTATAGATCTACCAGGTTCAAAAATTATTTTTGCATTATTTTTTGTAATAAACTTTAATATTTGATCTGCATATTTTTTGTAATTAAGTAATTTAATATTTTTACCATAATTAATACCCATCCCACCACCAAGATCTATGTATTCAAAACTATAGTTAGACTTGTTAATTATTTTTTGTATTGCATTGAGCATTTTTAAATAAGGTATATGACTTGTTATTTGACTTCCTATATGAACACTTAAACATTTAATACTTACTAGTTTTGAATTTTTATAAAGTTTTATAAACTCAATTACCTCATTATCTGAAAGACCAAATTTATTAATTTGTTTACCTGTAGTAATTTCTTTTATAGTTAAAGCATCTACATTAGGGTTTAGTCTTAAACCAATATTAATTCTTGTATTAAATTTTTTTGCAACTTTTAAAATAACTTCAATCTCACTTTTAGACTCTGCATTAATCAAAAGTATTTTTTTTTTGACAGCAAACATAATTTCCTCATAGGTTTTGCCAACTCCTGAAAAAACTATTTTTTTTGGATCAATCTTAGCTTTTAACGCTGCCATTAACTCGCCCATGGATACTACATCTGCCCCAAGCCCTAATCTTGAAATTTCATTTAAAATTTTAATGTTATTATTTGCTTTGACTGCAAAACAAATAAGTGGATTTATTTTTTTAAAATTCTTTTTAAATTTTAAAATATTTTCTCTTAGTAAATTGTATGAATAGACATAACTTGGTGTTCCAATTTGTTTTACAATTTTATTCACTGATACTTTGTTAATTAGCAATTTTTTATTAATATAATGCATTAAGAGTTTTAAAATTATAATAGTTAAATATTAACTATTTTAGTTGTTCCATAGACTTTCATTTTAATCAACCCTGATTTTTTCTCGTAAACAGGATCACTTTTTTTTCCACAAGAAAGAAGTGGAATGAAAACAAATAAGATAATTATTATTTTTTTAAGCATTTTTATATTTCTTTATCATTTTCTTAATGTTTTCAAAAGATGTTCCACCATATGATTTTTTAGAATTAATGGAGCTTTTTAGATCAAAAACTTTAATTATGTCATCATTTACTTTTGGTTCAATTTTTTTTATTTCTTTAAGAGATAAATCTGAAAGATTTTTTTTATTTTTTTCACAATAATTTACTATTTTTGCGCTGATTTGATAAGATTTTCTGAACGAATAATTTAAATTTTTTACAAAGTAGTCAGCTAAATCAGTTGAAGTAATATAGCCTTTATTTGCAAGGTTCAACATTTCATTTCTGTTTACAGTAAAATTTTTTAACACCTCATTTAAAACTTTTAGGGAGTCGATTAAATTATCATATGCCTCAAAAACTATTTTTTTATCATCTTGTAAATCTTTAAAATAAGATAAAGGTAACCCTTTCAGTATAGTCAACATAGAAAATAAATTACCATAAGAACTACCTACTTTGCCCCTCAGATATTCTAGTGGATCTGGATTTTTCTTTTGAGGCATAATTGAGGAACCAGTAACGATTTTATCATTTAAGGTTATAAGTCTAAAAGCATCTGAGTTCCAGATAATGAATTCCTCAGCAAGTCTAGATATATGCATTGCACATACCGCTGATGCAAAAAGAAAATCTAAAACAAAATCTCTATCTGAAACTGTGTCAATTGAATTTCCAGTTGGAATTTTAAATCCAAGTTTTTTTGTCGTATAACTTCTATCTATATTAAATGATGTTCCAGATATTGCACCAGATCCTAAAGGATTTTCCTTAAGATTACTAAAGTTATTATTCAATCTTTTTTTATCTCTATTAAACATTTCAATATAAGCTAAAATATAATGTGCAAAAGAAATAGGTTGTGCATTTTTCAAATGCGTGAAACCAGGCATAATAGTATATATATTTTTTTCTGCTATTTTTAGAATATTTTTATTGGTTTGGTCTAAAATTTTAATAAGTTGCTCGTTAGATTTTAATAGCCATAATTTAAAATCTACTAAAACCTGATCGTTTCTTGATCTTGCCGTATGTATGAAGCCTGCATCATCTCCTATAAGTTCAAATAGTTTTTTTTCTATACTCATATGAATATCTTCGTCTTTATAATCAAAAACATAATTTTTTTTAACTATTTGATTTTGAATTTTTTTTAATCCCCAGATGATTTTATTTTTAATTTTGAAATTAATTATTTTTTGTCTATTAAGCATTTCAACATGAGCAATAGATGCAAAAATATCTTCTTTGTATAGTCTTTTATCTATATTAATAGAACTAGAAATCTTTTCAAAAGCAGTAGTTGTTTTTTTTTTGATTCGCGTTCCCCAAACTGGTGTATTTTTTTTATTCATAAAAATAACTATTTTAATTGATTTAACTTATTTTAATCAATTGATTAAGTTTTAATTTTTAAAAAAGTAAGCAAAGGCCACTAGTGCAATTATAGCAATAAATTGTAGAAACACCCTTAATTGCATAAGTTTATTTGAGGCTTTATGAGAGCCACCTTTAAATAGGTTGGCAATACCTAAAATTAGAACTATGCCCACTGACAACAGGAGAAATATAGAGATAATTTTGATTAAAGTACCAGATATCATAATATGATATATAGACTAATAATATAAATTATAACTAAAATAATATGACATTTTGCCTAGATACAGTAATTATTGCTCCAGAAAACAATGAACCAATTAAAAATGCTGTAATTCTTTTACATGGATATGGTGGGGATGGTAAAGATATCAGCATGTTATCACTTAACTGGAAAAGAACTCTTAAAAATACAGTTTTTTTATGCCCAAATGCGCATGAGGTATGTGAAATTAATCCCGTTGGATTTCAGTGGTTCGATTTATCAAAAGATGATGAGGAATATATACTAAAAAAATCATTAGAAAGCGAAAATATATTTATAAAATATTTAGAAGAAGTTAAAAGTGAATTTAAAATATCGAATAATAATATTGTACTTAGCGGTTTCAGCCAAGGCTGCATGATGTCGATTAACTTAGGAGTTACTTCAGAAGAAAAATTTAATTGTATTGTTGGATTTTCAGGAAAAATTATAAATTCGAAGAATCTACAATTAAGAATTAAAAACAAAACAAAAATATTGTTAATTCATGGAGATCAGGATGAAATTGTTAGTTCAAATTCTCTTCTTGAAGCAAAAGATTTTTTTGAGAGAAATAAGTTTAATATTCAAACGAATTTAATAAAAAATTGTGGACATAATATACCAATTGAAGCATCTACCTTAGCCTTAAATTTCATAAAAAAAAATTTAGAAAATAATTAAAATTTAAATAATTTATTTGTTATATTGATTTTAAAAATTATATAAGTTAAAAATATTAAATGTTTAACGAAAATGTATCTTTGGAAAAATGTCCAGCATTGGTATTAAATGCTGACTACAGACCTTTAAGTTATTATCCTTTGTCTTTATGGAGCTGGCAAGATTCCATTAAATCAGTTTTTTTAAATAGAGTTTCTATAGTTAGTTATTATGATAGAGTCGTCAGAAGCCCCTCATTCAGTATGAAGTTACCAAGTGTAATTGCATTGAAGGATTACATTAAACCTTTAAGAAATCCAAATTTTACAAGATTTAACGTTTTTTTAAGAGATAAATTTTCATGTCAGTATTGTGGAAGTAAAAATGAATTAACATTTGATCACTTGCTACCTAGATCTAAAGGTGGAAAGACCAATTGGGAAAATGTAGTTACAGCATGTTCAAATTGTAATGTACAAAAAGGTGGGAGACTGTTAGAAAAATCAGGGATGAAATTAGCAATTTTACCATATGCTCCAACTACCGAGGATCTTCACAAAAATGGAAAGAATTTCCCCCCAAATTTTTTACATGAAAGTTGGATGGATTATTTATACTGGGATGTTGAATTAGAACATTGATTTAGTATTTTTCTGAAATTTTAATAGCAATTTTTGATCCAGTTTTAATTATTCCATCAAGAACTTTGTAAAAACCTTCTTTTGTAGCACCTTCGTTAAAAGCAATATTCTTATGGTGCAACTCATCCTCTCTAAATTTAATTATTTTCTTTTTAAGTTCCTTTTCATCATCACCAATTTCGTCAATCTGGTCTTGATAATGTTTATCTATTACTTCTTCAACTGAAGCGGTGCACAGCATAGCTGCTTTTTTACCTAATAAGGTTGATCCAAAACCGAGACCAACACCCAATAAATCCCAAATTTTTAAAAAACGTGTTGGCATAATATTTCTTTTATTTATCTCTTTTTCAAAAAATTCAGAGTGTTCTTCTTCATGAACCTTCATTTCTTCAATTAAATTTTTAAGTTTTTCATCTTTATGGAAAGTATTTAATGCTAAAAGTTGACCCTCATAAATCTTAATAGCTCCTCTTTCCCCGGCGTGATCAACTCGAATAAATTCTTCTAATTTTTTTTTATTAGTTTTTTTCATTATGTAAGTATTTAATAACTATTAGAGTTAAAGCAATCGATAATATAAAATTAATAGTCGCAAGGGATAAACCAAAGATCCTAAAATTTACATCCTTACAATTTTGTAAATTATTATTTAAATTTTGTAATAACTCATCTTTATCAATTATGTTAAGATTGTTACTTGTACAACCTGAAAACTCCTTAAATATATTATTTTCTATACCTATGTGATATCCAGAGATAGTTGCACTTATTAAAAAAATTAAAAGTAAAAAATAGGACCATAGCTTATTATTTGAAAAAAAATAACCGAAGAAACATATTACTATAGAAAATATATAAGGAATTCTTTGGTATAAACATAATTTACATACGGGAATTGATAAAACATATTCAATATATAAAGCTGAGAAAATTGTAAAAATACTGATAGATAAAATAGATAGATAGAAAGATTTTTTTAATTTATGTGACATGCTAACTAACAAAATTAATTAGAAAATTGTATACCAAGAATGCTACAATTATAACAATAACTGTAAATATAATTGATAAGGTAACTAACTTTTTTTCTATGACCTTTTTCATTGCAGTACCAAAGTTACCAATTAGAAATGCTATTATAAAAAATCTTGAACCTCTAGTTAAAATTGAAACAATAATAAAATAAAAAATATTAAAATTTACAAAACCACTTGTGATCGTTAATAGTTTAAATGGTACAGGCGTAAAACCGGCTATTGCTAGAAGTGTCATCCATGCAATTATACCTCCATCAGATGAAACTTTATCCTTTAAGAATGAAACATTATCTACACCATAAAGTTCAAATATTTTTACTCCTATTTCATTAAAAAAAATATATCCTATGAAATAACCTAAAATTGCTCCAAGAACAGATCCTATAGTAGCAATTAGTGCAATTCTAAACCATTTTTTTGGTTTTGCTATAGTCATAGGTATTATAATTACATCGGGTGGTATCGGAAAAATAAAACTTTCTATAAAAGAGATTGTACCTAAAAAAAATTTAGAGTTTTTATTTCCAGCAAGTTCAATAGTTTTATTATATAGTTTTCGAAACATATTTCCTTTTAATATATTAATAATTTTTATACTATTAGTAATTAATAAATGTTTTTGTGGGCGAATGGCGGAACTGGTAGACGCGTTGGACTCAAAATCCAATGGTAGCAATACTGTGAGAGTTCGAGTCTCTCTTTGCCCACCAATTTAATTATGGATTTTAAAAAATATAATAATTTGGTAGATTTGTTTTTTGAACAATGTCAGATACAATCAAAGGATAAAATTTTTTTATCAACCTTAAAAGATCCAAAAAAAAATTATTCTTGGGACGATGTAAGAATAAAAGTTTTAAAACTTGCAAATGAAATTTCAAAAATAATAAAAAAAGGTGACAGATGTTTATTAATATCAGAGAACAGACCAGAGTGGATGATTTCTGATTTATCAATAATGTTAGCAGGCGGAATTACGGTTCCTGCTTATACAACATATGTTTCAAGAGATTATGAATACATTATTAATGATTGTACACCAAGCGTAATTCTTGTTTCAAATGACGATCAGTTTAAAAAAATTAAAAGTATTTGTGAAAGAAACTCTTCAATAAAAAAAATATTTTCTTATGAAAAGCTAACTGAGGTAGATGATAATGCATATCTTAATATCGAAAATATTTTTCAAAATAATGAAAATATTGAAATGAATTTAACGAGTAACGCCTCCAGATCAGATCCAGCCTGTATCATTTATACCTCTGGCACTCAAGGTAATCCTAAAGGTGTCATTTTAAGTCATGGTGGAATTTTGAGTAACTGTGAAGGAGGTTATGCATTACTAAAACCAATTTTAGAAAAGGAAACTAGATTTTTAACTTGGTTACCACTATCCCATTCTTATGAGCATGCAGTACAATTCATTCAAATAGCAGTTGCTGCAAAGGTTTTTTATGCAGAAAGCATTGATAAGCTTATCAAAAATATGTCTGATTGTTCTCCACATATTATGACAGCTGTACCTAGATTTTATCAGAATTTATATCAAAAAATTACTTCTACTTTTAACAAAGCAAAAGGAATTAAAAAAAATTTAGTAAATCATACAGTAATACTAGGATCTAAAAAATTTAGAAAAGAAAAAATGTCTATATCTGAAAAAATCATTAATTATATTGTTGAAAAATTAGTTAGAAGTAAAATTAAAAAGCAGTTTGGAGGGAGCTTGAAAACCTTTGTTTCTGGTGGCGGTGCATTAGACCCAGAAATTGGAACTCTATTAAATGCAATTGGACTACCGACTTTACAAGGCTACGGTCTAACCGAAACTTCACCAGTAGTTAGCTGCAATCCTATTGATGACATAAGAATTGAAACTGTTGGATTACCATTCAATTGTAATGAAGTTAAAATAGCAGATGATGGTGAGATACTAGTTAAAGGTGAAAATGTAATGTTAGGTTACTGGAATAACAATGAGGAAACTAAAAAAGTATTAATAGACGGTTGGTTGTACACCGGTGATATAGGCAAGTTTGATAATAATTATCTTAAAATAACAGATAGAAAGAAAGACATAATTATTACTCCAGGCGGAGATAATATTTCACCTTTAAAAATTGAAAATATGCTTGTTAGTTTAGATATAATTGATCAGGCTATTGTTTATGGAGATAATAAACCATTTTTAGTTGCATTAATAATTTTAAATAAAGATTTTGAATACAAAAAAGATAATTTGGAAAAAGAAATTGAAATTTTAAATAAAAATCTGACAAAAGTAGAAAAAATTAAAAAATATTTTGTAATAAAAGAAAATTTTACAATTGAAAATGGAATGATGACTCCAACTTTAAAATTAAAAAGATTTAAAATTATTAACAAATATAAAAAAGATTTTGAAAATTTATATTAAAAAAAAACTTAAATTAATCGCTAATTACTTAACTTTTTTAAAATTACTAAAAAATTTATAAAAAAAAAAATTTTTGAAAAATTTTTGAAAAAATTAATGTTTGACATAACTAATCAAAAAAAATAAAAAAAGAATAACAAACGAATCAATAATGATTCGTTAATTAAAGGGAGCTAAAAATGGCTAAAAGAAGAAAAAAAGCTGCTAAAAAGAAAACTAAGAAAAAAGCTAAGAAAAAAGCTAAAAGAAGAAGAAGAAGATAGTTTAGTATTCTTTTTAACTGATAACGCTTCTCATGGCGTATGCGTGGGAAGCGTTTTTTTTTATTCTATAGGTTCAGATATTGGATTTTCTTCTATGTCTTCTGGCCCTAGATCATTATTTTGGATTTCGGTTTTCTTTTCTAACTTAGCTTTTTGTGCTTCGAGATTTCTCTTTAAAGCTTTATCCAATTTTTTTTGTGTTTCTTCTAAAGAAGAGCCTAGTACAATTTTAAATTCTGATAGAAGCCTTTCATAGGCTTTTTCAAATAGTTGTCTTTCACTGTATGATTGATCAATCATAAGATCGTCACCTTTATTTAAATCTCTCACTACTTCTGCTAATTCATAAATCTTCCCAGAGGAAATTTTTGCTTCATACTCTTGAGCTCTCCTGCTCCACATGGATCTTTTTATTTTTGGTTTACCCTTTAGAATGCTTATACACTTATTTACTTGATTTATAGTAGCCAGAGGTCTCAAATGTGATTGTTTGTTTACTGGAACCATTCCGGTTGCTTTATCTTTTTCAAATTTCAATAAATAGCTTTCTACTTCAATCCCACCAATGCTTATTTTTTTAAATTCAGTAATTTGACCAACTCCATGTTTTGGATAAACAACATATTCTTTGATTTTATAAATTTTTTTTTCAGTATCTTGTTTTTTGATTTTTTTTATTTCAGGTTTTTGTTCATTCGCTTTACTTATTCTTAAAGATTCACTTTTATTTGCGTCTTCTTTTTTATTAATCTGATTTACTTGTTTAACACCTTTTTTAATTTTATTTTTTTTTGGCTTTAAGATTTTTTTCTTCTTTTTAGAAATATTTGTTTTTCTTTTAACAACTTTTTTAATTTTTTTTGATTTAGTAGACTTTTTTTTATCAAATGTTTTCTTTAAAATATTTTTCAAATTTATTTTCTTCATTTTTATATTTTTCGTTATCTGATGGTGGATCTTTTTTTTGTGTAATGTTTGGCCATATTTCTGAATATTTTTTATTTATTTCTAACCATTTCTCACTACCATTTTCTGTATCCGGCACTATTGCATTAATAGGGCATTCCGGCTCACAAACGCCACAATCTATACACTCATCTGGTTTAATTACAAGCATATTTTTACCCTCATAAAAACAGTCAACAGGACAGACCTCTACACAATCCATTAGTTTACATTTTATACATTTGTCATTAACTAAATAGGTCATTTTTTTTTATTTTTTATTTTTTCCTTAATATCACCAACAACCTTCTTGTCTAGATAAAGTAAACCTGAAAGTCTTCTCATTAAATTTGCCTCGTACATATCAACATTTTTGTCAGAATAGATTATTGTCCATAAAGCTTCTAATAGTATTAATTTTTTTTCTTCTACTAGATTCTTTGCTTCCTTTGTATACTCTAAAATTTGATTTGAATTATTCTCTTCTTCCTCTGCCTTTTTTATTATACTGGGCACATCTTCATTTTTAATACCTAGTTTAATAAGTGTATTTTTAATAATTTCTCTTTCTTCATCTGCATAATTTTCGTCTATTTTTGCAGCATGAACTAACAGAGAAGTTAATGAAATAGCGGAAATATCATTTTTATTAGAATCTTTATCTTTTTTAAAAAAATTAATCATTATTTTATATTTAATTGAGTTAATTTAACAAAAGGACTATCACTCATTTTAATATTATCTTTGTTCATCTTAATATTCTTTCTTTTCGGGACATATTTAAAAAATATATTTTCATCTTTTTCATAAGTTTTATAATTCATCCTTTTTAACAATTTTACAAAATTTTCTTTATTACAACCTAATAAATTTAACATTTCAGGTGTAAGTTTAATTTCTTTTTGTTTGTCAATTATTTTGGAATTAGAATTAAAAATTAATATAAATAATCTTTCAAGAATGTCTATTCTCACATAAAACTTATCAAATTTCTCAAAACCGCATAAAAGCATAAAATCTTTGTTAACATTTTTTTTATCTTCAAAAAAATTTAGACCAAAAATTGGTGGGCTAAGATTAAAAAATTTTTGATAAAAATTTTTCCATAATAAAATTCTCAAAGATACCGAACTTGGTTTAAAAAGTTTGTATAGAAATACATGATATCGGCCAAATTTTACGCCAGATGATCGTAATATTTTTCTATCCTCTTGTGATAATTTTTTTAAAATCGAGCTCACATTTTCTCTTTTGACAACTCCATTATTTTCATACAAATTATATGCTAATGCTCTGATTTCAGGGTTATTATCTTTAATATTTTTTAGTTTAATTAAACTTTCTAATTCTGTTTCAATCTTTTCTTTTACCCATTTTTCTAAAAATATAGTTAATTTACTTCTTTCTTTTGTTTCTATCATGTCATCAATTATCAAATCAATTTCTGGATAAAGGTAGTCTCTTCCTTTTTGCAGTTTTGCAATAGAAAAATTATTCCAATATATTTTAAAGTCTTTTCTAATTTCAATTAAACCTGTTTCAATTATTTGTTTTATTCTTTTTAAAAGTTCAGGCATTACAGTTTGTCTAGATGCTTTTTTTAATGATTTGATGTCTGCGTCTAAGGCGTCTACCTTTAAGTCTAGCTCTAACTTCAAACCATTAAGATTTCCGATAAATTGATCGTTTATTTCAACTTTATTATCAATAATTTTGGTATTAAATGAAATATCTTGTTTAAGGCCTTTTGCTAGAACACTAGCCCTCTTGTCAATGAAAGTTTTTGTCAATTCTTCATGCAGTCTATCTGAAAGTTTATCCTCAAGGTATTTAGTTCTTTCAATCCAGTAATCATTATTCTCAACCCAGTTTGATTTATTAGCTACATAGGACCACGTTCTGACATTTGCGATTCTATTTGAAATAGAGTCAACATTACCTTCTAATTTATCTAGTGATTTTAGTTGTTCCTTAAAATATGAATTTGGAATTTTTCCAATATTCCCTGATAAAAAATTAAAAACTTTTTTTACTATTTCCAAATGTTTGCCGTAACTTTTTTTTACAAAGTCTGGTATTTGACAGCATTCCCACAATAATTTAATACTTTTTTCATCTTCATTAATTTTTAGTTCATTTTGGTTATTTATTAAATATTTTAATACTTTCTCGTCTTCACATTCATTTATCTTTCTCAACCACCCTTTGTTAGGTTTTTCCTCTAATGAACTAATTAATTTTTTTGAATTTGAAAAATTTAATTGAGAATTTCTCCAAAAAATATTTTTTATCTCCTCAAATTTATGATTCTCAATTAGCTCGA
This sequence comes from Pelagibacteraceae bacterium AG-426-G09, assembly GCA_003210075.1. Classification (GTDB taxonomy): domain Bacteria; phylum Pseudomonadota; class Alphaproteobacteria; order Pelagibacterales; family Pelagibacteraceae; genus Pelagibacter. The sequence goes on from QCNR01000008.1 coordinate 24,160, forward strand.
TTTCATCAGGGTTTATATTTTGAACCTCACCAGTAACACCAAAATATCCATCATTCATATATCTTCCTGCGCGCCCAGCAATTTGACTGATTTCAGAAAGATTTAATCTTCTTAATTTTTTTCCATCAAATTTTTTTAGATTAGAAAAGTATATGTTGTTTAAATCCATATTAATTCCCATTCCAATAGCATCTGTTGCAACTAAATAATCAACATCTCCAGATTGATATAAAGATACCTGTGAATTTCTAGTTTTTGGACTTAAGGAACCCATCACAATTGCACATCCACCCTTTTGTCTTCTTAATAATTCAGCAATTGCGTATACCTCCTCGGTTGAAAAAGCTATTATTGCACTTTTTCTCTCAATTCTAGAAATTTTTTTGTGCCCCGAATATGATAATTTTGAATACCTTTCTTTTTTTATAAACTCTACATCTTCTTCTAAATTTGATATTATATTTTTAATTGTGTGTGATCCCATAAACATTGTTTGTTTTTCACCTCTCAAATTTAAAAGTCTATCAGTAAATATGTGCCCTCTTTCATGATCATTACACATTTGAATTTCATCTATCCCAACGAATTCTAATTTTTTATCTATAGGCATGGACTCTACAGTGCATAAGAAATATTTCGAATTAGAAGGAATTATCTTTTCTTCCCCCGTGATTAAAGCAACTGTAGATGGATCACACTTTTTTATAACTTTATCATAAACTTCTCTTGCTAGTAATCTTAATGGAAAACCAATCATTCCAGAATTAAATGAGAGCATTGTTTCTATAGCTAAGAAAGTTTTACCTGTATTTGTAGGACCGAGTACTGCTGTTATCATTTTTTTTACATTTCAACTTTTTGTGTCTGTTTTTTAATATTTACTATATCTGGTATCCCCAAAAGAACAAAAATGGGATAAAAGGTGTCCGAATCATTATTTTAAATGTTCTCATTAAAAATTTTTTGCTGATTGTATCATCAAAACTAAAAAACTAAATATTTTTTATTTATCCTCCATACCCTGCTCCTGGAATCTTATAATTTATAATTTTCCAAACTCCAGATGATGTTGCTACTATTTTGCTTTTTGATTTAAGAATACAACTTAAAAAAACTAATGATTTTGTTTTTTTATTTATTGTAACAGTACCTATAATCTCATCTTTATATTTTGTAGGTGCAATAAACTTAATTTCTAATGATATTGTTACACAAGGTCTACCTTTAGCACAAGAATGAGCCGCGGTACCGGCTCCCGCATCGATTATTGAACTAATATATCCTCCATGAGTAATTTTAGCTCTATTCAAATGATTTTTTTTAATTTCTGTTTTGAATTCAAATTTATTAATATTTATTTTTCTAAATAATAGTCCTCCATTGTTTTTTAAAAAACCTGGTTTTGTACTTATTTGTTTAAATTTTTTCATTATAAAAATATTGTAAGTAAGATTAGTACTAAAAGAATTATTATAAAAAAATAAATCACTGATTTTTGTAAAGATACTTTCATTTTTACCTTTCTTGGTGCGCCTGCTAGGATTTGAACCCAGAACCTCCTGGTCCGTAGCCAAGCGCTCTATCCAGTTGAGCTACAGGCGCTCATAAATAATTTATCTTAGCTTTTAAAGTAATTAATTTTTATAATCAATTACTCTTATTTAATGATTTAAGGTGATTTTTTAATAAAATATTTTGTATCCAGCATTTACCGTCTAAATTAGATATTGATCTAGATTTGGGCTTATCTATTAAATAGCACCATATATTAATAAAAATATATCTAATTTGCATATCTTTATTTATTTAAATTATTTAGATTGTTTAAATTTTGTATTAAATGTGGCCAAAAAAATACTTAATTTTCAAAAAACAACGTATAATAAGTATTTATTGATTCAATGAATAAAAAAATATTAGTTCCAGATATAGGTGATTTTGAAAAAGTAGAAATTATTGAGGTATTAGTTAAACAAGGTGATGAAGTAAAAATTAACGATCCTTTAATTACTCTCGAAAGTGACAAATCAAGTGTTGAAGTTCCATCAACAGAGAATGGAGTGGTAGAGAAATTAAATGTAAAGGTTGGAGACAAAGTTTCAAAAGGTGATCTAATTTTATCAATTAATTCTAGAAGCGAAAATACAAATACCAAAATACCACCAAATACAGAAAAAATAATAAGTGATGCTGAAAAAATTGTAAAAACTGCAAAAATAAAAGAAAAAGAAAAATTATTTGAAAAAGAAAGTAATTTAGAAAAAACAAAAATAGAAAAACAAGATAATAAAATTATTGTTTCTGATAGTAATGATCCTGATCCTTTAGAAACAAGAGAATGGATAGAGTCATTAAATGCGGTTGTTGATAATCTTGGAAATGAAAGAGCACATTTTCTTCTAAGACAATTGATTGATCAATCATATCGTAAAGGATCTAGAATTCCATTTATTCAAAATACACCATATATAAATACTATACCTCCCAATGAGGAAGAAAAGTCTCCAGGCGATCAAAATATAGAGAGAAAAATTAGATCCTTAATTAGATGGAATGCTGCCGCAATGGTAGTTAGAGCTAATAAAAAATTCCCTGAACTTGGTGGACACATAGGTACATTTGCTTCAGCAGCAACTTTATACGATGTAGGAATGAATCATTTTTGGAGGGCAAAAAATCATCAATTTGGTGGTGATTTAATTTATTTCCAGGGCCACTCTGCGCCTGGTGTTTATTCCAGAGCTTTTCTTGAAGGGAGATTGACAAAAGATCAGTTAGATAATTTTAGACAGGAAGTAGGTCCAAATGGTCTGTCTTCATATCCTCACCCGTGGTTGATGCATAAGTTTTGGCAGTTCCCTACTGTATCAATGGGCCTTGGTCCAATGTTAGCAATATATCAGGCAAGATTTATGAAATATTTAATTAATAGAGGGTTAATTAAAGATGAGAATAGAAAAGTATGGGCATTTCTCGGAGATGGTGAAATGGATGAGCCAGAGTCATTAGGTGCTATTGCTTTAGCATCAAGAGAAAATTTAGATAATTTAATATTTGTAATAAATTGCAATTTACAAAGATTAGATGGCCCAGTCAGAGGAAATGGAAAGATAATCCAAGAATTAGAGGGAAGTTTTAGAGGAGCTGGCTGGAATGTTATAAAAGTAATTTGGGGATCTTACTGGGATCCACTTTTGGCAAACGACAAAACAGGATTGCTTGTTAAAAGAATGAACGAAGCAGTTGATGGAGAATATCAAGCATTTAAAGCCAAAGGCGGAGCTTATGTTAGAAATAAATTTTTTGGTAAATATCCAGAATTATCTAAATTAGTATCATCTTATAGCGATAAGGATATCTGGCGATTAAACAGAGGCGGTCACGATCCTCACAAAGTATATGCAGCGTATAGCAAAGCAATGGAAAATGTTGGGAGCCCTACTGTAATTATAACAAAAACCATTAAAGGTTATGGGATGGGAAAATCTGGCGAAAGTATAAACACTACTCACCAACAAAAAAAATTAGATGTGGATGATTTAATGTATTACAGGGATAGATTTGATGTTCCACTAACCAACGAACAAGTTAAAAATATAGAATATTATAGGCCCAAAGAAAACTCTGAAGAAATCAAATATTTAAAAGAAAGAAGGTTAAAATTAGGTGGATATCTTCCTGAAAGGTCTACGTTTGCAAAACCAATTAAGGCACCACCAGAAGATATTTTTGAAGTAATGACAAAATCAACAGGAGACAAGGAGATGTCAACGACAATGGCTTTAGTCAGAATGTTAACTAATCTTCTAAGAGATAAAAATGTTGCATCAAGATTGGTTCCAATAATTCCTGATGAAGCTAGAACTTTTGGAATGGAAGGCTTTTTTCAAAAGATTGGTATATATGCCCATGAAGGTCAAAAGTATGAGCCAGTAGACTCAGAACAATTAAGTTCATACAGGGAAGATAAAAAAGGACAAGTTTTAGAAGAAGGAATAACAGAGGCTGGATCAATGTCTTCATGGATAGCGGCCGGTACATCATATACTAACCATGACATAGAAATGATTCCTATATATATGTTTTATTCAATGTTTGGATTTCAAAGAGTTGGAGATTTTGCTTGGGCCGCAGGTGATAGTCAAGCAAGAGGTTTTTTAATTGGAGCAACTTCTGGACGAACAACCTTAGCAGGAGAAGGCTTACAACATCAAGACGGACACAGTCATCTTTTGTCATCAACGATTCCTAATTGTGTTTCTTATGATCCAACATTTGCATATGAATTAGCAATAATATTTAGAGATGGATTAAAAAGAATGCACGAGAAAAAAGAAAATATTTTTTATTATATTACTACAATGAATGAAAATTATTCCCATCCAGAGATGCCAAAAGGTAGTGAAAATGGAATTTTAAAAGGTATGTACAAAATTAAAGAATTTTCAAAATTTAAAAAAATAAAAATTCAATTACTTGGTTCAGGGACAATCCTAAGAGAAATGATGAATGCCGCAGAAATGTTACAAAAGGAATATCAGATTGATAGTGAGGTGTGGAGTGTTACTAGTTTTAACGAATTGAGAAAAAATGGAATGGAAGTAGAAAGATATAATTTGTTACACCCAGATAAAAAGAAAAAAAAAACATATATCGAAGAGTGTTTGGGTAATTCTGAAGGTCCTATTTTAGCAGCTTCGGATTATATGAGATTAAACTCTGATCAAATTAGACCTTACATTAATAAAAGTTTTTACTCTTTAGGCACAGATGGTTATGGGAGAAGTGATACAAGAAAAAACTTAAGAAAATTTTTTGAGGTTGATAAAAATTATATAACAACTTATGCATTGAGTATTTTGGCAAATGAACAATTGCTATCTTCCAAGCATGCTGTTGATGCAATAAAAAAATACGAAATAGACGTTGAAAAACCAATGCCTACTAAACTTTAATGGCTTTAATTGATATAAAAGTACCAAATATAGGAGATTTTAATGATGTAGAGATCATAGAAATATTAGTAAAAGAAGGTCAGTACATAAACAAAAATGATTCAATAATTACCCTCGAGAGCGATAAATCAAGCGTGGAAGTTCCCTCTAATCATCCGGGCAAAGTATCCAAAATAAATGTAAAAGTTGGAGACAAAGTTTCTGAGGGAGATTTAATACTTAAGATAGAAGCATCTGAAAAAGAGAATGTAAAAACTGATAATAAAGAAATCAGCACACCTAAAGAAACTCATATATCACCTGAAAACATTCAAGAAAAATCAGAAATAAGATCCAATATTCAAACTATATCTTCCACAAATAAATTAGTACTGGCCAGTCCAAAAGTTAGAAAATTTGCGAGAGAACTTGGGGCGGATGTAAGTAAAATTTCGGGATCTGAAAAATTTGGAAGAGTTACTGAAGAGGATGTAAAAAGTTTTATAAAACTTGGCATAAATCAAAAACAGTCATCAAATAATAATGAAGAAAATCATAAGCCACAAACAAAAAAAGAATTTGAACACACTGATTTTGGTGAAATTGATGTAAAGGATATACCAAGAATAAAAAAGTTAGCAGCACCACATCTTGTAAATTCTTTTAATATAATCCCTCATGTTACTCATCATGATGAAATTGACATTACTGAAATGGAAGAATTTAGAAATTCACTAACAGATCATTATACTGGAGAAAAATTAAAAATTACTCCATTAGCATTTATTATGAAAGCTTTGGTAGCTGCTCTAAAAGAATTTCCATCCTTTAACTCTTCCATTGAAGACATGAGTAGTGGAAAAATTACTTTTAAAAAATATTTTCACATAGGTATAGCTGTAGATACTCCTAACGGCTTGATGGTTCCTAAAATAAGACAAGTCGATAAAAAAAATATTCAAAATTTATCCGCAGAATTAAGAGAAGTTGCAAAAAAATGTAGAGATTTAAAAATCGATAAGAAGGAATTTTATGGAGGATCAATGACAATATCTAGTCTTGGAGGTATTGGAGGAAGTTTCTTCACACCCATTATAAATTATCCCGAGGTGGCAATATTAGGAGTGAGCAAATCAAGTAAAAAACAAATCTTATTAGGAGATAGATTTGAAACAAGAACTATATTGCCAATTTCTTTATCCTATGATCACAGAATTATTGATGGTGCAGAAGCTGCACGATTTTGTAATGTGATTAGGGATAATTTGGGTAAAAATTTTGCTTTTAAATTAGCCATATAATTATAAGTTCCTTTTTTAAATGTCTAAATCAATATCTATTTTAAGTGCACTAGGATGTACCTTTATCTGGGGTACTACATTTGTTGCTCAAGATACTGGTATGGAGTTTATAGGGCCATATTTATTTAATGGTGTAAGATTTTTTGTTGGATTTTTAGTTTTATTACCTTTTTTTTTATATTTTGAAAAAAAAAATATAAAAAAGGAGCTAGCAAAAAATACTAATGAATTTTTTAAATATTCTTTTTTAATAGGAGTATTTTTATTTTTAGGATCTGCTTTACAACAAATATCACTTCAATTTACAGATGTTGCTAATGCAGCTTTTTTTACAATTTTTTATGTACCCATGGTTCCAATAATAGTTTTTTTTCTATTTAAAGAAAAAATTCATTGGAGTAATTGGCCTTCGGTAATTTTGTGTATTCTCGGTGGTTATTTGCTTACAAATTTTTACGATGCAACCATAAGAAAAGGTGATGCACTTGTTGTTTTGTGTGCTGTATTTTGGGCTCTTCACATTATTTATGTTGGAAAAGTAATTAAAGATTTCAATTTGCCGATTTTAATAGGTCTAATTCAAACTTTAGTTGTCTCTATTCTTTCGATTATAGGCGCTGTCTTATTTGAGGAAATAAATATTGATGGAATATTTAAACAAACATATCAAATACTTTATGCTGGGATATTGTCTGGAGGATTTGCTTTTGTCTTACAAATTTATGCACAAAAAAATATTACTCCAACACCAGCAGCAATAATATTTTCTTTAGAGGGAGTTATTGCAACAATAGCCGCATGGTTTTTGTTAAGTCAAATACTTAACTTAAATAATATTATTGGATGTGTATTTATTATTTTAGGAGTTCTGATATCTCAAATAGTACCTGAATTAAAAATAAATAAAGTAAAACAAAATCAAGGATAATAATATTCTATATATAACAAAAATATTAAGTGAAAAATTTTTTGTATAAATTAAAAAATACTTAATAGTAAGATATGAAAATATATAGGAAAAAATCATTCCTGATATTATATTTAAATTTATTATTTCCTCTTTTACAAATGTATCTTTTAAAGTTAATATACTTGCTCCCATTAAGGCGGGGATAGATAAAATAAAGGATATTTTAGCAGCATCGAATCTATTAAAATTTAGAAACCTAGAACCAGTTAATACAATACCAGCTCTACTAGCCCCTGGTATTAAAGCTAAAACCTGAAATAAACCTATTATAAATATATTTTTTAAATTTAAATTTTCATTGAATGATTTAGATACAACAAATTTATCTGAAACATATAATAAAATTCCAAAAATAAACGTAGACCACGCAATGATTTCAATATTACGTAAATTTTCATAAATATTATATTCATAAAAAAAATAACCTACTATAATTAAGGGTAGTGAACCAAAAACAAGTAAATTTAATATTTTCTTATTGTTAGAAAAATCAATTAAATCCCTCAAGAAATAGTGGATGATTGCTATTAGTGAACCTAAATGTAAACTAGCATCCGTTAAAACTGAACTTCTGTAAACGTTTAAAATATCTGAAAATAAAACTAAATGAGCTGATGAGCTAACAGGAATAAATTCTGAGATTCCTTGAATTAGAGATAAAATAAAAGTTTGAAGATAAATCAAAGACATTAATTTTTTATAGGTAAACTATATATTTTGAAATAAAAGCAATACGTTATATGCATAATACCTATGCATTTAGGTAAAAAACATTGAAAAAAGGGTAATTTTTTTAAAATAAGGTAAATATTACTTACCTTTATATCCTTTTTACCATTAATTTTATATTATATAAGCAGCTCACCATGACAGATAAAATGCTTAAATTTGTAAATATAGGTCAGCAAAACCCACCTAAAAGATCTATAGATGAGAGAAATAAGGACTTTAATGAGATTTACAAAGAATTTATAGACGAAAAAGCCAAAACTCAATCAAGCAGATGTTCCCAATGTGGGGTACCTTTTTGCCAGGTCCATTGCCCATTAAGTAATAATATACCTGATTGGTTAAAATTAACTGCTGAGGGTAGACTGGAAGAAGCCTATAGATTATCGCAAAGTACAAATAACATGCCGGAAGTTTGTGGAAGAATATGTCCACAAGATCGACTGTGTGAAGGAAATTGCGTAATTGAACAATCAGGACATGGAACAGTTACTATAGGGTCTGTAGAAAAATTTTTAACAGAAACTGCTTGGGAAAATAATTGGATTAAACCAATCACCATTAAAAACGAAATCAATCAAAGTGTGGGGATAATTGGAGCAGGTCCAGCAGGTCTAGCATGTGCTGAAGAATTAAGAAAAAAAAATTATAAAGTCACTGTTTACGACAGATATGATAGAGCTGGTGGCTTATTAATTTATGGAATTCCTAATTTTAAACTAGAAAAGCATGTGGTCTTAAGAAGGATTAAATATTTAAAAGAGAGTGGGATTGAATTTGTAAATAATTTTGAAGTAGGGAAAGATAAATCATTTCAAGAATTAAAAGAAAAACATGATGCAATTTTAATTGCAACAGGGGTGTATAAAGCAAGAGAGATTGATTATCCAGGAAGTGATTTAGGAAATATTTTTCCAGCAATGGAATTTTTAACTGCATCAAATAAAAAAGGATTAGGTGATAAAGTTGAATTATTTGATAGTGGAGTTTTAAATGCAGAAGGGAAAGATGTAGTTGTAATTGGAGGTGGAGATACTGCTATGGATTGTGTAAGAACTTCAATTAGACAAAATGCGAATTCAGTAAAATGTTTGTATAGAAGAGATAAAGAAAATATGCCTGGATCAGCACGTGAAGTGATAAATGCCGAAGAAGAGGGTGTGGAATTTGTATGGCTTTCTAGTCCAAAAGAATTTTTAGGTAAAAATAAAGTTGAAAAAGTTAAGGCTTCAAAAATGAAATTAGGAGAACCTGATGAGAGTGGAAGAAGAAAGCCTATTGAAGAAAAAAATTCTGATTTTGAAATCAAAGCTGATTTAGTTATAAAAGCTCTTGGATTTGATCCAGAAAATTTACCAGAATTATTCGGTGAGAATAATTTACAAGTTTCTAGGTGGGGAACAATCAAAGCTGATTTTGATACTATGGAAACATCAATACCAGGAGTATTTGCTGCTGGTGACATTGTAAGAGGAGCCTCATTAGTTGTTTGGGCAATAAAGGATGGAAGAGATGCCTCAGAGAATATTGAAAAATTCTTAAAAAACAAGATTCAATTAAAACAAAATGTAGCATGAAAAATTTAAGAGAGAAAAACTTAAAAAAATTAAAAGAAAATCATGTTTACCATGAAGGCATGGAACACGACGCATGCGGGGTTGGACTTGTTGTTTCAACAGAGGGGAAAAAATCAAGAAAAGTTGTTGAAGCAGGGATAGAAGCTTTAAAGGCTGTTTGGCATAGAGGTGCAATCGACGCCGATGGTAAAACAGGTGATGGTGCAGGTATTCATATAGAGATTCCCACAGACTTCTTCGTTGAGAAAATAGAAGTTACAGGGCACTCACATGATAATTCTGAGCTGTGTGTAGGAATGATTTTTTTACCAAGAAACGATTATAGTGCTCAAGAGGCCTGTCGAACAATAGTAGAAAGTGAGTTAACTAAAAATAATTTTAATATTTATGGTTGGCGACAAGTACCAGTCAACCCCTCAGTGCTTGGAGAAAAAGCAGAACAAACAAGACCCGAGATAACCCAAATACTTTTTAAACATAATAATAAAAAAATTATGGATAAAGAACTTAATAGATCACTCTATGAGACAAGGAGAATAATAGAAAAACAAGCTTCGGCTAATCATTTAAATAGTTTTTATGTATGCTCATTTAGTTCTAAATCTATAATTTATAAAGGAATGTTCTTGGCTGAGGCCATAGATGATTTTTATCCAGATCTTAAAGATAAAAGGTTTGTATCAAGATATTCAATCTTTCATCAAAGGTTTTCTACTAACACCGCACCTAGTTGGGATTTAGCTCAACCATTTAGGTCATTAGCTCATAATGGAGAAATAAATACTTTAAAAGGAAATATAAATTGGATGAAAGTACATGAGCAGGAAATGCACTCCCCATTTTTTCAAAATATAGAAAATCTTAAGCCTGTTATACCATCAGGAAACTCAGACTCAGCTTCACTAGATAATGTTTTTGAATTGCTCACCACATCAGGACACTCAGCCCCTTTAGCTAAATTAATGTTAATACCAGATGCTTGGTCAAAAAAAAGTAAAGTACTTCCAAAAGAACATTTGCAATTGTTTAACTTTTTAAATAGTTCCATGGAGCCATGGGACGGGCCCGCTGCTATAGCAGGAACAGATAATGAATGGGCCATTGTTGCTTCTGACCGTAATGGATTAAGACCAATGAGGTATACCGTGACAAATGATAAACTTCTATTTGCAGGATCAGAAACAGGCATGATTGATATAAATGAGAAAAAAATAATTGAAAAGGGTCGATTAGGTCCTGGTGAAATTTTAGGAGTAAGAATTGAGAAGGGTAAGATTTTTAGAAACACAGAGATAAAAAACTATTTAGCTAAAGAATATAAGCATTTTAATAATCAGATCATTGACCTTGATAAAAAATTTCCAATACAGAATGAGAAAAATTTATTTGAAGGAAATGAACTGAGAGAAAAACAATACTTATTTGGTTACAGTTTAGAGGATTTAGAATTAATTTTACACCCAATGGCAGAAGATGCAAAAGAAGCAACAGGATCTATGGGAGACGATACCCCTTTGGCTGTTTTGTCAGATAAATATAGACCTCTTTACCATTATTTTAGACAAAATTTTAGCCAGGTAACAAATCCTCCAATTGACTCCTTAAGAGAAAACAAAGTAATGAGTTTAAAAACTAGATTTGGGAATCTTGGAAATATTTTAGATTTTAACAATTTAACCGAAGAAAATATTTATGTTTTAGAAAGCCCAATACTTTCAAACACTCAATTTGATAAATTCACAAATTATTTTAAAGAAAATATTATAACAATAGACTGTACATTTTCAGTAGAGCAAAGTTTAGAAGAGGCCTTAGATAATATAAAGGAACAAGCTGAAATTGCAGTTAGAAAAGGTTTTACCCAAATTGTTTTGACTGATAAAAACGTTTCAAGTAAAAAACTACCTATTCCAATATTGCTAGCAGTTGGTGCAGTAAATACTTATTTGGTAAAACTAAAATTAAGAGGATACGCATCGATTAATGTTCAAACAGGAGATGCAATGGATACTCATTCTTTTGCAACTATCATAGGTGTTGGAGGAACAACAGTGAATCCTTATCTTGCATTTGACAGTTTACATCAACGGTTTAACAAAAAGCTATTTGGAAATTTTGAATTCGATGAATGTGTTAGGAGATATATTAAATCAGTTAATTTAGGCCTACTTAAAATAATGTCGAAGATGGGAATTTCTGTGATTAGTTCTTATAGAGGTGGATGTAATTTTGAAACAGTTGGGTTAAGCAGGACAATTGTAAATAATTTTTTTCCTGGTGTACTTTCCAAAATATCTGGAATAGGACTTACAGGTATAGAAAAAAAAATAAGAAATATTCACCAACAAGCTTTTTCAAAAACTAACAATATTCTCCCAATTGGAGGAATTTATAGATATAGAAAAACTGGTGAAACTCACCAGTACCAGGGAAGATTAATACACATGTTACAAACTGCTGTTACTAAGGGTTCATATGAAATATACAAGAAGTATGCACAGGGTATTTATGATTTACCCCCAATAAGTTTAAGAGATCTTGTTGGATTTAAAGAAAAAAATTCTATTAATATAGATGAAGTTGAGCCAATAGAAGAAATTTTAAAAAGATTTGGAAGTGGAAGTATGTCTCATGGAGCCTTATCAAAAGAAGCTCATGAAACACTAGCCATCGGTATGAATAGAATTAAAGGGGCATCATGTAGTGGAGAAGGTGGAGAAGACAAATCTAGGTTTAAAATATTAGATAATGGAGATACAGCAAATTCAAGAGTTAAACAGATTGCCTCAGCAAGATTTGGGGTAACAATAGATTACCTAAATAATTGTAATGAGATTGAAATTAAAATTGCACAAGGAGCAAAACCAGGAGAAGGAGGACAGCTTCCAGGATTTAAAGTCACTGATGAAATAGCAAAGCTTCGTCATTCTACACCAGGTGTTACATTAATTTCTCCCCCACCGCACCATGATATTTATTCAATTGAGGATCTTGCTCAATTAATTTATGATCTTAAACAAATCAATCCTAAGGCTAGAGTAGGTGTTAAATTAGTTGCTTCTTCAGGTATTGGAACCATTGCAGCAGGCGTAGCTAAAGCTAAAGCAGATATAATATTAATTTCAGGACATTCAGGTGGGACAGGTGCAACTCCACAGACAAGTGTAAAATATGTTGGAATACCTTGGGAGATGGGCCTCACAGAAGCAAACCAGGTTTTAACTCTCAATAATTTAAGACATAAAATTACTTTAAGAACAGATGGTGGTATAAAAACTGGAAGAGATGTAGTCATTGCAGCCATGATGGGAGCAGAAGAATTTGGTGTTGCAACAACTGCACTTGTAGCTATGGGATGTATAATGGTAAGACAATGTCATTCTAATACATGTCCAGTAGGAGTTTGCACTCAAGATGAAAAATTAAGAGAAAAATTTGTCGGCACACCTGACAAAGTTGTTAATTTATTTACCTTTATTGCTTCTGAAGTAAGAGAAATTTTAGCCGAACTTGGTTTTAAAAATTTAAATGAGATAATCGGTAGAACAGATTTACTAAGACAAGTAAGCAAGGGTTCTCCTAATTTAGATGATTTAGATCTAAATCCTTTATTTGTGCAAGCGGACCCAGGAAAGAATAAAAGGTATTGTGAACAACAAATTATAAATAAAGTACCTGATACATTAGATCAAAAAATTTGGCCTGAGATTGAAAAAGATATAGAAGATAAAAAAGAAATTGAAAAGGAATTTACTATTCAAAATACAAATAGAGCTGTTGGAACTAGAATTTCATATTACCTTTATAAAAAATATGGAGAAGATAAAATTGAACCAGAGAGCATCCAGATTAATTTTAAAGGTTCTGCAGGACAATCGTTCGGAGCTTTTGCTATAAAAGGCTTGAAACTTGTATTAAAAGGTGACGCCAATGATTATGTGGCTAAGGGGCTATCAGGTGCAACAATTTCTATAAAACTTCAAGATGAAAGTAATATTATATCTAAAGAAAACACAATAATTGGAAATACAGTTCTTTATGGTGCCACATCTGGAAATTTATATGCTGCGGGCCAGGCAGGAGAAAGATTTGCAGTTAGAAATTCAGGAGCCACCGCTGTAGTTGAAGGTTGTGGATCAAATGGATGTGAATACATGACTGGTGGAATGATTGTTATATTGGGCAATGTTGGTGATAATTTTGGAGCTGGGATGACCGGAGGAATGTGCTTTGTTTATGATCGTAATCATACTTTCCACAACAAAGCAAATCCAGAGTCCATAATATGGCAAAAACTGGAAACTGAGTTCTGGATAAATAATTTAAAAACATTAGTTCAAAAACATTTCCAAGAAACAAATTCTGAAGTGTCAAAAAAAATTCTAGAAAACTTTGAAGAGGAAATTATGAATTTTTATCAAGTATGTCCAAAAGAAATGCTTGATAAACTTGAAAATCCTATCACAAATAAACAGAGTAATCTTGCAAGTTAATGCATGAAATAAATTTATTTTGCTTTGGTTTTGGTCAGGTAGCCAAAGCTTTTATAAATAAAATCTTAAAAAATAAAATAAAAATTAACTTACTTACTACAAGTAGAAAAAAAACTGGTGAATATAATTACTCAAATTTAAAATATATAAACTTTAAATTTGATGAGAAAAGTTTTGATAAAAATCTTTTAAAGGAAGTAAAGAAATTTAGTCATATTCTTATTTCAACACCTCCTATAAGTTCAAAAGATCTTTTTTTAGAATTATTAAATTCAAATAATAATCTTTTAGAAAAATCTAAATGGATTACTTATTTATCTTCAACAAGTGTTTATGGAGACCATGAAGGTGCTTGGGTTGATGAGAATGCTAAATTAATTCCAAGTAGCTTAAAAGGAAAGACTAGACTTCAAATTGAAAATAGATGGAGGATATTGTCAAAAGATTTTCCAATACAAATCTTTAGACTTGCTGGTATTTATTCAAAAGAAGACAATTTAATTACAAGGATAAAAAAAAATAATTCAAAAATTATTAAGAAAAAAGACCATAAGTTTTCAAGAATACATTTAGAGGATATTTCAGGTTTTTTATTTAAAAGTTTAAAAAATTTTAAGTCAGGAGAGATATACAACATTGCAGATGATAAACCTATTTCAAATGAGGAACTCATTAATGAAATATTGATTAAATATACTCTAAAATCACCAATCTATATAGATTACAATGATCTTGAAGACTCAACTTTGAAAGAATTTTATTCAGCCTCAAAAAAAGTAAAAAACAATAAAGCAAAAAATTTTTTTAATTATGAACTAATCTATCCAACCATACGAGAGGGCCTTAATTTATTATAGATATAAAAAATTTCCTTATTAAGTTTTTTTAAGTTATTTTTATTTGATAAACTATGATCTCCTCTTTTTATTATAACTAATTTTTTTTTGGCATTTTTGAAAATTTTCATAATCTTTTTTGAAATAGAAACTGGAACTACATCATCTTTTTTACCGTGGAGTATTGTGAGAAATATTTTGTTTTTGAATTTTTTGTTAAAAATTTTATTTTTTCTACCATCTTTAATTAAATTATAAGAAATATTATATTGATAACCTCCGTGATCAAAAATATAAAATTTATCTTTAACTAATTGTTTTTTCACTTTATTTGAAAACTTATTCCACATAAGTCTATCCAAAAATTCAGGCGCTGGAGCAATTCCTACAAATGCAAGAATTCTTTTATTAAAGGATTTTAATAAATTTAGTCCAATCCATCCTCCCATACTAGATCCAACTAAAATTAATTTTTTTCTAATTAATTTTTTTCTAATTATTTTAATTGCATCTTGAGTCCAACTTGAGATTGTACCATCTTCAAATTTTCCATAAGATTTTCCATGTCCTGAGTATTCTAAGGCTAAAAATCCAATCTTATTTCTCTTGCAAAACTTATATAATGTTTTTGGCTTATCCCCTTCTAGATCTGATTTAAAACCATGCAAAAAAACAACGTAAATATCTCCTTGGACATTGTTAAGTAAACATCTTATTTTTTTATTCCTAGAAATTTTAACAAATTTAAATTTTGCCATAAATTTTAATGATAACTTATGATATTATTATAAGTATATAAATGCCATCAAAAATAAAAGTTTTGCAAGTTATTCCCAAGCTTGGATATGGAGGTGCAGAAACAGGCTGTTATGATATTGCACATTATCTTTACGAAAAGAATTGTGGATCTTATATTGTTACAAGTGGTGGAGATTTGCTCAAATTTGTCGATAAAAAAAAGGTTAAAGTAATAAGACTTCCTGTACATAGCAAAAACCCTTTGTTAATTTTTATCAATGCTATCATTTTAACATTTATAATATTTTTTTTTAATATCAATATTGTACATGCTAGAAGTAGAGCGCCAGCATGGTCTTGTTATTTAGCAACAAAGATTACTAGAAGAAATTTTGTTACAACGTTTCATGGTACATATAATTTTAATAGTAAATTAAAAAAATTTTATAACTCAATTATGGTTAGATCAAAATTAATAATAGCTGGATCTAATTTTATTTTTTCACACATTAAAGAAAATTACTCAGAATTTATTGGTTTGAATAAAAGGTTATTGGTAATATTTAGAGGAATTAATGTAGACTTTTTTGACCAAACTTCCACTATTGAGAGTGATGAAATCGACTTAAAAAGAAAATGGGAAATTGAAGAAAATAAAAAAATAATTTTAATGCCAGGAAGACTTACATCTTGGAAAGGACAAGAATTATTTATCGAAGCGATTAATTTAGTAAATATTGAGCTTGGCTACGAAGCCTTTTATGCAGTAATTCTCGGAAGCGAGCAAGGTAGAGATTTATATAAGAAAAAACTTATTCGTCTCGTTGAACAATATCGAATGACAAAACAATTAAAATTTATAGATAATTGTAAAAATATGGCATTAGCTTATAAAATTTCAGACATAATCGTTTCAGCCTCTATAGAACCAGAAGCTTTTGGCAGGGTGGCTGTAGAAGCACAATCAATGCAAAAAACAATTATTGCAAGCAATATTGGAGGCTCAAATGAAACTATTACTGATGAAAAAACAGGTTTTTTATTTGAAGCCGGAGATGCAAAATCTTTAAGTAAAAAAATTATGAGGATATTAAATATGGATGAAACTTTGTTAAAAACTGTAGGTAATGAGGGCAGAAAAAACGTTATTAAAAAATTTAATGTTGAAAAAATGTGTTTTTCTACTTATTCAGAGTATAAAAAGCTAATTAATTAATGTTAAACATAACTCTACCAGATGGAAACAGGCTCAACTTTGAAAAAAAGGTTACAGGATTAGAGGTTGCTGAAAAGATAAGCAAGTCTTTATCTAAAAGTGCTCTATTAATAAGTATTGACGGTAAATTGAAAGATCTTAATACAGTAATTGATAAAGATTGTTCAGTTAAAATATTTACCTCAAAAGACAAAGAAGGCCTTGAAACAATAAGACATGATACTGCTCACGTTTTAGCTATGGCCGTTCAAGAGTTATTTCCAGAAACTCAAGTTACAATAGGTCCTGTTATAGAGGATGGTTTTTATTATGATTTTGCAAGAAAAGAACCATTCACCGATGATGACTTAAATAAAATTGAAAATAGAATGAAAGAAATTGTTGAAAGAGATGAAAAAACAACCAGAGAGGTTTGGCCTAGAAAGAAAGCTATTGATCATTTTAAAAAAATTGGAGAAATTTATAAAGCTGAAATTATTAAAAGTATCCCTGAAAGCGAAGAAGTTTCAATTTATTTCCATGGAAAATGGCATGATTTATGTAGAGGGCCACACTTATCTTCGACAGGAAAAATTGGAAAGTTTTTTAAATTGACTAAGGTTTCAGGCGCATACTGGAGAGGTGACTCAAATAATGAAATGCTACAAAGAGTATACGGTACTAGCTGGTCAACTCAAAAAGAATTGGATGATTATCTTAGAAGAATAGAAGAGGCTGAAAAACGTGATCATAGAAAATTAGGAAAGTTAATGGACCTATTTCATTTTAGAGAAGAAAGTCCCGGAGCTGTTTTTTGGCATGAAAAAGGATGGGCACTATTCCAGAAACTTGTCTCATATATGAGATACAAGCAAGATCAGGCAGGATATAAAGAAATAAATACTCCTGAAATTTTAGATAGATCACTTTGGGAAAAATCAGGTCACTGGGAAAAATTTGGTGCAAACATGTATACTTCTGAAACACCAGACCAAAAAATATTTGCAATTAAACCAATGAACTGTCCTGGTTGTGTACAGGTATTTAATCAAGGTTTGAAGAGTTATAGAGACCTACCTTTTAAAATGTCTGAATTTGGAAAAGTTCATAGATATGAACCATCAGGAGCTTTACATGGACTTTTAAGAGTGAGAGCATTTACCCAAGACGATGCTCATATTTTTTGTACTGAAGATCAAATAACAGAAGAGTGTCTTTCTGTAACAAATTTAATTTTAGAAATTTATAAAGACTTAGGATTTGAAAATGTAATTCTTAAATATTCTGATAGACCGGATTTAAGAGTTGGAGATGATGCAGTTTGGGATAAATCTGAAGCAGCATTACTTAAAGCAGTGGAAGCTTCAAAGTTAGAATACAGTATTAATAAAGGTGAAGGGGCCTTTTACGGGCCAAAGATAGAATTTGTATTAAGGGATGCAATCGGAAGAGATTGGCAATGTGGGACTTTACAAGTTGATTTAAATTTACCTGGTAGATTGGGTGCTAGTTATATTGATAAAGATGGTACAAAAAAAATTCCTGTTATGCTTCATAGGGCTTTATTCGGTTCTCTTGAAAGATTCATAGGTATACTTATAGAAAACTATGCTGGAAAATTACCTTTTTGGATTTCTCCATTGCAAACAGTTGTAATTCCCATATCAGAAGATTTTAATGATTATGCTTTATCAGTTCATAGAAAAATTAAAAAGGCTGGTATTTCTTGCGATGTAGATTTAAAAAATCATAATTTAAATTATAAAATTCGTGAACATTCTAACTCAAAGGTTCCAATGCTATTAATATGTGGAAAAAAAGAAGTTGACTCTAATGCTGTAACTATTAGAAGATTGGATTCTAATAAACAAGAAAATATGTTAATTGACGAGTTTATAAAAAAATATACCGATTTAAACAAAGCTTCATCTATTTAGTGTCAGACTTTAAAAAAATTTTTTTTCAAAGAAGAAATAAATCCTTTGGACCAAGGTATAATAACAGAATTAATTCATCTGAAGTCCAAGTTATTGGAAGTGACGGAGAAAACTTAGGCGTCCTTAATTTACAACAAGCGATCAGTAAAGCTAAAAATGAGGGGCTTGATTTAATTGAAATTGCACCAAATACAAAACCTCCAGTATGTAAAATTATGGATATTGGTAAATATAAATATGATCAACAAAAGAAGGCAAGCAAAGCAAAAAAAAATCAAAAAAAAGTAGAACTCAAAGAAATTAAACTTAGACCAACTACCGAAGTTCATGATTATACTTTTAAAATCAAAAATGCTCAAAAGTTTCTGTCGAAAGGTGACAAAGTAAAATTCACAATAAAATTTAAAGGAAGAGAACTTCAACATGTAAATCTTGGGAATGAATTAATGGATAAAATCAAGGTTGATATGGAAAATATAGGAAAAATAGAGTTACAGCCAAAATTTGATGGAAAACAAATGATTATGGTAGTACAGCCAGCATAATTATTCTAGTTGTAAAATAGTTTGGATTTTGTATAACCCCTTAAAAATTATGCCTAAACTTAAAACAAAAAGCTCAGCAAAAAAAAGATTTAAAATTACTTCAAAAGGTAAAGTAATGATGCCGCAAGCAGGTAAAAGACACGGCATGATTAAAAGAACTAATTCACAAATAAGAAAACAAAGGGGTACTACCGTAATGTCAAAACAAGACAGCAAAATTGTAAAATCGTACATGCCTTATAGTTTGAGAGGATAATATGGCTAGGGTAAAAAGAGGTGTAACTAGTAAAGCTAAACATAAAAAAGTATTAAAATCTGTAAAAGGTCAGTTTGGTAGAAGAAAAAATACAATAAGAGTTGCTAGACAGGCAATGGAAAAGGCAATGCAATATGCCTACAGGGATAGAAGAAATAAAAAAAGAGATTTTAAATCTTTATGGATTCAAAGAATCAACGCTGGAGTTAGAAGCGAAGGTCTTACTTACTCAAAATTCATTAATGGATTAAGCAAATCTGGAATTAAACTGGATAGAAAAATTTTAGCTGAAATTGCTTACGAAAATCCAATAGCTTTTAAAACTATAGTAAAAAAAGCTCAATCAGCACTAAATTAATCTTCACTATTGTTTTTCTCCAAGTAAGAAATAATCTGTAAAAATGTCAGATTTTGAAAAATTAATAAATGATTTTAAACAAAAAATTATAGAGGCAAAAAACTCTGAAGAAATTGAAAATATTAGCTCTGAAATTTTTGGGAAGAAAGGTTTCATAAATTCTGAATTTTCAAAGATTGGAATACTTTCTCCAGAGGATAAAAAAAAATTTGCTTCACAAATTAATAACGGCAAACAAGAGTTGGCAAAAGTTTTTAGTCAAGTTTCATCCAAAATTAAAAACAAAGAACTAAATGAGAATATTGAAAAAGAAAAAATAGATGTAACTTTGCCAGAAAAAGAATTCAAAATTGGAAAAATTCATCCAGTTTCACAAGTAATAGATGAAATTTCATCAATTTTTTCAGAAATAGGTTTTAGTGTAGAAGAAGGACCAGATGTTGAGAGTGACTATAATAATTTTACAGCCTTAAATACACCAGAAAATCATCCAGCAAAAGATATGCATGATACTTTTTATCTTGATAATGATATGAAAACTTTACTGAGAACCCATACTTCACCTGTTCAAGTAAGAACTATGTTAAAAGGCAAGCCTCCTTTTAAAATAATTGCACCTGGCAGAACATATAGAAGTGATAGTGATCAAACTCATACTCCAATGTTCCATCAGTTAGAAGGATTACATATTGATAAAAATATTAATATGGGACATTTAAAAGGATGTTTAAATTATTTTATAAAGGAATTTTTTGAAATTGAAAAAATTCAAATGAGATTTAGACCAAGTCATTTTCCTTTCACTGAGCCTTCAGCAGAAGTTGATATAGGGTATAAGATTGAAAATAATAAAATTGTTATAGGAGAAGGTGACAAATGGTTGGAAATATTAGGTTGTGGAATGGTTCATCCAAATGTTTTAAAAAATTGTAAAATTGATACAAAAAAATTTCAAGGATTTGCATTTGGTATAGGTATAGACCGCCTCGCAATGTTAAAATATGGCATCAATGATCTAAGATCCTTCTTTGAAACAGATTATCGATGGTTAAATCATTATGGTTTTGACCCACTTGATGTACCAACAAATTACAGAGGGTTAAGTAAATGAAGTTAACAAAGAACTGGCTTCAAGATCATTTGATAACAAATAAAACAGAAAACCAAATTGTTGATAAATTAAATAATATTGGTTTAGAAGTTGAAAAAATAGAAGAAACTAAAAATGAACTAAGTGATTTTATAGTAGCTAAAATCATAAAAGCAGAAAAGCATCCAAATGCTGACAGGTTAAAATTATGCAAAGTAGATATTGGCAATTCTAAAATAATTGATGTTGTATGTGGTGCGCCTAATGCAAAAGAAAATTTGTTGACTATTTATGCTCCACCAGGATCTGTAATTCCTAAAAATCAAATGAAATTACAGGTGACAAAAATAAGAGGCATAACATCTCATGGTATGCTTTGTTCCGAGGCAGAATTAAATCTCTCTGACGAGAGTAGTGGTATTGTTGATCTAGATAAAAAATATAGTTCTAAAATTGGAACCTCATATTTCAAAAACGATAATACAAATTGTATTGAATTATCCATTACACCTAATAGACCAGATTGTCTTGGTATAAGAGGTGTAGCAAGAGACTTGGCCGCAAGTGGAATTGGAAAATTAAAAGAGTTAAAATTTAAAAAAATAAAAAATACCTTTAAACATAATATTAAAGTATCAATTGATAAAAATAAAAATCAAGCTTGTTCAATTTTTGGAAGCTGTGTTATAAAAAATATCCATAACACAGAAAGTCCATCATGGTTAAAAAAAAGATTAATTGCCTTGGGTCTTAGGCCAATCTCTGCAGTTGTAGATATAACGAATTATGTAATGTTTGATCTTAATAGGCCACTACATGCTTATGACATCAGCAAAATCAAAAATAAAATAATTGTTAGAAATTCAAAAAAAGGTGAAAGCTTTGAAGCATTAGATAATAAAACTTATAATTTACAAGATGAAATGTGTGTAATTGCTGATGACGAAGGTGTTTTGGGGTTAGGAGGCATTATTGGTGGCACTAGGTCTGGTACAGAGCTTGAAACGAAAAATATTTTATTGGAATCAGCATATTTTAATCCGGAGATTACTCGTAAAACTGCAAAAAAATTGAATATAAATAGTGATGCAAAGTTTAGATTTGAAAGAGGAATTGACCCAGAGTCAATTAAGACAGGTCTAGAAGTTGCCGCAAAATTAATTATCGAAATTTGTGGTGGAGAACTTTCAGAGGTTAACATTCAACAAACTAAAAAATTTGAAAAAAGAAAAGTAAAATTTGATCCAAATATTGTAACAAAGATTGTAGGTATAAAAGTAAATAATAGTGAAATAAATAAAATTCTAGCTAGCTTAGGATTTGTTGTAAAAAAAAGGTCAAAAATTTTCGATGTGGTTGTGCCTTCTTGGAGGCCAGATATATTTAGCGAGATAGATTTAGTTGAAGAAATAATAAGAATTAAAGGCTTAGATAAACTAGATTCAATATATCCAGAAAAAGTAAGGTTAAAGCCTACACTTAATTATTTTCAGAGGCACTTTCACTTAGCCCAAAGATCAGTTGCATCTAAAGGATACTTAGAAGCAATTACATGGTCATTCACTGATGAAACAATAAACAACAAATTTAGAGAAAATATTGAGGAAGTAAAAATTGTGAATCCCATAAGTTCAGATTTAAATGTTTTAAGAAGTTCTTTATTTCCAAATTTAATTTATTATTTAGAAAAAAATCTTAATAGAGGTTTTAATAATCAATCATTATTTGAAATTGGACCAACATTCATTGGAAAAAAACCTGGAGATCAAATTACTGTTATTTGTGGAATTAAAAAGCAGCAAACAGATGATAAACATATAAATGATAAAGAGTCATTAGATATATTTGATATAAAAAGAGATGTAGTTAAAACACTTATTGAACTGGGAATACACAAAAAAGAAACTACAATTATAACAAATACACCTAGTTATTATCATCCAGGTATTTCTGGATCAGTTTTTTCTAAAGACAAAAAAACTTTACTTGCATATTTTGGTCAAATCCATCCTGGAATAATTTCAGATTCATTTGGATTTGAAATTTTTTTAGAAAATGTAGTTATCCATAAAGAGAAATTTAAAAATGAAAAGAAGAGTTTAAATTACTCAGATTATCAAAAATCAGATAGAGATTTTGCTTTTTTGATAAATAAAAAAACTGAATCTCAAGTTATTACAGATATAATTGAAAATATAGATGATACATTAATCAAAAAGGTTAAAATTTTTGATGTTTATGAGGGAGAAAATATAGATAAAGATAAAAAATCAATAGCTATAAAAGTTACAATTCAATCAGATTTTAAAGCCTTAAATGAAAATGATTTAAATGAAATCTCTGAGAAAATTATAAATACAGTTGAAGAAAAAGCTCAAGCTAAATTAAGATCTTAATGAACAACATAAATAATATAAGAAATTTTGCAATAATTGCTCATATAGATCATGGCAAATCTACCATAGCAGATAGGATCATTCACAAATGTGGTGGGTTGACTGATAGAGAAATGAAGGCTCAAGTGTTAGACTCTATGGATATTGAGAGAGAAAGGGGAATTACTATTAAAGCCCAAACTGTTAAACTAAATTATAAATCTAAAGATGGTAAAGAATATATATTAAATATTATTGATACTCCTGGACATGTAGATTTTAGTTATGAAGTCAGTAGATCCTTATATGCTTGCGAAGGTTCTATTCTGATTGTGGATAGCACTCAAGGTGTTGAAGCACAAACATTAGCTAATGTATACCAAGCGCTTGATATGAATCATGAAATAATACCAATACTAAATAAGATTGACCTTCCAGCATCAGATATAGATCGCACTACTAAACAAATAGAAGATGTTATAGGCATTGAAACTGGAAATGCAATTCCATGTTCAGGAAAAACAGGAGAGGGAATAGATGATATATTAGAGACAATTGTAAATCATCTTCCACCACCCAAAGGTGATATTAATAACATACTTAAATGTCTATTAGTAGATAGTTGGTACGATACTTACCTAGGAGTTGTTACCTTGGTAAGAGTTATTGATGGAAAAATACAAAAAAATATGAAAATTAGAATGATGTCGACCAATCAAGAGTATACCGTTGAAAAAGTAGGAGTGTTTACACCAAAACCAAAAGATATAAATGAGTTAAATACAGGTGAGATAGGGTTTATTATTACAGGTATCAAAAATCTTTCTGATACAAAAGTAGGAGATACAATTTGTGATGCCACAAAACCAATTATTAAAGCTTTACCAGGTTTTAAACCGAGTAAACCTGTTGTATTTTGTGGTTTATTTCCAGTTGATAGCTCTGATTATCAAAAACTTAAAGATGGACTTGCTAAACTTCAATTAAATGATGCAAGCTTTTCATTTGAGGCAGAATCATCTTCTGCTCTAGGACTAGGTTTTAGATGTGGGTTTTTAGGATTGTTACATTTAGAGATTATTACTGAAAGATTAGAAAGAGAATTTGATATTAATCTTATTACTACTACTCCAGGTGTAGTTTATAAAGTTTTTTTAAATAATGAAAAAATTATAGAACTACAAAATCCATCTAGTTTACCAGATCCAACTTTAATTAAAAAAATTGAGGAACCTTGGATAAAAGCTACGATTATAACCCCTGATGAATACCTTGGTTCAATAATTAAACTCTGTCAAAATAAAAGAGGTATTCAAACTAACTTAAGTTACTCGGGAAGTAGAGCTGTAATAAATTATGAAATACCATTGAACGAGGTAGTATTTGATTTTAATGATAGATTGAAATCTATGACAAGTGGTTACGCTAGTTTTGATTATGAGATGTTAGACCACAAAGAAGGTGAACTAGTAAAACTATCTATCCTCGTGAATAGTGAGCAAGTAGATGCACTTGCCATGATGGTTCATAAAGACTTTGCTCAAAATATAGGCAGAGAAGTTTGTGAAAAACTAAAAGACTTAATTCCTAGGCATAACTTTATGATACCAATTCAAGCTGCAATTGGAGGCAAAATTATCGCTAGAGAAACTATTAAAGGTTTTAAAAAAGATGTTTTGACTAAAATTCATGGTGGAGGCGCCCTTGATAGAAAGAGAAAGTTGCTAGAAAAACAAAAAAAGGGTAAAGCAAAAGCTAAGCAATTTGGTAAAGTAGAAATCCCCCAAGAAGCATTTATAGGGGTTTTAAAAATAAATAAAGAAATCTAAATAAACCATTCTTTGTATAATTGAAAATTTGTAGTTATCTCTTCTGGTAAAATATTCATCTCATTTATCTTTTTAAATGTTTTTTTTCTACCAAGAGGATCAGATAATGATAATATTCTTTGCTGTATTATGTTCTTATCTAAATTTTTGTCGTTTATAAACTCTTCGTGTGGTGAAGAATTAATTTTATTTACGATTTCAGTAGGTGACAAAAAATATGAAAAATGCCATCCACCATTTTCAATTATTTGTATATTTTTTACTTTGTCAAATCTCCAAAAAGAATAATTCAAGTTTTTTTTTTTTATCTTAGTACGTAACCAGTTAAATGATTTTAAATTTTTCATTTTACATCCCCTTGTACCTTCCCATAAATATTCTGAATGGTTTATAATATTAAACTTATAACAAAAATGTTTTTGATCGAATAAAAAAAATTTATATTTAAAGTTTATATCTTGAAATTTTTTTGGATCTGGTATCTCATCACTATCAGAAAAAATAATTAAATCTTCATCATTTGCCTCTTTAAGACCTTCAAAAATAAAATCTCTTTGATAATCCTGTCTTTCCCACCTTGATAAATTTTCCGGGAATTTGTCTAAAACTAAATGAATTATTTTATGTTTATAATTTTTAAATATTTCAGGATTAAAAAGCTTATTTTTTTTTTCACCCTTGTGACTATAAATAGACTCACACACTACAAAATAATCAACATATTTATCAAGTATCTTAAGTCTTAAATTAAATAGAAACTCTTCTTCAAAATAAGTAATACAATCATATATTTTCATATTAATTTAATATTTTTTAGTTTTGAAAAAAAATTTTTTAAGTTTCCCAAAGTAAAATAATTTTAATTTTTGGTATATATTATATTTATATTCTTTATTGTTAGTGCCAATTATACCATCAATAATTGGATACGTGCTAGGTATCTCAAATTTATAACCCTCTAAAATAGCCTTTAATGTCGCCGATGCAATGCAGTGTTCAAAAAAAAAATTATTTGTGTCATTAACCCTTTCAGCTTCGGGGATAACAAAGTTAACAAGAAATTTTTTCTTTCCAGCATAAATATTGGCTGCAGAATATTTTAAATTATCACTTAAGTTTAAAAATATATCTGTTTGAGATTCATAAAATTCTTTTACAAATTTTTCAAAATTTTTAATATAATATCTACCCGAGACGTGGATAAAACTATCGCAGTCTTTTAGTAGTGATGAATTATTTATTGCCTCTTTCAAAATAATTGATTCTCCATATCCTTTTCCCAACTCTGGTGAATAATGATTACCCAAATCGTTAGATAAAAACTCAACTTTTTTATTTTTTTTAAATTTATCGCTAATTTTAATTAGCTCAGAAATATCATGTCCAGAGTTTTCTATTATCAAGATTTTATCTACAAATTTATTTTCTAACCATTTTTTCAGAGAAATTTTGTAATCTTCTAATCTTAAATTTTTATCTCTTCTAACTAAATTTTGAACTTTATTTGGATTTATAGTACATCCCAAAATAAGACAATAATTTTGATTATCATTCATCATGTACGAATATTTAATTTTATTTTGTTTATATTTAAATTAAAAATAATGTATTAATATACAATGTCAAAGCTAGAAATTTATTGTGTTACAAATAAAGCAATTAAATCACTAGAAAAATTTCAATATAAATTATGCGCTGTAGGAAAAGAAAACCTTCCCGATGATTATATCAAATGTAATACTGGTGATAATATTTTTTCTAAAGAAGAATTTTATTCTGAATTAACTTTTCATTACTGGTTCTGGAAAAATAAATTAAATTTAAACAGCGAGGGTTGGATCGGCTTCTGCCAGAAAAGAAGATTTTGGATAAATCTAAATTCAGCAAATACTGAAATAGATAAAGATAATTATTATAATCACTTACTGGTAAAGCCAGATATTACATGGAAAGATAAAGAAAGTATTATATGTGAAGAAATAAGTGTAAATAATATGAAAAAAATGAAACTAATCAAAAGAGGTTATAAAAATATCTTTTTTGATCCATTAATATTTTTTGACCCAAAAAAACAAACCATCAAGGTACATTTTGATATACACCACGGTTTTGGAAATCTTGACAAAGCAATAGATTTACTTGAGGATAATCACAGAGAAGAGTTCAGAAAATTTGTTAATTCATCTACATCTTTTAATCCACATATAATGTTTATTACTAAAGCAAAAATAGCAAATGAATGGTTTAAAAATTTATTTTCATGGCTGTTTAAATGTGAAAAGATATTTAAATTTAACGATCTAAAAGGTTATGATACAAAAAGGTTATATGCATATCTATCGGAGAGATATTTATCTTTCTGGTTTAAGAGATATACAAATTATAAAGTTTGGCCCTGGAGGTTTTTAGAATTAGATAAATGATAAAAATTTTTAATAAATTAATTAGTAAATTTGATAGAAAATATTTTTCAAAATTATTAATAAAAATTGATTCTTTATCATTAACAAACCTTGATGAAAGGAGAAGAAATTTCATATTTAAATATCATAGAAATGATTACAAATTTGACAAAAATCAAATTGTATTTACTCATGTTCCAAAAACTGGTGGAGCTTCTATAAGAGAACATTTAGAAAAAAATTTAAAAAATTTTTATATTTTTGAAAAGAAAAGTGAACATAATCCAGTATCTTTATTGTGTTCTCCTAAAGAATATAAATATATTACTTTTTTAAGGGATCCAGTAAAAAGAGTTTATTCATACTATAATATGTTACTAAAATACAATTATGTAGCAGGTCATGAATTGGCAAAAAAAAGTTTATCAGATCTTCTTATAAACTCTCATCATGTTAGAAATTTGTATTGTCAGTATTTTAGTGGACTTCCTTTTGAAAGTGTAAACGACGAAATTTATAATATGGCTATAAATAATCTTAGAGATTTTTATTTTGTTGGAAAATTTGAAGATTTCAATAATTCGTTTATAGATTTATGTAATAAATTACATCTACAAAATAATACATTAATTCATATAAATAAAAATACATATATCGAAATCTCGAAAGATCAAAAAAATTTAATTGAAAATTATAATAAGTACGACATAAAACTTTACAATGAGTTTTTTAAAATTTTAAAATAATTTAATCGAAATAAATTTGCCTAATTTTGTAGGGATATTAAAAATTTGGAGAGATGGCCGAGCGGTTTAAGGCGCACGCTTGGAGAGCGTGTATAGGGGCAACTCTATCGTGGGTTCGAATCCCACTCTCTCCGCCAAAAAATATTAAAAATATTTAAATTTAAAGGATTTATATAAAAGTAACTTAATTTTTTTTTTTTCATTAAATTACCATTGATTATCAATGCAAATTGATGATCCTAAGGATTGTCAATTTGTCAAAAACCTAAAAGATGCTATAAAAAACTTACTTAAATCAATGACATCTCAAAATAATAAAAACTATCAAGCTGACTCAATTAAAGTTCTTAAAGGTCTAGAGGCTGTAAGAAAAAGACCAGGAATGTATATTGGTGATACAGACGATGGTACGGGCCTTCACCACATGGTTTATGAAGTAGTAGATAATTCAATAGACGAAGCTCTAGCAGGGTATTGCGATAATATTATAGTCAGTATTAATTCTAATGGATCAGTAACAGTTAAAGATAATGGTCGAGGAATACCTATAGATATTCATAAAGGAGAAAAAAAATCTGCCGCTGAGGTAATCATGACACAACTTCATGCTGGTGGTAAATTTGATCATGATTCATATAAAGTTTCAGGTGGTCTACACGGAGTTGGTGTATCTGTTGTTAATGCACTTTCAGAAAATTTAAAATTGACTATCAATAGAGAAGGAAGACAATATTTTATTGAATTTGAAGATGGTAAGGCTAAAGCTCCCCTTAAACAAACTGGAAAAGCTAAGGACAAAGATGGTACCGAAGTAAACTTCCTGCCGTCTAAAGATATTTTTTCTTTTACGAAGTTCAGCTTTTCTATTTTAGAAAAAAGACTTAGAGAATTAGCATTCTTAAATAAAGGAATTCAAATAACATTAAACGATTTTTCTCAAAAAAAAGAAAAGAATCAAGTGTTCAAATATAATGGTGGAATTTTAGAGTTTGTTGAATATTTAGATAGTAAAAGAGAAAGTCTAAAAAATAAAAATGAAAATGAGTTGTTTAAAAAACCAATATATATGGAAGGGTCAAAAAATAATTTAGAAATTCAATGCTCTTTAAAGTGGAACGCAGGATATAGTGAAGATGTTTATCCATTTACCAATAATATTTATCAAAAAGATGGCGGAACCCATCTTTTAGGCTTTAGAAATGCACTAACTAGAGTAATAAATAAATATGCAAATGACCAAAACTTACTAAAAAAAAATAAAGTAAGTTTGTCAGGCGATGATGTTAAAGAAGGTCTCACATGTGTTTTATCTATTAAAATTCCTGATCCAAAGTTTTCCTCACAAACAAAGGATAAACTTGTTTCCTCTGAAGTCAGAAATATTGTAGAAAATATTATCAATGAAAAATTATCTATTTGGTTCGATCAAAATCCCTCAGTATCAAAAGTTATATTAGCAAAAATTATTCAGGCCGCTGTAGCAAGAGATGTTGCAAGGAAAGCAAGAGAAAGCGTAAGAAGAAAAGGTGCATTAGAATTAACAGGATTGCCAGGAAAACTAGCTGATTGCCAAAATTCAAAACAAGATGGCACAGAACTATTTATCGTGGAGGGAGACTCTGCTGGTGGATCTGCCAAGCAAGGTAGAAATAGAGAATATCAAGCCGTACTACCTCTAAGAGGTAAAATATTAAATACATTTACTGAATTTAATGGAAAAAACGGAAAATCAATTGATTATAAAACTAAATCTTTGTCTAAGATGATGTCATCAAATGAGATAGTAACATTAATTAATGCCCTAGGGCTTGACCCAAAAGTTGAAGAAATAGACATTAAAGACTTAAGATATGGTAAAATTATAATAATGACTGACGCTGATGTTGATGGTTCTCATATTCGAGCATTACTTTTGACATTTTTTAATAACCATCCATTTAATAAACTTATAGAAAATGGAAATATCTATTTAGCTCAACCACCTTTATTTAAGATAACAAAGGGATCAAAAAGTATTTATATAAAAGATGAAAATGATTTAGAGAAATATATAATAAATAATTCCAAAGAATTAAAAAAAATAAATAAAAAAAATAAAGATTTCCAAAAAATTATAAACGAAGAAAAGTCTAATTTAAGTATACAACGTTTTAAAGGCTTAGGTGAAATGAATCCAGAAGAGTTATGGAATACAACCTTAAATCCAATTACAAGAAACTTACTTCAAGTAGAATATTCAAAGAAAAACCCAAAGAAAGATCAAGAGTTGATATATACTTTGATGGGCAATGATGTTTCACTAAGAAAGGATTTTATTGTAGATAATGCAATAAATGTATCAAACCTAGATATTTAGATGGAGTTTTTAAAAAAATTCTAAAAACTACTCTTTAAATAGAAAAACTTATATAAACTTAAGATGGATTGCAATAATTGGCCAGTTAGTTGCAATAAATATTGCAAGTTTTTTTTTCAAATACGATTTTTCTTTTATCAAAGCAAATCTAATAGTTTTAATAGGTGCGATCAGTAATATTTATTTAATAAGTTTTTATATTAAAAATTTACTTTCAAATAAAACAGCTTTTAATTTTCTAGTTATAGATATTTTACAGTTATCATTGCTTTTGTATTTAACAGGAGGAATTTTAAATCCATTTATTATTTTTTTATTAATACCTAGTGTTTTTGCATCATTAAGTTTAGAAAAAAAAACAAACTATATACTAATTATGATTACACTAATAAGTATAATATTTCTTACTTTTTTTTATGAAGAAACTTCATTACCCTTTCCCAAAAAATCATTGGTTGATCTATATTTTTATTATTCAATACCTGTTTCACTAATAATTGCTTTATTTTTTTTAAATTTTTTTGCGATTACTTTTGGTCAAGAATCAAGCCTTAGGAAAAATGCTCTTGATAAGACTCAACAACTAATAGCAAAAGAACATGAATTAGTATCTCTTGGAGGCCAAGCAGCAGCAGCGGCTCACTCTTTAGCAACACCTCTTTCCACGATTAAGTTGATTACTCAAGAATTGTCGAAATCTTTAAGAGGAAACAATGATATTGAAAAGGATATATTATTATTAAGACAGCAAGTCGAAAGATGTAACCAAATATTGAAAAAATTGACATTAAATCCAGATATTGATGATGAATTTATCGAGAATGAACTTACTTTGTCAAATTATCTTAAAGAGATAATTAGATCATTTGAGTCTATTAGTAAAAAAAAATTTTTTTTTCAAGATAATCAAAATACAAATCCAATTAAATTTAAAAGATCTATAGAAATTATTTATGGATTAAGAAATTTTATTGGAAATGCAAATAAGTTTGCAAAAGAAAAAATATTCATAACTATAAATTCTGATAGCGAAATTACAGAAATAATAATTGAGGATGATGGAGATGGTTTTCCTAAAGATATTTTAGAAAAAATTGGAGAACCATATATAAAAACGAAAGAAAAAAATTATAATAATAAGTCAGGTTTAGGACTTGGTATTTTTATTGGAGGTACATTGCTAGAAAGAAATTATGCCAAAATTACTTGTAGAAATTCTATAACTAGAAATGGTGCTGAGGTTATAATTAAATGGAACAATAGAGATTTAGCTGGGATCTAGTTATAGTTTTTTTTGTTTTTAAATAAATTACTTAATTCTCCAATCATTACATCACCTAATTCTTGAACATCTGTAATTTTAATTGCCTTTTTGTAGTATCTTGAAACGTCATGTCCTATCCCTATAGCTAATATTTCAATATCCTCTTTTGTTTCTATAAATTTTACAACTTTTTTTAAATGTTTTTCCAAATAATCGCCTGAATTAACTGATAGAGTAGAATCATCTACGGGAGCACCATCAGATATAACCATAAGAATTTTTCTTTCTTCTTTTCGTTTTTTTAATCTATTGTAGGCCCACATTATTGCCTCTCCATCAATATTTTCTTTCAAGATTCCTTCTTTAAGCATAAGACCTAAATTTTTTTTTGATTGACGCCATTGACTATCGGCACTTTTATAAATTATATGCCTTAAATCATTTAAACGTCCGGGATTTTTTACCTTACCTTTTTTATTCCAATACTCTCTCGATTTACCACCTTTCCAGTTTTTTGTAGTAAAACCTAAAATTTCTACTTTAACTGAACATCTTTCCAAAGTTCTTGAAAGTATGTCTGCACAAAGAGCTGCGATTGTTATTGGTCTTCCCCGCATTGAGCCTGAATTATCAATTAAGAGACTTACAATGGTATCTTTAAATTCAAAATCTTTTTCCTTTTTAAATGATAAAGAATTGTATGGATCAATAATGACTCTAGGTAATTTAGAACTATCTAATAAACCCTCCTCTAAATCAAAATGCCATGACCTATTTTGTTTTGCCATAAGTTGCCTTTGTAACTTATTTGCTAATTTAATTATCAAATCTTTAAAATTAATTAGTTGTTGGTCAAGATTTTTTCTAAGTTTTAATATTTCATCAGCTTCGTCTAAATTTTCAGCTTTTTCTATTTGATCAAATTCTTTAGTAAAAATTTTATATTCATTTTCACCTTTCGAAGTATTAAGTTTTTGGACAATATTCTCAGCACTTTGCTGTTCACTTTCAGTATCTAAAAGTTGTTCTTCCATTCTAAATTCATTAACATCCAGATCTGCTTCAGACAGAGACTGACTTTCAGTTTGATTTTGATCTTCATCATCATTTGTTTCATTATTTGAATTTTCATCTTGTTGAGTATTTTGGTCATTTTCTTGTTTTTGTTCATTATTTTCCTCTTCTTCATCTCTTTCAAGAAAATCTAATTCATCCAAAATTTCAACAAATTTAGAGCTATACAACTCTTGATTCTCTATATTTTGTTTTAAAAAACTTAAATGTTTTCCAAAAGTATTTTTAAATTCATTTTCCCAAAATCCTAATATTTTCTCACACAATTGATTTGGCTTTATACCAATAAAATTTTTCAACATATAAATTTCAAAAGCTTCAGCAATAGTAGTATCATCTTTAGACTCGAGCTGATCTTTTCTCTTATGGATAATTTTGTAGTTGTAGTTTTCAATCAAATTCTTTTGAATACCTTGCAACATATTTGTTCCTAGTTTTTCATACCGTATTTTTTCTGAAATATTGTACAGAGCTTTTAAAGTAGGTTTTGTAGGTAGATTTTTTAAATATATCTTTTTGTTTGAAAATTTTCTTTTTAGAGCCTCCGAGTCTGTTTCTGCTCTAAACTTTAAAAAATCATATTTGTTATTTAGATTATCAAGTTCAAAAAAATTATAATTTTTTGAGCTATCATTTTTTTGGTCTAGAACTGTTTTACTTGTAAAATCTTCTGAGATTGCTTTTACTGTGGATATTAAGGCTTGCTTGAACTTTTCTTTTAAATTTTCATCTTTTTTCATCTAAATCTGAATATTAACCAATGACTCTGGCAAATCTTCCCCAAAACATCTTTGATAGTATTCAGCTATAGTATTTTTTTCAACGTCATCACACTTATTTAGAAATGTTACTCTAAATGAATATCCAACATCTTGAAAAATTTGACTATTCTCTGCCCAATGAATAACTGTTCTTGGACTCATCACTGTTGATATATCGCCAGCTATAAAACCTTTTCTTGTTAATGTTGCAACTTTTATCATATTGGCTATGGTCTCTTTTCCCTTAGTATTATTCATACTCTTATTTTTTGACAAAATTATTTCCATTTCTTTTTCAAGCTGCAAATAGTTTAAAGTGGTTACAATATTCCATCTATCCATTTGTCCCTGATTTATTTGCTGTGTACCATGATAAAGGCCACTCGTGTCTCCTAAACCAATTGTGTTTGAAGTAGCAAACAATCTAAAAAACTTGTTTTGCTTAAGTACTTTATTTTTATCAAGCAGAGTAAAACTTCCTTCTGATTCCAAAACTCTTTGGATTACAAACATTACATCTGGTCTACCAGCATCGTATTCATCAAAAACTAAAGCAACCGGGTTTTGAATTGACCATGGCAAAATACCTTCCTTAAATTCTGTAATTTGTTTACCATCTTTTATGACTATGGCATCTTTACCAATTAAATCTATTCTACTTATGTGACTATCTAAATTTACTCTAATACATGGCCAGTTCAATCTAGCAGCGATCTGCTCTATGTGTGTAGATTTACCAGTACCGTGATATCCTTGAACTAAAACTCTTTTGTTAAATGAAAAACCAGACAAAATTGCTAAAGTTGTATCTCTATCAAACTTATAACCTTTATCGATTTCTGGAACAAACTCCCCTTTTTTTGAAAATCCATCTATTTCCATATTACTTTCAATTCCAAAAGTTTGTTTAACTGAAAGTTTAATATCTGGCGTTTGATTAATATTTGGTATCAATTTTTCCTCTGTATGTATTTTTAAGTTTTGTATATGCTAAAGTAATTACTTTAAGTTTCTCCTCAAATTTTTTATTTCCAGCATTCATATCAGGGTGAAATTTTTTAACAAGCTTTTTAAACTTTTCTTGTATTTTTTTCCACTCGATCCCAGCCGGAATATCAAGAATGGTAAAAGCTTGAAAATCTTGGTTATCAAACCTAAACTTTTTCATATGATCTAAATTTTCAGAATTCATAAATCGTTTCGTATCATCTCTTAAAGCATTATTCCAAAGTACTTTGAAAAAATTATCTGAAGAACTGAAGCTTTGAGTGGGTTTGTGCCATATCATATCAGATTTAATAAAATCTAAAATTTGTTGATCGTTCATCCCTGAAAAATAATTCCAATTTTTATTAAATTCTTTAACATGTTTTAAACAAAGCATTCTATATTTTTTACTATTATCCTTTTCAACTGGAGCTTTAAACTCTCCTAAATTATTACATTTATTCCACTCACAAATTGTTTTCATAAATTTTTAATTTATAATATTAAATATGGATATAGATAATTTAATTAAAAATATCAAAAGAAAATTATTTGAAAATTCTATTATTGAGGATGTAATTGTGGAAGATAAAACCTATCTTCATTTAAAACATTCTTCTCATGAAAAAAATAAATTTCATATAAAGTTAACCATTTGTT
This sequence comes from Pelagibacteraceae bacterium AG-426-G09, assembly GCA_003210075.1. Lineage (GTDB taxonomy): Bacteria > Pseudomonadota > Alphaproteobacteria > Pelagibacterales > Pelagibacteraceae > Pelagibacter. Next base: position 59,573 of record QCNR01000008.1, read on the forward strand.
CAAAAGAACTTAATAAAATTAACAAATTAGAAGCAACAAAAAAAGTTTATAGTATTCTAAATCATGAAATAAAAAATTATATACACTCTATTCAAATTTTATTTGAGTAGTTCTGATTTTATAAAATTTCTAATTTGAACTGTGTTGTATTGTTTACTAATATTTACACGTCCTATTTTTTTAAGGGTTATTAAATTTAATTTTTTTGAGACATTTTTTTTATCATTAGCCATGAAATTTATAATTTTTTTTAAATCTTTTCTTGAAAATAACTTACTTAAATTTGTAAATTTTAATTTTGATAAATGTGACAAGATTTGTTCATAATCATTTTTTCCTAACAAATTAAGCTTCTTACTTAATTTTGTCGCTGAAAGTATACCATATAAAACAGCTTCTCCATGATTTAACTTGCTTGAGTAATTTAATGTTGCTTCATAAGCATGACCAAATGTATGACCTAAATTTAAACTTTTTCTCAAATTATTTTCTTTTTCATCTTTTTCAACAATTTGTTTTTTAACTTTACAACTTTCTAAAATTGCTTTTTGGATAAACTTTGGATTTAATTTTAAAATATTTGACAAATTTTTATCTAAAAATAAAAATAGTTTTTTATTTGCAATTAGCGAATGTTTAAATATTTCAGCATAACCACAAACTACCTCTCTTCTTGGCAAACTTTTAAGTAACTTTGTGTCAGAAATTACCAAATCAGGTTGACAAAATGAACCAATCAAATTTTTACCAAATTTATTATTAACACCAGTTTTACCACCGATTGAAGAATCTACTTGTGATAAAAGGGTTGAGGGTATGTTTATAAATTTCATACCTCTTTTATATAAACTTGAAGCGAAACCAGATATATCACCAGTGATACCACCGCCAACACATATTATTACATCATTTCGAGTAAAATTATTTTTAAATAATATTTCCAAAATAGAATTAATAGATTTAAAATTTTTATTTTTTTCTGAAGCATTAAATAAATAAACTATTTTTTTTGTAGAGTTTATATTAGACTTTATCTTCTTAATAAAATTCTTTGGAACTTTTTTGTCAACTATTAGTAAGGAATTTTTGAATTGTATATTTTCCTTTTTAATAATTTTTTTTAATTTAGCAAATATGTCGTGGCCAATATAAATATTATAATGTTTACTTTTAGTTTTTATGTTTATTATTTTCATTTTGAATAAGTTTTGATATTTTTTTTATAATCTCGTTTTTATTTTTGTTTTCACAATTAACTCTAAAATCTGACATTTTATAGAACTTTACTCTTTTTTTATATAGTTCAGCAATATCTTTGCTACTTAAATTTAAAGCTAACGGTCTTCTTTTATTTTTTTTGACTCTATCTAAAATAGTTTTAATTTTCCAGTTTAACCAAATGGATAAACTATTACTTGTAATTTTTTTTCTAATTTTTTCATTTAGAAAGGCACCACCTCCAATCGAAATAATGCATCTAGTCTTTTCTAGAAAAATTAAGGACATTTTTTCTTCAAGATTCCTAAAATATTTCTCCCCATCGTCTTGAAAAATATCAACTATTCTTTTATTTTCCGATTTTTCAATTTCTGCGTCAATATCAAAAAAATCATATTTTAGTTCTTTTGCTAGTTTAAAACCAATTGTGGTTTTACCAGCCGCCATCATACCAATTAATACTATATTTTTTTTAAACATTTATTAATATTGAAAAAACATAAATATGTCTTATTTCTAAACTAATTAAACATTTATGGAATTTCAAAGAAAAAATAACAACTCTATTATTGGTAAGTTAAGAGGCCCACTAGTAAAAATATCATTTTTTATTATAAT
>QCNR01000009.1 GCA_003210075.1 Pelagibacteraceae bacterium AG-426-G09
CCATGGCCAGGTAGAATTTTTCCAGTATCCTTAACTTTTGCTTTTCTTTTTAAGTAAGAAAAAAAAAGATCGCCTAATTGAGATAAGAAGCAGACAGAAAAAGTAAAAACAAATAGAGTTAACAAATCTAAGTTTAAGATATAATAAAAAATTATCATTGTTGTATAAGAAGTTATAAACGAACCGTAGAGACCAGAGTATGTTTTGTTAGGACTTATTTTTGTTAACTTTCTACCTTTAAACATTTTTCCAAAAACGAGGCCACCAATATCAGACGATATACAAACAAATATAAAATAAAAAATTAAATTCTTAATTTCTAATAAGTTGTATTTCAGTAAAAACATAACCGAAAAAAGATAGATTACTGCTAAAATTAAATATATTGATTTTTCAGTTTTTTTTTTTTTTATTTTGAGAGTCAACTGATAAAATTCAATTAACGATAATATAAATATAGCTAAAACTAATAAGTAAAATAGTTGGTTATAAATATATGTAAAATATAGTAGAAAAATTAATATTATTGAGGTAGTGGTCCTCGAAGCTAGCTCTTTCATTTAAATATTTCCAAATTTTCTTTTTATTTTTTTGTAATTTTTCAAAATTTTATAATAGTCTTTTTTGTTAAAATCTGGCCAGAGCTTTTTAACAAAAAAAATTTCAGAATATGAAAGTTGCCAAAGTAAAAAATTACTAAGTCTATTTGTATTTCCAGTTCTAATTAAAATATCTGGATCTGGTATGTTTTGAGTGTAAAGATTTTTTTCGATATTATTTATGTTTATAGCTATTTTTTTCTTTTGTATTATTTTAAATGAATTAACAATTTCATCCTTTGATCCATAATTTAGGGCTAAATTAATTTGTAGTTTTTTATTTTTCGATGTTAGTTTCATTGCTTTACTTAAAGAATTTTTAAGCTGTCTTGGAAATTTATTTATATCTCCTAAAATTTTAAGTTTAAGATTATTTTTAAGCAAAATATCTAAATTTTTTTTCAGGTACTCTGATAATAACTTGAATAAAAAATTTACTTCATATTTAGGCCTTTTCCAATTTTCTGTGGAAAAAGTGTATAGTGTTAAATATTTTATTTTAGATTTAATAGATGCTTCAATTATTTTTTCAACAGCTTCGATACCTTTTTGGTGACCAAATTTTCTTGATTTATATTTTTTTAAACCCCATCTACCATTACCATCCATTATTATGGCAACGTGACTAATTTCGCTCATATTGTCATTATTTCTTTTTCTTTTGAAATAACTTTCTCATCAATTGATTTTATATTTGTATCAGTGATATTTTGAATATTCTTCTCAAATTTTTTTTCATCATCTTCAGAAATATCTTTTGATTTTAATAATTTTTTTAACTCATCATTTGCATCTCTTCTAATATTTCTAATTGAGACTTTACATTTTTCACCCATTGATTTTATAATTTTTTTTAATTCAGATCTTCTTTCTTCATTAAGGTCTGGAATAGGCAGTCTCATCAACTGACCATCAATAAGAGGATTCAATCCAAGTTCTGATTTTTTAATAGCAGAATCTATTAATTGAACATTGTTTAAATCCCAAACTTGAACATTAATTGTTCTTGGTTCAGGCACAGTGACTGTTGCTAGTTGATTGATTGGCATTTTTTGTCCATACACATCAACTTTGATTAAGTCTAACATGCTTGCATTAGCTCTTCCAGTTCTTAAAGAAGATAATTCTTTAGAAAAGAGATCAATAGATTTGCTCATTTTATCTTTATAAATTTTATCCTGAAACATTAATTCTATTCACCAATTTTGATTCTTGTAAAATCTTTAATCCTTAAATCTTGAATACTCATTTCTGATATAATATCTTTTACTTTTTTCTTGGGCTCCATCACCCAATCTTGTGTCATTAAACTATTTTCTTCTTTAAACTTGTTGATTTTACCTAAACTAATTTTTTTTGCAATTTCTTCTGGTTTACCTGAGTTTTTAAGTTCCTCAGATATAAGTTCTAATTCTTTTGATATTATTTCTTGATTTATTTCGTCTGAATTTAAAGCTAGAGGATTTGATGCTGCAATATGCATAGATAACTGTTTGCCAAATGAATTAATTTGATCATTTTTTTTGCTTGTTTCAATACAAACTATTACACCTAATTTAGAAACATTATCTTTTATAATTGAGTGTTGATATATGAAATTTTGTGATTCTGGATTTTGAATTGTTTTTGCTCTTCCAATAGTTATTTTTTCTCCAATTTTTGCAATTAAAGCTACAAGATTATCATTAACTGATTTTCCATTAGACATTGGTGTACTGGATAGTTTATCAATATTTGATGAACATAAATTGTTAATTTCGCCAATTTCTTTTACAAAATTTATAAAGTCATCGTTTTTTGCAACAAAATCTGTTTCACAATTAACTTCAATTAATGACGTTTTGTTTTCATCCCCACTTAAGACTACAACACCTTCTTTGGCATCTCTTGACATTTTTTTTGAAGCTTTTGCAATTCCCTTTACTCTAAGTAGTTCCGCTGCTTTGTCTAAATCACCTTTTGAATCTTTTAAAGCTAAGTTACAATCTTTAAAACCTGCACCGGTAGATTGTCTTAGTTTTTTGATTTTTTCAATATCACTCATTCAAATTTATTTTATGTAAGTAATTAATTTAATTTATTATTTTTGATTTCTTTTTTATCGTTGACAGGTTTTTCTGACTTTTTATCAAAAGATTTATTCTCAGATTTTGAATCAATTTCATTGGTTAAATTACTTATTGCATTATTAATTGTTTCTTTAATTAAATTGCAGTAAAGCTCTATAGATCTTCTTGCATCATCATTCCCAGGTATAGGATAATCTATGTTCTCAGGATCAGAATTAGTGTCAAGTATGGCAATGATAGGTATTCCCAATTTAATTGCTTCTTTAATCGCTAAAGACTCATAGTTTGTATCAATAACAAATATTAAATCAGGTGTTTTTTTCATATCTTTAATTCCACCTAAAGATCTTTGTAATTTATCTCTTTGAGTTCCCATTTTTAAAAGCTCTTTTTTTGTAAAACCTCTATTTTCAGAAGTTAAATTTTTGTTTAATTCCTCTAATTTTTTTATTGAGTTAGAAATAGTTCCCCAATTTGTAAGCATTCCACCCAACCATCTGTGATTCACATAGTATTGATCAGTTTCTTTGGCTAACTTTGCAATGCTTTCAGATGCTTGTTTTTTTGTTGAAACGAATAAAACTTTTCCTCTATTTGAAATAGTTTCGTAAACTTTTTCTAGCGCTTGTTTAATTAATTCTACAGTTTGGGTTAAATCGATAATGTGAATTGTGTCTCTTCTCCCAAAGATATATTTTTTCATTTTAGGATTCCATCTTAGAGTTTTATGACCAAGATGAACCCCAGCTTCCAATAATTGTTCGATAGTTATATTAGGTATAGTCATGTTCCTTTCCGGTTGTGCCTCCACAGTAATTGCCCAAAGGGACCGGAGGTTTTTCAACCAAATACTGTGTGCGTTTTGCGTGATTTTTTACAATTATTTTAAATTAATACAAGGTTTTTTTTACTGTATTTTTAAGGAAACTCCTGCATTTTTTAACTCTGCCAAAATTTTTTGGTCAATTTTTCTTTTATTACTTAATTTATAATGGTGCAAAATATTATTATTTTTAATTTTGAGTGTTACATTAGTTGCGCCTGGGTTAGAAATTATATCCTTGATTTGATCTAAATCCTTAATATCAAAAGTTAAAATTTCTAGTGATTTAATTGGTATATTTGATAACTCATTAATTCTACTTATTGTTCTAACATTAATTCTTATAGAATTTCCATCAGAGGAAATAATTTTAGTAATATTAAGAAATACCGAATTACCTTCTTTCAAAATTTCTCTTTTATGTTCAAATATATCTGAAAAAACAAAAAGTTCAAATACACCACCTAGATCTGTAAATTTAATAATGGCGTAAGACAATCCTTTAGAATTTTTTTTCTCTTGTATTTTCAATATTGTAGCAGCTATTACACAATCCTTTAATTTATCTTCAAGATTAAAATCATTAAAATTTATTATGTTATACTGAGGAAAAAATTCTTTGTATTGGTTGAGAGGATGATCAGAGATAAAAAAACCTAAAGTTTCAAACTCTTTTGATAGTCTTTCCTCAAATTGAAAATCGTTTACTTTTTCAAGTAGATCTTGATCGTTTTGATTTTTTGACTCATCAAATAAATTAATTTGATTTATTGATTTATTTTCATGAATATTTTTAGATTTAAGTATCAAACTTGGTATTGCTTCAAATAATGATTTTCTATTATTATTTAAACTATCAAAAGCACCAGCTTTAACTAAACCTTCTAATTGGAGTTTATTAATATCTTTTGGATTTAATCTATTTATAAAATCAAATAAATTTTTAAATTTACCATTTTTTAATCTTTCTTTTACAATATTTGAAATTGACTCGTATCCTACATTTTTAATGGCACTGAGAGCGTAATAGAAATTACGGTCATCTGACGTAAAATCAGCATAACATGAATTTATATCTGGCCTAACTATATTTATTTTCATCCTTTTTAATTCTTCATAAAATTCACTTAATTTATTTTGGTTTGATAATTCCATAGACATGGATGCTGAGAAAAATTCATTTGTATAGTAGGTTTTTAAATAAGCTGTTTGATAAGCTATGACCGCATATGCTGCAGCATGACTTTTGTTAAAACCATATTCTGCAAATGGTTCAATTTTCATAAAAATTCCTGCTGCAATATCTTTTGCAATACCATTTTTTTCTGCACCATTAATAAACCTTTGCTTTTGCTTTTCGAGCTCAGCTCTTTTTTTTTTACCCATGGCTCTTCTTAGTAAATCTGCTTCACCAGCTGTAAAACCAGATAGTACTTGTGCAATTTGCATTACTTGTTCTTGATAAATAATTACTCCATATGTTGGTTCCAGAATCTCTTTAAGTCTTGGATGTAAATAATCAGGCTCCTTTCGACCATGTTTACAATCATTATAAATTGGAATATTGCTCATTGGTCCGGGTCTATATAATGCAACTAAAGCAATTATATCCTCGAGTCTATTAGGCTTCATGTTAATTAATGCGTCTTTCATTCCAGAGCTTTCTAACTGAAAAAGACCAACAGTTTTTCCTTCTGATAATAAACTAAAAACTTTGGGATCTTCATAATTAATATTTTCAATATTAAAATCTTTGTTTTGATTTTTTTGTATAATTTTTTGTGTTTTATTTATAACCGTCAAAGTTTTTAATCCTAAAAAATCAAATTTAACCAATCCAGCATTTTCGGCTGAATACATATCAAACTGAGTTGAAGGTAATAAAAGATCAGAAGTTTGATCTTTATAAAGAGGGACAATAGAATTTAATTTTTTATCTGCAATAACAACACCAGCAGCATGTGTGGCAAAATTCCTGTTTAATCCCTCTAACTTTAATGACAAATCTATAAGTCTTTTCACTCTATCATCATCTCTAATCAGTTTTTGCAAACGAGGTTCCGAATTTATACATTCTTGTAATTTCATTGGTCTTGATGGATCAAAAGGAATCATTTTACAAATTGAGTCTACAAAACCATATGGTAGACCAATAACCCTACCAACATCCCTTATAACCATTCTAGCTTTTAATTTTCCAAAAGTAATTATATGAGCAACACTCTCTTTATATTTATTATTTAAATAGTTGAAAACTTGATCTCTTTTTTCCTCACAAAAATCAATATCAAAGTCAGGCATTGAAATTCTATCTGGATTTAAAAATCTTTCAAAAATTAAATTAAATTTAATTGGATCAATATCAGTTATAGATAAACACCAAGCAACCAACGATCCAGCTCCAGAACCTCTTCCAGGTCCTACCGGTATATTGTTAGATTTTGACCATTTAATATAATCAGATACTATGAGAAAATAACTAGAATACTTCATCTGATTTATAATTTCTATTTCATGATTTAAACGAAGTGAGTATTTTTTAAATATTTCGTTTTTATTTTCATTTTTTCCAATTTTTACTAAGTTATTATTAAACTTTTCCTCCAAACCTTTTGTAGCTTGTATTTCAAGCAACTTGTCAGATGTAATGTTTTTATCAGATGATATTTCTGGTAATAATGGTTTTGAACTGTTTGCTTTAAAATTACATTTGAAAGGTAAATAATAATTATTTATTAAGGCCTCGGGCAGATCTGAAAATAATTCAAACATTTCTTTATTTGATTTTAAATAATGATTTTTTGATAATTTTATTCTATCCTTATCATTAATGTAGGTTTTGTTTTTAATACATAGTAATGCATCATGGGCCTCATGCATTGACTGATCTAAATAAAAGACTTCATGTGTTGCAATTATTGGTATTTCAAGTTTTTGTGATAGAGTTAAATTATAAAGTTCAAATTGATTTTCGAATTGATCTTGATGTCTTTGTATTTCAAGGTAAAAATCTTTAGCAAAATTTTTATTCAAAACTTCATATAAGTCATTTAAATCTTGTAACTTATTTTTTAAAAAGAGTTTTCCTGATAAAGAAAATAATGAACCAGAAAATACTATTACCCCTTCAGGATTTTGAATTAAATCAGAAATATCACAATATGGTATTAATTTATCTTGATTCTGAAGATAAGAATTAGAAGATAATTGTAATATAGTTTCATAACCAATCTTATTTTTAGCAATTAAAGGTAAACTTCCAATTTCATTATTAATTTTAAAATTAATTTGTGTACCAATAATTGGTTGTGTGCCGGCTTTTGAAATTTCTTCAGAAAACTCTAGTGCACCACATAAATTACTAGTATCTGATAAACCAACCGATTTTATTTTATTTTCTTTACAATATTGTTTTAGATTTTCAATTTTAATTGCACCTTCGCAAATAGAATATTGAGTATGTATTTTTAAATGATTGAAGTTTTTATTTATTTCTTCCATTAATAGATTTTAATTTACCATTAATAAGCTGCAATCTACAATCTGCTAAATTAGCAAAATATCTATTATGGGTTGCATAAATAATTATTTTTTCTTTAGATTTTATATTAAACAATAACTTAAAGAATTCTTTTGCATTTTTATAATCTAAATTTCCAGATGGTTCATCTGCAATTATTATATTGGGTGAATTTATTAAAGCACGAGCTATTGCGATTCTTTGATTTTCACCTCCTGATAATTGAGATGGAAAATGATTTGATCTATTTTTCAGTTTTAGTTTTAACAAAAGTTTATTTGATAATTTAATACTTTCGTTAAGATTTTTTCCATTTGCAATCGCAGCTAGTGAAATATTTTCTAATGCTGTAAAATCATTGAGTAAATTTTTTTCTTGATAGATTATTCCAAAAAAATTGGATCTTATTTTGTCATTTATCTTACTTTCATTAAAATTTACTTTTTTATTATTAATTATTAAGTTACCATTTGTTGGGCGATCAATTAAAGATAGAATATTTAATAAAGTAGATTTGCCAGATCCTGAAGGACCAACTAAAGAATAAATTTTTCCCTTTTTAAATTTATAGTTTACGTTATTCAATACACTTAATTTTTTTGTGGTAGTATAATTCTTGCTAAGATTCTTAAGTTCTATAAAATTATTCATATTTAAGTGATTTAATTGTGTCTAATTTAGAAGCCTTAATTGCAGGATAAATTGAAACTAAGCATGTAACAAGAATTGAAAATAAACTGATTATTATAATAGAAAAAGGATCCAATTGGGATGGCATTTTACTTAAAAAATATATCTCTTCAGGAAAAAGACTTACATTAAACAAATCACTAATTAATGACCTTATAGTTTCTATATTAATTGAAAAAAGAATACCAATTATTACTCCAAAAACTGTAGACATGGTACCTATTAAAAAACCAACTAAAAAAAATATTTTAGCTATTGATACATTTTGCACGCCAATAGATTTTAAAATGGCAATATCTCTAGTTTTATTTTTAACTAATATTGTTAGTCCTGAAATAATATTGAAAGCTGCGATTAAAATTATTAATGATAAAATTATAAACATAACATTTCTTTCAATTTTTAATGCTGAAAACAATGATTGATTAAGATCTGCCCAAGAATTAATTAATTTGTCATTAAAAACATTTTGGAATATTTGTTTTTTCTGTTCAATATTATTTGGGTCTTTAAGGAAAACTTCAAGATATCTGCTATAATCATCAAGATCAAAAAAATCCTCTAGGTCGTTAAGGTTTAAAAAGGCAATATTTTTGTTAAATTCATTTATCTCACTTTCAAAAATAGATTCTACTATGAAGGATTTTTGTTTTGGAAGGCTGCCTGCGATAGACATTATACTACTAGGTGAGATAATGTTTATTTTATCACCAATATCAACATTTAAAATAAAACTTAACTCTCTTCCTATTGAAATATGATTGTATGAAATAAACTTATTACCAATAAATTTATCATTATTTATAACTTTTAATTTTTTAAAATCATTTTTTAAATAACCCCTTAAAATTATGCCTTTTGTGTATGAATTGTGAATAATAACAGCTTCACCGTTGTTACCTAGGAAAAATTGTTCAGATATTTTCCTAATATTTTGATCTTTCAATTTATTTAAGTCAATTGATGTATCGTAAGAAAAAATTTTTAAATGAGGATTAAAACCATTAATTTTACTAATTAATTCACTTCTAAAACCATTCATTACAGACATGACAGCTATTAACACAGCTACACCTAAAGTTATTCCTAAAAAAGAAAAGGTAGAGATTATGTTAATAAATCCATCTTTTTTTTTCGTAAATAGATATCTAAATGCTATTTTTCTTTCTAATAATGTTATCAATTTGATTTTTTACTTTTAATTATTTTAGTTATTTCCTCTAATGGGATAAAAATAGGTTGTTTATCAACTTCTTTAAATTCGATTTTTTGCTCATTAAAATTTTTACCTATAATAATTTGATAAGGGATGCCTAGCAGATTGAATTTTTTAATTTTGGAAGATATATTCTCATCAGTGTCGTCAATTAAAACATCTAAATCTAATTTTTTTAAATTTTTATAAATATTTATTGCTTTGTCTAAATTTGAATTATCATTCTTGCTTATAATAGGAAGAATACAGCAGTCATAAGGTGAAACTGAAATTGGCCATTTCATTATTTCATTTTTATCATCGTATTTAGCTTCTATAATTGCGCCAACTAATCTGGAAACCCCTATTCCATAAGAGCCCATTTTTACAAATTCTTTTTTGCCATTATAATCAACACTTGCTTTCATAGGTTTTGAATACTTGTCCCCAAAATAAAAAATATGTCCTACCTCTATACCTTTCGTTTGAAGTCTATAATCCTTTGGAACATTTTTTTCGAATTCATTATTATTAAATTTTTCATCAGTTACTGAATAGTATTTCTCATAATTTTCTCTTAATTTTGATAGAGAATTTTTTTCCAGTAATGTATTAGAACTATCAACTTCAAAAATTCTTTTATCAGTGAAAATTTTACTTTCTCCAGTATCTGCTAATATAATAAATTCATGTGATAAATTTCCGCCTATAGGGCCAGTATCTGCTGCCATTGGTATTGCTGAAAGCTCCATACGTTTGAAAGTATTAAGATAGGAAATAAAAAATTTATTATATGAATAAATAGCTTCTTCATCAGAAATATCAAAAGAATATGCATCCTTCATATAAAATTCTCTACATCTCATTATTCCAAATCTCGGTCTTAGCTCATCTCTAAATTTCCATTGAATATGATATAATAATTGTGGCAATGATTTGTATGACTTTATTGATGATCTAAATATTTCAGTAACTAATTCTTCGTTAGTAGGTCCATATAACATTTCTCTATTTTGCCTATCTTTAATTCTGAGCATTTCTTCACCATAATCATCATATCTTCCACTCTCTTTCCAAATTTCGCTAGATTGTATTGTTGGCATCAATATTTCTTGAACGCCTACTCTGTTTTGTTCTTCTCGAACAATTTGTTCTATTTTTTTCATAACTTTAAATCCTAAAGGAAGCCACGAGTATATGCCTGCTGAAGATTGCTTTATCATTCCAGTTCTAAGCATTAACTGGTGTGATTTAATTTTTGCTTCTGTAGGATTATTTTTAAGAATTGGAATAAATGATTTTGAAAAAAACATACTTTAAATTACATCAAAAAATTTCTTAGGTTAAGATAATTATATTGTACAAAATAATAAATTATTGAAAATAATACAGTAGATATAGCCGTGGTATATATAAATTTCTTAAAAATTTTTGGATTTTCGGGTGAGCCTGGATCTTCACCTTCAATTTTTCTATTTTTGTTCCTATTTACATCAATTGGTAATAATGAAAAAAAAACAATCCACCAAATAATTACATAAATTACAATCGATCCTGTTATGCTCAACTTATATCCTTATCAACTTTATATTTGTAAAAGGTTTTTTTCCTGTAATTTCTTTCGTAATTTTTCTACATGATATTTTCACAGCATCAATAATATTATCTTTTTGGTTTAGGTTATTTAGAGAAAAAATTCTGGTTGTTTTTTCTATTATATTTTCAAGTTCATATCGATAATCTTCATCATTATTGATTGGTAAACCGCTGTAGTTGAAAATTGGTTTATTATGAATATTTCCTTTAGGTGTAATTAAAATTGTAACATCAAGAACTCCATTTTCAGATATATTTTTTCTTTCTTTTATAGATCTAGAATCCTCCTCAACAGCTATATTACCATCAACATATAATCTTCCACTTGGTGCTTTATCAAAAACTTCTGGTTTTTCTCCTGGAGATAACTTAACGATATCGCCATTTTCAACTTTGACTGAGAAAGGAACTTGCATTTCTTTAGCAAATTTTATGTGTTCAATCATGTGTCTATGTTCACCATGTACTGGAATTATTGATTTTGGTCTTACCCATTTGTACATATCTTTTAAGTCTTCTCTATTTGGGTGACCAGAAACATGTATAAATTCGTTTTCTTCGGAAATAACCTCTACGCCTTCTCTAACGAGTTGATTGTGCAATTTATAAAGTTTTTTTTCATTTCCCGGAATAATTTTCGAGGAAAAAACCACTGCGTCTCCTCTTTCTATAAATACATCAGGATGAACATAATTTGCTATTCTCATCATCGCACCCATTGGTTCACCTTGACTTCCAGTGCATAAATATACAATTTTTTCACGTGATATATTTTTTGCTTCTCTTGTGTCAATAGGCTCTATAACATTTTGCAGGTAACCACATTCTCTTGCAGCTTTAAATATTCTATGCATTGAACGACCCACTAAAGCAATCTGTCGTCCAGTTTTCTCAGCACAGTAAAAAACACTCTCCATTCTTGCTACATTAGAGGCAAAAGAAGTTACAATAATTCTTTTTTTTAATCTTTCGATTATTTTCAACATATTTTTTCTCACATCCAATTCAGACCCAGATCTACCCATGCTGAATACATTTGTTGAGTCACAAATCATTGAAAGAACTCCATCATCACCTATTTTTTTTAACTTATTTTCATCTATTTTATTTCCTATTAATGGATTTGGATCGCACTTCCAATCACCCGTATGAAGTACTGTACCTGCGGGAGTATTTATTTTTAAACCATTTGGTTCAAGTATTGAGTGGGTTAAGGTAACAAATTCAATTTTAAATGGATCTAGATTAATAGATCCATTTAGCTCAACTATTTTTAATTTTAAACTGATGTCGATTTTTTTTTCTTTAAATTTTTCTCTTACTAGCACAGCAGTAAAAGGTGTTGCATAAATATTACATTTTAGTTTAGGCCAAATATGTGCAATTGCACCTATATGATCTTCATGAGCATGGGTTAAAATTATACCCAAAACATCATCTTTTTTATCAACAATAAAACCTGGATCTGGATATATAAGATCAATTCCAGGCACACTATCATCAGCAAAAGTTACCCCTACATCGACTATTATCCATTTTTGATTTTCGGGTTTGCCATAAGCATATAAATTTAGGTTCATTCCAATTTCTCCAGAACCGCCAAGTGGACAAAATAATAATTCTTCTTTCATATGTTAAAGTAAATTTTTTGTAATTTTAATAATTCCTTTAATTGTTAAATCTCTATCAACTTTACATTTTGTACTAATAGAATTTTTATATAAATATGCAAGACCCCCAGTTAAAATAACTTTAAAATCAGATTTAGTTTGTTTCTTAATTAATTTAATCATATTGTCGATTAAACCAGCATAACCCCAAAAAAAACCTGATCTTACTGCTTCATTTGTGTTTTTACCTATAACATATGTTATTTTTTTTAAATTAATTTTAGGAATTAAAGATGCTCTATTAATTAAAGTATTTAAAGACAGATTTATACCTGGAGATATAATACCACCTAAATACTGATTTTTTATTATTACATCAAAAGTCGTTGCGGTACCAAAATCAATTATAATATAATTATTTTTATTGTCTAATGTAGCTATTGAATTGGCCAGTCTATCTGATCCAACTTGTTTTTTATTAACCTTTATATTTATTAGTTTATTTAGTCTTAATGATTTAATTTCAATTATCTTCTTATTAATTTTTGACTTAAAAAAAAAAGAAAATTGTCTGTATATTTCAGGCACTACACTACTAAAAACTATACTCTCAATTTTCGTTCTATTTTTTAAAATAGATTTTAATTTTTTTTTAATAAATAACTTACTTGCTGCTGCTGATTTAATATTAACTTTTTTTTTAATTTTAAAATTATTATCAACCAAACAAATTTTTACTTCGGTATTTCCAATATCTCCAATTATTTTCATAGTTATTTATTTAAGTAACTTTCAAAATTCTTTTTTATTTCATTATAAATTTTAACACTAGTTAATTTTTTTTTCTTAAATAAATTAAGATAAGTTGTGGGATAATTTTCAATTAAAGGGCTATTATCAACGTTAATTCCAATACCAATAATTACAAATTTAGTATTTTTATAAAATATTGTTTCCTGGAGTATTCCACAAACTTTCTTTTTACATATCATTAAATCATTTGGTTTTTTTATGGTAATTTTTTTATTTAAAAATTTTAATAGTGATTTTTTAACTAATTGACAACTTTTTAATGTTAAATTTTTTAAGCTAATTTTAGAACTTAATTTAAAATAAATTGAAATAAATAAATTATTTTTAAAATATATCCATTTATTACCATATCTTCCTCTGCCATTCGTCTGTTTTTTAGCAATAACTATGCCAGAAATAGAACCTTTATTAATTTTATTTATCGCAATATCATTTGTACTCGTTACGGTATTAAATAAATATTTTTTAAGTCTCATTAGATCAATACAATTCTAGAAACTAAATCATTAAGAAAACCAGGATAAATAAAATATAGTAATAAAATTCCTGTAGAAATAGCTAATGTAACTTTTAATCCAATCCTATGGTCTTTTTCAAAACTTTCTTTTGGTTTATCAAAATATATTATTTTAATTAACCTTAAGTAATAAAAAGCAGCTACTACTGTTGATAATAACCCTACTATAGCCAAGAAATACATTGATTGTTCTATAACAGCCATAAATATATAAAATTTAGCAAAGAACCCTGCTAATGGAGGAATGCCAGCAAGAGAAAATAATACAATTAGTAAGCAAATTGAAAGTATTGGGTGATTTGACGACAATCCAGATAGATCCTCAATTTTTTCATAAAATATATTTTTTTTTCTCATCATAAATAAACATGAAAAAAAAGCCAATGTCATAACTAAATAAATTGAGATATACGTCACTGAACTTTGAACTCCCTGATTTGTTCCTGATGCTAGTCCGGCAAGAGCATAGCCCATATGTCCTATGGAGCTATAAGCAATAAGTCTTTTTAAATTTGACTGGCCTATAGCTGCTACTGCACCAAATATCATTGATGAAATTGAGATAAATACTATTATAGTTTGCCAGTTATCAATTAAATTTACAAATGGTATGTATAAAAATCTGATAAAGACAGTCAAAGCAGCGACTTTTGGCAAGGCCGCAAAAAACAATGTAACAGATGTTGGTGAGCCTTGATAAACATCTGGAGCCCACATATGAAATGGTACAGCTGAAATTTTAAATGCTAAACCAACAATTATAAATACTAAACCAAAAATAACTCCATTTTCAATATTAGAGGTTAAGCTTGAAATAAATGTAAAATTTGTTGAGCCAGAAAATCCATAAATAAGTGAACAGCCGTATAATAGGAGGCCTGATGATAAAGCGCTTAATACAAAATATTTTAATCCGGATTCTGATGATAAAATATTATCTCTATTAAAAGATGCAAGTACGTATAAAGCTAATGATTGAAGTTCTAAGCCAAGATAAAATACAATTAAATCATTAGAACTAATCATCACCATCATTCCAAGAATTGCACTCAATATTAATATGGGATATTCAATTTTTAAAATATCCAATGTTTTGATGTAGGTAAAAGATGAAATCATTACAAATATTGCCGAGATTATCGTTATCGATTTCATAAAAGTAGATAAAGTATCAATTTTATAACTTTGATTAAAAATTAATATTTCATTTATTGAGAATAAATTAATTACTAAAGCTAATAATATTATAAGAGTCGTTGTAGATAGGTTGTATACCAGCCTTTCACTTTTTTTCTTAAATACACCCACCATTAATAAAAACATTATTGCTAATGATAAAAAAATTTCAGGAAAAATTAAATCTAAGTTCATTATAAAGTACCTGCGGTATAAATATTTAAATTCATATTAAATAAATCAATTAAATCTTCTACAGATGCTGAGGTTGTACTTAATAGAGGGTCCGGATAAAAGCCAAATAATATTGATACAATTGCTAAAACTGATAAAATTATCATTTCGGATTTATTCAAATCTAAAAGTTTATTAACTTCATTGTTTGTAATTTCACCGAAAACTACTCTTCTATAAAGCCATAACATGTATGCAGCACCTAAAATAACTCCCAAACTTGCGATTGTTGCAACCATAAAATTAACTTTAAATGTTCCTAATAGGATTAAAAACTCCCCAATAAATCCTGTTGTACCAGGTAGACCTAAGGCACCTAAAGTAAATACCATAAGTACAACTGAATATCTTGGCATTACAGAAACAATTCCACCATACTTACTTATTTCTCTTGTATGCATTCTTTCATATACAACTCCAACACATAAAAATAGTGCAGCAGAAATTATTCCGTGACTAATCATTTGAAATATACTTCCCTCAATACCTTCGGGGGTCATTGTAAATATACCCATTGTGACAAAACCCATATGAGCGACTGAAGAATATGCGATAAGTTTCTTCATATCTTCTTGCATTAAAGCAATTAATGAAGTGTAAATAATTGCAACTAAACTTAAACTAAAAATAAGAGGTACAAAATATTCAGATGCAATAGGAAAAAGACCTAGCGAAAATCTAATGAAACCATAACCGGCCATTTTCAATAAAATAGCAGCAAGTAAAACAGAACCAGCGGTGGGTGCTTCTACATGAGCATCTGGAAGCCAGGTATGAACTGGCCACATTGGAGTTTTTACTGCAAAAGAGCTAAAAAAAGCTAACCAAAGTAAATTTTGAAATTTTGCGTCTATGCCGACTTGATATAATTCAATAACATCTGTTGTTCCAGTGATCCAGTATATAGAAATGATTGCAACTAACATTAATACGGAACCTAGTAATGTGTATAAGAAAAATTTAAATGCAGAATAAACTCTTCTTTCGCCTCCCCATATACCAATAATTAAAAACATTGGTATTAAACCTGCTTCAAAAAATAAATAAAAAATAACTAAATCAAGTGAGCAAAAAACTCCAATCATCATTGTTTGCATAATAAGTATAGCAATAAGAAAATCTTTAAGTCTATTCGTAATTGTAGAATTTACTGAAATTATACATAGCGGGGTAATAAAAGTTGTTAAAATTACAAATAGAATAGAAATTCCATCAATACCAACTTTATAATTTATAATTCCTTCAAGCCAGACTCTTTCTTCAACGAACTGAAATCCAGAGATATCTTTATCAAATACATACCAAAGATATAAAGATAGAATAAAATTTGCTAAAGATACGAATAATGAAATATATTTTGCCGCATTATAATTCGATGAAGATCTACCAAATAGTATAAAAATTGCTCCAATTGTTGGAAGGATAATTAATGATGAGAGTATGGGAAAGTTCATTATTTAAATTATAACTATTGTAAGAATTAGTGAAAAACCAAGCAGCATAATAAAAGCATATTGGTATATAAAACCCGTCTGAAATTTAACTGCTTTTATGGAAAAAAATTTAAAAAGACTTGATAATCCGTCAGGACCAAATCTATCAATTACTAATCCGTCTATTTTTTTCCATAAATATTTTCCCAAAAATTTAGAAGATTTAACAAATAAAATCTCATATAACTCATCGAAATACCATTTATTTTTAAGAAATAAATAAATTGGTTGATTTGATTTAATCAAACCTTCAAGAATTGATTTGTTTTTTAAAAATATATAATAGCTAAGTGGTATAGTAACAGTAACTAATACTGGTGTAAGATATAATATATATTTTGGAGGATGTTCGGTTGTTAATGGTTCCAAAAATAAAATTGATCCACTCCAAAAATCTGCAAAAGAACCATAGCCCATAAATAAATCTTTAAAAATAAATCCAGCACATATTGATCCAATTGCTAAAATTAATAATGGAGCCAACATAACTAATGGAGACTCATGCATGCTTGAAATTGGTTGAGATTTATTGTTATATTCTCCATGAAATGTTTTAAATATTAATCTCCAGGAATAAACTGAGGTTAAAACAGCTGTAAATATTCCTATACCACATGCATAATATCCAACTGCACTTCCTTTTAAATAAGCGAATTCTATTATTAAATCCTTTGAATAAAATCCAGATAAGAAAGGAAACCCGGTTAAAGCCAATGTACCAATTATCATTAGCAAATAAGTATATGGTAAGTGCTTGTAAACTCCCCCCATTTTATTTATGTCTTGCTCGTCATGAAATGAGTGGATAACAGAACCAGCACCTAAAAATAGTAATGCTTTAAAAAAAGCGTGTGTAAAAAGATGAAACATAGCAATATTGTAAGCTCCAACACCTGCTGCAAAAAACATATAACCTAATTGACTACATGTTGAATATGCTATTATTTTTTTAATATCGTTTTGAACCAGAGCAATAGTTGCCGCGAACAATGCAGTAGACATTCCTATAATTGTTATAAAATTTAATATAACTGGAGAATATTCATAAATAGGAGAGCATCTTACCACTAAAAAAACTCCCGCAGTAACCATAGTTGCTGCGTGAATTAATGCGGAAACAGGAGTTGGACCTTCCATTGCATCTGGCAGCCAGGTATGTAAAAAAATTTGTGCAGATTTACCCATAGCTCCAATAAACAATAAGAAACAAATTAAATTTATTGTATTAAGCTCAAAACCTAAAAAATTTAAATTATTATCTTTGTATAAATACACTTGTCTGAATACCTCTTCATAATTGACTGATCCAAAAATATAAAAAACTAAAAATATTCCTAGCGCAAAGCCAAAATCACCTACTCTATTTACAATAAATGCTTTTATAGCAGCAGCATTAGCTGTTGGTTTTTTGAACCAAAAACCAATTAAAAAATAAGAACAAAGACCTACTCCTTCCCAACCAAAAAATAACTGTAGAAAATTATCTGATGTAACCAAAACTAACATTGCAAAAGTAAAGAGCGATAAATAAGACATAAATCTTGGCTGATGAGGATCGTTAGACATATATCCTATTGAATAAATATGAACTATTGCAGAGACTAAAGTTACAACTACAAGCATTACAGCAGATAGTTGATCAATTTTTATCGACCAGTTTACATCAAGCATTCCTGAAGTGATCCATTTTGCAATTAAAACATTACTTGAGTAACCATTTATAATTACATCATAAAAGATATAAATTGATAAAAAAGCTGATATAGAAACAAATAAACTTGTAATTATTTGAGAAGATTTATTTCCAATTTTGTTTCCAAAAAATCCAGAAACTATTGCTGCTAACAAAGGTAAAAATATTATTAATTTTTCCATACTATCCTTTTAGTTTTTCAATATCTTCAACTTTTATTGTTCCAGCATTTCTAAAATAAACTACAATTATTGCCAAACCTATTGCTGCCTCAGCTGCAGCTACAGTTAATATAAACAAAGTAAAAATTTGACCACTTAAATCATTTATAAATATCGAAAAAGATACCAGGTTAATATTTACCGCTAATAAAATCAATTCAATGCTCATTAAAAGTACTATTACATTTTTTCTATTTAAAAAAATTCCAACTAAACCAATGGTAAATATTATTGCTCCAAGAGTTAAATAGTGTCCTAATCCGATCTCAAACATCAATTTTTACTCCTTTATTACTTTCAACTTCCACTACTTGAACACCATCTTTTCTTTCTCTTGAAATTTGTTTAATATAACTCTGCCTTTTTAATCCAGGTCGCTCTCTAAAGGTTAAGACTATAGCTCCGATCATAGCTACCAGCAAAATCATTCCTGAAATCTGAAATAAGTGAATATAATCTGTATATAATACATTTCCCAATGAGTGAGTGTTTGAGATTGTGCTTGAAATAGTAATTGTGGATGAATTTAGCAAGTCAGGCTTGTATTTCCATCCGCCCACAACAATAATCAATTCAACAAAAATTATTAGACTTACCAATAAACCAATAGGAATATGTGAACTACTTTTAGATGATCCGAACCACTGATTTTTTTGTTGAGCGACATTTAACATCATAACAACAAACAGAAATAATACTGCAACAGCACCTACATAGACGATTAGCATAATCATCCCTAAGAATTCTGCACCAATCATAATAAACAGGCATGAAATACTGATAAAATCTAATATCAAAAAAAATACAGAGTGAACTGTATTTCTGGCTGCAGTAACCATGATTGCTGAAACAATGGCAATGAATGAAAAAAAATAAAAAAATACAGCGTGAGCTATCATTATTATCTATAGGGATTGTCTGCCTTTATATTTGAAGCAAGTATATTTTCCCATCTATCTCCATTTTCTAAAAGCTTCTCTTTATTGTAATAAAGTTCTTCTCGAGTTTCTGTAGCAAATTCAAAATTTGGACCTTGAACGATTGCATCTACTGGACAAGACTCCTCGCACAATCCACAATAAATACACTTAAGCATGTCTATGTCATATCTAGTAGTTTTTCTACTACCATCCTCTCTTTCAGAAGATTCAATCGTAATGGCTTGGGCAGGGCATACTGCCTCGCACAGTTTGCAAGCTATGCATCTTTCCTCCCCATTAGGATACCTTCTTAAAGCATGCTCGCCTCTTGCTCTTGGACTAACTTGACCTTTTTCAAATGGATAATTTATAGTTTTTTTTGATTTAAAAACCTCTTTTACTGCAATTAATAGTCCAGCAGCAAAATCTATCATAAATATAGTTTTTAGTAATCTAGCTAGTTTCATGTTTGTACCGGTAATAAGTTAAAATAAAGTAAATATCCCGCAGTTAACACAACCCAAATTAAAGAAAACGGTAAAAATATTTTCCAACCTAACTTCATTAATTGATCATATCTATATCTTGGAACAATAGCTTTAACCAGAGCAAAAAGGATAAATAAAAATAAAATTTTAAAAATTAACCAGATTGGAGCTGGAACAAATTTTAAAGTTTCAATATCCAATGGTGGTAACCATCCACCTAAAAATAATATTGATCCCATTGCACACATTAATAAAATATTTGCATATTCCCCTAACCAAAACATTGCATACATCATTCCGGAATATTCGGTTTGATAACCCGCAACTAATTCAGCTTCAGCCTCTGGTAAATCAAAAGGTGGCCTATTAGTTTCCGCTAAAGCTGAAATAAAAAATATAACAAACATCGGAAAAAGTGGTAATACAAACCACATATTTTTTTGTGCTAAAACTATATCATTAAGGTTTAAAGAACCAACACATAACAAAACATTAATTATAATAACACCTATCGAAACTTCATATGACACCATTTGAGCAGCTGATCTTATAGCTCCTAGGAAAGGATATTTAGAATTGGATGCCCACCCACCCATTATAATTCCATAAACTCCAAGAGAAGAAACAGCAAATAAATATAATATTCCAACATTAATATCTGCTAAAACTAAATTTTCACTAAATGGTATTACTGCCCATGCAACAAGCGCTAATGTCATAGTGATTATGGGTGCTAAAATAAAAATTACTTTATTTGAACTTGCGGGAATTATTATTTCTTTAAAAATGTATTTTAATGCATCAGCCAATGATTGAAGTAATCCAAAAGGGCCAACTACATTTGGGCCTCTTCTTTTTTGCACTAAAGCCCAAACTCTTCTATCTAGCCAAACTATCATTGCAACAGTTACTAAAACAGGGATCAATAAAAATAAAATCTTATAAGTTTCATTAAATAGAATATATAAACTATTCATAATTATCCATCGGTTCCAGTTTTTCCAAAGTTTGATCTTAAAGATCTACATTCAGACATAGTTTTCGAGTTTTTTGCTATTACATTTGAGAAATAATAATCAATATCGTCAACTAATATTTCTTCACTTACAAAATCAAAATTAGTTAAAATAAATTCTTCTTTTCTTGTCTGATTAAGATAGTTTAACATACTATCAATAAGTTCCTCTTTATCTTTAAACAAATATTTTCCCCTTAAAATATTCGAAATTTCATTTATTATTTCCCAATCCTCTTTTGCTAGCTCGGTTGGATAAGAGGCTTTATAGGCTTTTTGAATTTTGCCTTCTAGATTTGTATAATAGCCATCCTGCTCTGTATAGGCGGAACCAGGTAAAATTAAATCTGAGTTTTTTGCACCCTCATCACCATGTGATCCAATATATATTTTAAATAAATCTTTTGTATCTAATTTTAGTTTATCTTGACCTATTAGGAATAGTAAATCAATAGAGTTTTCACTCAATTTTTCTAAAAGCAAGTTCCTTCCATTATTGGAGCTAAATAATGTTAAATCATAAGACCCCACAGTAGAAGCATCATTCGACAAAACATTTAAAGCATTCCACTCCTTATTAATTTTATTATGTGCAATTAAATATTTCTTTAATTCCTCAAATATATATTTGCCTGATTTAAGTTTTAACACAGACTGACCAATAATAATTACTGGTTTTAGAGATTGAATTATTTTATCTGATAATTCATTTTTACCTTCTATAATATCTCGAATAAAATTTGAGGAATTTTCAAGAATTTTATAAGGATAGGTTTGATCACCAATATCGTTTGATGAGTAAATTGGTAATTTAGATTTTAAATAAGCTTTTCTTATTCTACTATTTAACATAGTCGCTTCATATCTAGGATTTGCACCAATAATTAAAATAAGATCTGACTCTTCAATTCCTGTAATTCTAGAGTTAAATCTATAATTTTGTTTTTCTGAATAATTTACATAATAATTATCACTTCTTGATTCAGTCATGGTTGAGTTTAAAACTTTGTTAAATAGTTCTTTTGTAGCATAACAAGTTTCCATGTTAGTTAAATCTCCCGTAAAGCAACCAATTTTCTCAGGGCTAGTGTTCTCAATTTTTGATTTCAAAATATCATATGCTGAATTCCATGAAATTTTTTTAAATTTATTTCCTTCTTTTATAAACGGTGAGTCTAATCTTTGATTTTTTAATCCATCACAAGAATACCTGGTTTTATCAGAAATCCATTCTTCGTTAATATCCTCGTTTATTCTGGGCAGAACTCTTTTAACTTCCCATCCATATGTATCTACTCTTATATTAGATCCAACAGCATCCATTACATCAATCGACTCTGTTTTTTTTAATTCCCATGGTCTAGCTTCAAAAACATATGGTCTTGATGTAAGCGCACCAACTGGACAAAGGTCTATTACATTAGCAGATAATTCTGAGTCCATTGCTTTTTCTAAATAGGTAGTAATCTGCATGTTTTCTCCTCTACCAATTGCACCTAGCTCTGGTACTCCTGCAACTTCTGTTGCGAATCTTATACATCTTGTACAATGAATACATCTTGTCATTTGAGTTTTGATTAAAGGACCCATATATTTTTCAGGCACTAATCTTTTATTCTCTTTAAACCTTGATTTATCTACACCATAAAACATCGATTGATCTTGAAGATCGCACTCACCACCTTGGTCACATACTGGACAGTCTAATGGATGATTTACTAATAAAAATTCCATTACTCCTTTTCTAGCTTTTTCAACCATGCTTGTATTTGTCTTAATATTCATTCCATCTGAAGCAGGCATTGCACACGAAGCTATAGGTTTAGGAGATTTTTCTATTTCAACTAAACACATTCTACAATTTCCAGCAATAGATAATTTTTCGTGATAACAAAATCTGGGAATTTCATATCCAGCCTGCTCACAGGCTTGAAGGACGGTTAGACCTTCTTCTACTTCGATTTCTTTACCATTAACTTTTAATTTAAGCATTTTCTTTTTCTAATAAATGTTGGTCAACTAAATATGGATTTTTTTGTCCAGTGTTTACTAATGGATTAAAGTTATTTCTTTCCTCAATTTCTTTTTTAAAATGTCTAAGTAGTCCTTGAACTGGCCAAGATGATCCTTCCCCAAATGCACAAATAGTATGCCCTTCAATTTGCTTTGTGACATCCATCAACATATCAACTTCTTCTCTGGACGCTTCTCCTTTAGCCATTCTCTCCAACATTCTCCACATCCAGCCAGAACCTTCTCTGCATGGTGTGCATTGACCACAACTTTCATGTTTATAAAATCTTGCAATTCTTGCCATGCATTTAATGATGTCTTGATCATTATTAATTACAACAATGCCTGCAGTTCCTAATCCTGTTTTATTTTCAACGCATGAATCAAAATCCATTTTAATTGTATCGCATATTTGTTTTGGTAATAAAGGCATAGAAGATCCACCTGGTATTACAGCTTTAAGATTATCCCAGCCTCCAACAACTCCACCTGCATGTTTTTCTATTAAGTCTTTTAAAGGAACGCCCATCTCTTCTTCTACATTACAAGGGTTATTTACGTTTCCCGAAATACAATAAATTTTAGTACCAGTGTTTCTTTCCCGTCCAAGTGATGAAAACCATTTTGCACCTCTTCTTAATATAGTAGGTACAACTGAGATAGTTTCTACATTATTAATTATTGTTGGACATCCATATAATCCAATTAATGCTGGAAATGGTGGTTTAAGTCTAGGTTGGCCTTTTTTACCTTCAAGGCTCTCCAACAAAGCTGTTTCCTCCCCGCAAATGTAGGCGCCAGCACCATAATGCAAATAAATATCTAGATCCCACCCTGTACCTGAGGAATTTTTTCCTATTAAACCATCTTTATAGGCCTCATCAATTGCTTGTTGAAGTTTAGCACCCTCATTTATGTACTCTCCTCTAATATAAATATAACAAACATGTGCATTTACTGCGTAAGATGAAATTAAACAACCTTCTATTAATTTGTGAGGTTCAAACCTTAAAATATCCCTATCTTTGCAAGTTCCAGGTTCAGATTCATCGGCATTAATAACTAAATAATGAGGTCTATTTCCAACTTCTTTAGGTGCAAATGACCACTTTAATCCAGTTGGAAATCCTGCGCCACCTCTACCTCTTAATTGTGAATCTTTAATCTCATTAATTATCCAATCTCTTCCTTTTTGACAAATATCCTTAGTATTTTCCCAATCGCCTCTATCTTTTGCAGACTTTAGATCTGAGCCAAAATCGTTATATAAATTTTTAAAAATTCTGTCTTTGTCTTCAAGCATTTTTACTATCCATTAATGTAATTCTATTATTTTCTGGTTCTGAGCTTTTTCTTCCTTTGTATGAACCAGGTTCAATATTTTGTCCGTTTTTTATATTTTCAATTATTTTATCTAACTTTTTTTCATCTAAATCTTCGTAGTAATCGTCATTAATCTGCATCATTGGTGCATTTACACATGCTCCTAAGCATTCAACTTCCATCCAAGATATATCTCCGTCATTAGAAACCACATTCTCATTTTGTGAAATTTTTTTTTTACAAACATCAACAAGTTTATATGCTCCTCTAAGCATACACGGTGTTGTAGTACAAACTTGAAAGAAATATTTTCCTACAGGGGCTAAATTGTACATTGTATAAAATGTTGCTACCTCATAAACTTTTATGTAAGGCATTTCTAAATATTTGGCTATATATTTCATTGCAGACAAAGGTATCCAATTATCATTTTGTCTTTGAGCTATATATAAAAAAGCCATTACTGCGCTTTGTTGTTTGCCCATAGGGTAATTCGAAATAATTTTATTAGCTAACTTTAGACTTTCGTTGTTGAATTCAAATTTTTCTGGCTGATTTTTAGATATTTTTTTTATACTCATCGATCAACCTCTCCAAAAACAATATCCATCGAACCAAGAACTGCAGGAACATCGGCTAGCATATGTCCTTTAATTAAATAATCCATTGCTTGAAGATGTGAAAAACCTGGGGCTTTTATTTTGCACTTATAGGGTTTATTTGAACCGTCTGATATCAAATATACCCCAAATTCACCTTTTGGAGCCTCAACTGAACTATATATTTCGTCTTTATCTACCCTATAACCTTCTGTGAATAATTTAAAATGATGAATTAAAGCTTCCATGGAATTTTTTAATTCTTTTTTTGCGGGCGGCGTGACTTTTGCATCTTGTGTTTTAACTGGTCCCTTTGGTAATTTTACCAAACATTGATTGATTATATTTACACTCTCTCTCATTTCTTCAATTCTACATAAGTATCTATCATAACAGTCTCCATTTTTACCAATAGGAACTTTAAATTTTAATTGTTCGTAGCAATCGTAAGGTTGAGATTTTCTTAAATCCCAAGCAACACCAGAACCCCTGAGCATTACTCCTGAGAAGGAATAGTCTAGAGCATCTTGTTTAGATACAATTCCAATATCAACATTTCTTTGTTTAAAAATTCTATTATCTGTAAGTAAAGTTTCTAAATCATTAATAATTGTTGGAAACTGCTCGCAAAATTCTGCAATATCTTCCACAAGACCTCTTGGTAAATCTTGATGAACTCCACCAGGCCTAAAATAATTTGCATGCAATCTTGAACCAGAAACTCTTTCATAGAAACCCATTAATTTTTCTCTCTCCTCAAAACCCCATAAAGTTGGTGTTAAGGCGCCTACGTCCATAGCTTGTGTAGTTACGTTTAAAATATGACTTAATATTCTTCCAATTTCACAAAAAATAACTCTAATAAATTGACCTCTTATTGGGACTTCTAAATTTAAAATTTTTTCTATAGCTAATGCAAAAGCATGTTCTTGGTTCATAGGAGCAACATAATCAAGTCTATCAAAGTAAGGAACTGCTTGAGTGTAAGTTTTATGCTCAATTAATTTTTCTGTACCTCTATGCAACAAACCAATATGTGGATCTGCCTTCTCAACAACTTCTCCGTCTAACTCCAGTATTAATCTCAGCACACCATGAGCAGCTGGATGCTGTGGTCCGAAGTTAAGATTTAAAGTTTTTTTTTCTTTAGTCATTTTTTTTACTTATCTCTTTTATATATTTTGTTCCTTCCCAAGGACTCTCATAGTCAAAATTTCTATAATTTTGTTCTAATTTTACAGGTTCATAAATAACTTTTTTATCATCCTCGCTATACCTAACCTCATTATGACCAGTTAAAGGAAAATCCTTTCTTAAAGGAAATCCCTCAAAATTATAGTCTGTGAGAATTCTTCTTAGGTCAGGATGATCTTTGAATTTTATTCCATACATATCAAAAACTTCTCTTTCCATCCAATTTGCAGATGGAAAAATTTCTGTGACTGAAGGAATTACTTCTTTTTCGTTTATTGTATAACTTAAAATAATTCTACTATTAAGTTCGTGACTTAATAACAAATAAATTAATTTAAATCTTTCATTCTCTTCTGGGTAATCAACAGCTGTTATATCCACTAATTGTCTAAACTTTGTAAAATTACTACTTTTCAAAAAAACTAAAACATCAATTAAATTTTCACATTCTATATATAAATACAGCTGATTATGTTTTATCTCACTTAATTTAATTTTAGTTGCAAGTTCAGAATTAATTTTTTTTTCTAAATCAGATAAATTGATCATTGAGTTATCTTTCTATTGAACCTTTATTTCTAATTTTTTTTTGTAATTGCAAGATGCCATATAATAATGCTTCAGCTGAAGGAGGGCATCCTGGTACGTAGACATCGACCGGGACAACTCTATCACAGCCTCTAACAACCGAATAAGAATAATGGTAATATCCACCACCATTAGCACAGCTACCCATTGATATAACATATCTTGGCTCTGGCATTTGGTCATATACTTTTCTTAATGCAGGCGCCATCTTGTTTGTTAATGTGCCTGCTACAATCATAACATCTGACTGGCGAGGTGAAGCTCTTGGCGCCGCACCAAATCTTTCAAGATCATATCTTGGCATAGATGTTTGCATCATTTCTACAGCGCAGCATGCTAAACCAAATGTCATCCAGTGAAGTGATCCTGTTCTTGCCCAATTAATTAAATTATCAAAAGACGTGGTGATAAAACCTTTTTCTCCAAAATCTTTTGCTAAGTCTTTAAATTCCTCTGGAATTTCTTTTTCTTTTTCCGCAAAATTCATTTTTTATTCCCAATCTAATGCTCCTTTTTTCCACTCATATATAAATCCAATTGTTAATATAAGTAAAAATATCATCATTGATATAAATCCAAACAAACCAATGTTGCCTAATGAAATTGCCCAAGGAAACAAAAATGCAATTTCTAAATCAAATATAATAAATAAAATAGCTACTAAATAAAATCTAACATCAAATTCCATTCTTGAATCATTGAAAGCCTCAAAGCCACATTCATATGTCGATAATTTTTCAGGATCAGGATTTTTAGGTGAAAAAACAAAATTAACAAAAATAAACCCTATACTTAATATAAGGGCAATTGCTAAAAATATTATTATAGACAGATATTCGTTTAAAAAGTCAAATAGCATGGAGTTCATATATATCAGTTTTAGGATAATAAAAGAAGAAGATAGGTCACAGAATACCGCAAAAATGGCGGGAGTGACGGGACTCGAACCCGCGGCCTCCTGCGTGACAGGCAGGCGCTCTAACCAACTGAGCTACACCCCCATTTTTTGGTGGGCAGTAAAGGACTCGAACCTTTGACCCCCTCGGTGTAAACGAGATGCTCTACCAACTGAGCTAACCGCCCCCAAAAAACTAACGCTTTTTACATCAAGCATTCAACAATGTAAATTGTTATAAATAATTAATTTGTAAGAATTTTCTCTGAATCTTCTTCTTTTTTAGATTTTGCAATGTCTTGTACTTCGACCCAATCAACTCTTTTAAGTTCTTTGGTTAGTGCAATTTTCAGAACTTCATCTACATGTTTGACAGGCGTAATTTTAATATCATTTTTAACTCTTTCGGGAATATCCACTAAATCCTTTTCATTGTCTTTTGGTATTAAAACATGCTTAATACCAGCTCTATGCGCTGCGAGTAATTTTTCCTTTAATCCACCAATAGCTAAAACCTGACCTGTAATCGTCACCTCCCCTGTCATTGCGATTTCCCGATTAATTGGAATGTTGGTTATAGATGATACAATAGAAGTTACCATTGCAATTCCAGCAGATGGTCCATCTTTAGGAGTTGCACCCTCTGGTACATGAATATGAAAGTCTTTCTTTTCAAAAAGTGGAGGAATAATTCCATATTCTACACTTTTTGATCTAACAAAAGATTTTGCAGCTTTAACGGACTCTTGCATTACATCTCCTAATTTACCAGTAATTTGCATTCTTCCTTTGCCCGGCATATGTACGGTTTCTATTTTTAATATTTCCCCTCCAAATTCTGTCCAGGCAAGACCTGTAACAATTCCAATTTTATTTTCTGTTTCTACCTCTCCATATTTAAATTTCTTAACACCTAAAAAATCATTAATATTTGTAGCATTTACCTCAACTTTGTTTTTTTCATTGTTAACAATTTTCTTAACTACTTTTCTTGTGATTTTAGATATTTCTCTCTCTAGATTTCTTACTCCGGACTCTCTAGTATAAGATCTTATTATTTCACTTATAGTTCCATCTTTTAAATCTAACTCATTATCCTTCACTCCATTTTCTTTAATTTGCTTCGGTAAAAGATATTTATTTGCAATATTTATTTTTTCATCCTCTGTATAACCAGGTATTCTAATCACTTCCATTCTATCTAATAGCGGCGGAAGAATATTTAATGTATTTGCTGTAGTAACAAACATTACATCTGATAAGTCATAATCAACTTCAAGATAATGATCATTAAAGGTCGTATTTTGCTCAGGATCCAAAGCTTCCAACAAAGCTGATGATGGATCTCCTCTATAATCATTTCCTACTTTATCTATCTCATCTAAAAGAATTAATGGATTTTTAGTACCAGCTTTTTTCATCATTTGAATTATTTTACCAGGTAAAGAACCGATATATGTTCTTCTATGTCCTCTTATTTCAGCTTCATCTCTTACACCACCAAGAGACATTCTAACAAACTGTCTATTGGTAGCTTTAGCAATTGATTTACCTAAAGAAGTTTTTCCAACTCCCGGAGGACCAATCAGACATAATATTGGACCTTTAATCTTTTCCATTCTTTTTTGAACAGCTAAAAATTCAATAATTCTTTCTTTAACTTTTTCCAAACCAAAGTGATCTTCATCTAAAGTTTTAATTGCGTTGTTTAAATCGATATCAACTTTGTCTTTTTTAAACCAAGGCAAGTCGATCATCCAATCTAGATAGTTTCTTACAACTGTGGCTTCAGCAGACATTGGGCTCATGTTCTTTAATTTTTTTAGCTCGGACATACATTTTTTTTCAACATCTTTTGGCATTTTAGCTTTTAAAATTGATTTTTTTAAATTTGTGCTTTCGTCTTTACCATCTTCAATTTCACCAAGTTCTTTTTGAATAGCCTTTAATTGTTCATTCAAGTAATATTCTCTTTGAGTTTTCTCCATTTGATTTTTTACTCTTCCTCTAATTCTTTTTTCAACACCAATAATACTTGTTTCGTTTTCCATTACTTTAATTATGGCATTTATTCTTTTTTTGACATCAAACGTCTCAAAAATTTGTTGTTTTTCTGAAATTGTCATATTTAAATGAGAAGCAATATGATCAGCAACTGCAGACGGATCTTTTAAGTCTTTAATAGTGTTTATTGTTTCTGACGAAACTTTTTTATTTATTGAAGTTAATTTTTCCAATCTCCGAATAGCAACAGAAGACAACGACAATAGTTCGTCTTTGTCACTTATTTCGTCTTTTTGAATTTCATAATCACATTTGATTAGTTTTTCATTTTCCACAAAATCTAAAATTTTTGCTCTTTTAACGCCCTCTACTAATACCTTCACTGTTCCATCAGGTAATTTCAATAATTGTAAAATTCTGCTTTCGCAACCGTAATTAAAAATATCATTCCTCTTTGGGTCATCAGTTTCTGAATTTTTTTGTGTGACTAACAAGATTTTTTTCTCTGATGCCATAACATCGTTTAAAGCATTTATCGATTTATCTCTCCCAACAAATAATGGAATTACCATGCTTGGAAAAACTACAATATCTCTTAAAGGTAATAAGGGTAGATTCATTTTTACATTCATATTTTTTAAATATGGATATTATATAAAAATTTGCAATAGTTAATTGGAAATTATTAAATATTATGCTGCAGACGTCTTTTCAGACTTAGATTTGTTTTTTGAGTGCACAATAATAGGTTCTGAAATGCCGTTTATAGAACCTGTGTCAATTATAACCTCTTCTATGTCATTTTGACCTGGAAGATCAAACATAATTTTTAACAACGTATTTTCTAGTATTGATCTTAGTCCTCTTGCTCCTGTCTTTTTAGACATTGCTTTTTTAGCAATTTCTTTAACCGACTCGTCCTTAAAAGTAAGTTTAACTCCTTCTAATTTAAATAATTCTTGATATTGTTTTATTAGTGAATTTTTTGGCTCCATCAAAATTTTTACTAGTGCTTTTTCATCTAAATCTTCTAAGGTTGCAATTATTGGAAGCCTTCCAACAAATTCAGGGATCAAGCCATATTTTAATAAATCCTCTGGCTCTAATCCTTTCATCCACTCACCAGTTTTTTTATCTTCAAGTGATTTGACTTTTGCACCAAAACCAATTGAGGAACCTTTGTCTCTTTGCGAAATTATTTTATCTAAGCCAGCGAAAGCTCCACCACAAATAAATAAAATATTTGTTGTATCTACTTGTAAAAACTCTTGTTGTGGATGCTTTCTTCCACCTTGTGGAGGAACGCTAGCTATAGTTCCTTCCATAATTTTAAGCAAAGCTTGTTGTACACCTTCTCCAGAAACATCTCTGGTTATCGATGGATTTTCTGTTTTTCTGCTAATTTTATCAACCTCATCAATATAAACAATTCCTCTTTGTGCTTTTTCTACGTTGTAATCTGCTGCTTGTAGTAGTTTTAAAATAATATTTTCTACGTCCTCGCCAACATATCCTGCCTCTGTCAAAGTAGTTGCGTCCGCCATTGTAAAAGGAACATCTAAAATTCTAGCTAATGTTTGTGCTAATAATGTTTTTCCACAACCAGTTGGACCAACTAATAATATATTTGATTTTGATAGTTCAACATTTTTTGATGTTTTGTTTTCATAGTTTAATCTTTTATAGTGGTTATGTACTGCTACAGATAAAACTTTTTTTGCGTGGTCTTGGCCAATTACATAATCGTCTAATACTTTACAAATTTCTCTAGGAGAAGGTAATCCATCTTGATGTTTTACAAAATTATCTTTACCTTCTTCTTTAATAATATCCATACAAAGTTCAACACACTCATCACAAATAAATACTGTAGGGCCTGCAATAAGTTTTCTAACCTCATGTTGACTTTTTCCACAAAAAGAACAGTAAAGAATATTTTTGTTTGAACTCATAAATTTTTAAAACGAATCAATAAGATTATACTATTACATTAACATGTCTTTTATCAAGTGCAGGTTGTTTGGCTATCTATATATAGACGTCTATTCTCTTTTGGACACTACTTTGTCCACAAGTCCAAATTCATTAGCAGCTTCAGGTGTCATGAAGTTATCTCGCTCTAATGCTGTTTTAATTTCATCAACTGTTTTTCCTGTGTGTTTAGAATAAATTTCGTTTAATCTTTTTTTTAAAGATAAAACTTCATTTGCATGAATTTCTATGTCAGTAGCTTGTCCTTGATAACCGGCAGAAGGTTGATGGACCATAATTCTAGAGTTAGGTAAAGAAAATCTTTTTCCTTTAGTTCCTGCGGCTAATAAAAATGAGCCCATACTAGCTGCTTGCCCAATACATAATGTTGATACATCTGGCTTAATATATTGCATGGTATCATAAATTCCTAATCCTGAAGTGACTAAGCCACCTGGACTATTAATGTATAAAAAAATATCTTTTTTTGGATCTTCAGACTCTAAAAATAAAAGTTGGGCAGTAACTAAAGACGCAACATGATCATTAATTGGACCAACAACAAAAACAATTCTTTCCTTTAAAAGCCTTGAATAAATATCAAAAGCTCTCTCACCTCTGCTAGTTTGTTCAACTACCATTGGTATTAAATTATTCATATGTTCATCTATTTTAGTCATGTAAAACGAATCGTTAACTTTTATACAACTTAGGATTACTTTTTGCTAACTTTTTTTGATTTTTTAGTTGTTGTTTTTTTTGATCTAGTAGTTTTTTTTACTTTTGTAGCAGATTTAGTATCTTTTTTGGTATCTTTTTTTTCTAGGTTATCTTCGTCTTTTGATTTGTTACTTGATAGTTTAACAGATTTCTCATTATCTGCTTTTAATATATTTTCAGCTTCATCTTTTGAAATTTCTTTTACATTAGCTTTACCTTGTTTTTTTATTTCAGATAAAATTTTTTCCTCGTAGATGGATCCTCTTAAACTAGCTAAAGCATTTGGATTTTTTTCGTAATATTCTTTAACCATTTTTTCTTGACCTGGCATCATTCTAAATTGTTTTTGAATCTCATTATTTAATTCTTGCTCAGTTACGTTAATTTTATTTTTCTGACCAAATTCATTTAAGATTAATCCAGTTTTAATTCTTTTTTTTGCTTGAATATCAAGATCTTTTTTATTTTTTTTAATTTCCTCATCCTTCATGCCGTTTGATAATATTTTAACTTCCTGATCAATAAGCTCCTGTGGCACTTCATCAATTTTAATTTTATTTAATTGTTCTAAAATTTGATTTTTACTAAGCATATCTAATGAATTTTTATACTCATCATTAATTTGTTTCTCAATTAATTCTTTCAAATTAGATAAATCTTTTGCACCTAAATTTTTTGCAAAGTCATCATCAATTTTGACTTCATGATTTATTTTTACGTTTGTAATTTTGCACTTAAAAACTGCTTCTTTATTTACAAATTCTTTTTCTGGAAAGTTTTCAGGTAACTTAACTAGAACTTCTTTTATATCGCCCACTTTAACACTTAGCAACTGATCATCAAATCCTTTTATAAATAGATCTCTTCCTAAAATAAGCTGAGTATTATTACCAGTTCCTCCTTTAAATTCTTTACCATCAATTGTTGCTGTATAATCAAATACTACCAAATCACCTTTAGTTGATTTATGATTTTTATCTGAGTCTTTAAAATTATTTTGTGATTTTGCAATTTGTTTAATTCTTTCTTCTGTGTGTTTCTTATCAATTTTAACTTTGTACTCATCAAATTTAATATTTTGAAGTTGTTTCGTGTCAACTTCAGGAAGTTCTGTAACTGACATGACGTACTCTAATTCTTTACCTTCGCCATATTTTTTTAAATCTATTTTTGGCTGCGTAGCAGGTCTAATTTTTTTCTCTTCTAGAACTTTGGTTGTTGTATCTTTTAAGACTTTATCTAAAACTTCGCCCATAATTACTTCACCAAATTGTCTTTTCAAAATATCTCTCGGTGCTTTGCCTGGCCTAAAGCCTTTTAAGGTGTAATTTTTTCTAACTTCCTCGTATCTTTCTTCAAGATGTGCATCCATCGTCTTTTTATCAACGATCACTTTAATATCTTTACCAAGTCCTTTTTTATTTTCTATTGTAATTTTCATAACAATTATATGGTAGGGCGAAAAGGACTCGAACCTTCACCGATTGCTCGACTGGTTCCTAAGACCAGCGCGTCTACCAATTCCGCCATCGCCCCAGTTTTAATAATGAGCTTTATATATTATTGAAGTTATTTGTCCAATTAGAATAATAGTGTAAATATAGTATAAAAATTAAAAAAAATGACAGTTTCACCTTGCATAAGCATTTGTAGAACAGATCCGGTTACAGGCTATTGTTATGGTTGTGGTAGAAATAGCGAAGATAAGATCAAATGGAAAGATCCAAATACAACCGAGGAATGGAAAATAGATAATTTAAAAACTATTAGATCTAGAATGTCAGGTTGGCAATTAGAAAGTTTTAATGAATCTTATGAACATAAGTTAAAAAATGGAACTTCATTATTTAAAAAAGTGATTCAAAAGTAATATGAGTAAAACCACTATAGCGATTATTGTTTATGTTTTGGGCCTAATTTTTGGGGCTTTGGTATTAGATTTGTGGAGCGCTGAAACAAGCCCTAAAGCCCTTCTTGGAATGATTTGGACAGCTTTATTTCTTATAGCTCTATATTTTATAGAATTTAAAAACGAATAGCCAAGAAATTAAAGCAGTATAACTTAAAAATTTTCAAATTTATCAGTTGAATAATAATAAATTCAATTATAATTTGCGAACTCGTGAGAATTGAAGAAGAACTTAAACTGGATTATTCTGACGTATTATTTAGGCCTAAAAGAAGTACTTTGTCGAGCCGAAAAGACGTAGATCTTAATAGAACCTATAAATTCAAATATAGTAGAAACGAATGGTCTGGAATACCTATAATGGCTGCAAATATGGATGGTGTTGGAGAGTTAGGTATAGCTGATGCATTATCTGCAAATGAGATGGTTACATGTTTAACGAAACAGCATGATGTCAAAAAATTATCGAAATACAAAAACCTAAAAAAAAATTATAAAAATATTGCATTAAGTATTGGTATAAAAAAAGAGGATTTTGATAATTTAGATAAAATTTTAAAAGAGTATAGTTTTTTTAAATTTATTTGTATTGATGTCGCCAACGGATACTCAGAGCACTTTAGTAGTTTTCTAAAAAAAGTTAGGGATAAATATCCAACAAAAACGCTTATAGCAGGAAATGTTGTTACAGCAGACATGACACAAGAGTTAATACTTAGCGGGGCAGATATAGTTAAAGTAGGTATCGGACCTGGAAGTGTTTGTACAACAAGAATTCAAACAGGAGTTGGTTATCCACAACTAAGCGCCGTAATAGAATGTGCTGATGCTGCTCATGGTTTAGGTGCACATATTATTGCTGATGGAGGTTGTACTTGTCCTGGCGATGTTGCTAAAGCTTTTGGTGGAGGTGCTGATTTTGTGATGTTGGGAGGAATGTTTGCTGGACATGATGAAGGAAGTGGAAAAATAGTTAAATCTAATGGATCAAAATATATTGAATTTTATGGTTCAAGTTCTGATACTGCAAATAAAAAACATTATGGTGGATTATCAAGTTACAGAAGTAGCGAGGGTAGAACTGTAAGAGTTAAATACAGAGGTAAAATTAAAGATACAATATTAAATATTCTTGGAGGATTAAGAAGCAGCTGTACTTATGTAGGAGCGCCTTCTCTTAAACAATTAAGTAAATGTACAACTTTTGTAAGAGTTACAAAACAATTTAACGATACTTTTGTTAAATAATTAATTCAGTTTAATTTTAGGATCTTTTAAAGGTTTTAATAATAAAGAAGCATCATATTTTACTTTTTCAATTTCAACCTGAATTTTTTTTTCTAACAATTGCTCTACTTTTAAATCAGTTGAAACGTAACCGAAAAGTAAATTCTTATTATAATTAAATGAGTAATTTGCTGATGTTGTATTGCCACAAATTTTCCCATCTATATAAATTGGTTCAAAATTTAACGCTAAAGGTTCTCCAGGTTTGGTATTATTAAGAGTAAGCATTATAAATTTCTTTTTTACTTTATTTTTATCAATTTTTAATAATGCTTGCTTGCCAATGAAATCATAATTTTTTTTAAAACTAATTGTAAAATTTAATCCTGCTTCTAACTGATTTTCTTCTGGAGAAATATCATGACCCCAATGTAAAAATCCACTTTCCATTCTTAAAGTATCCATTGCATGAGCTCCACATAGAGATAGATTAAATTTTTTTCCTAATTCAGTAATTTTATTAAAAATTAATTTTGCTTCTGAATTATTTATATAGAGTTCATATCCAACTTCTCCAACATAAGATAATCTTTGAACCCAAACATCGTTATTTTCAATTTTAATATTTTTGGAGTGTCCAAATCTAAAATTATTATTAGAAAAATCTTCACCTGAAATATCTTTCATTAATTCTCTTGATTTTGGACCAAAAATACCAAGACAAACATGATCATCTGTTACATCTGTTAATTTAATATTTTGATTAATATGTTTTTTAATATGGAATTTATCTCGCTCTCTTGTTGCGGCAGCTCCGATAACTCTATAATGATTTTCTGAAATGCATACCACTGTCAAATCTGTTTCTATTCCCCCATCTGAATTTAACATTTGAGTATATGTGCATCTTCCAATTTCATTTTTTACATTTGCAGTACAAATTTTTTGTAATTCCTCGTGTACGTTATCTCCTTTTAATTCAAATTTTGAAAACGGAGTTAATTCATAAAGGCCTACATTTGTGACAGTATTTTTTGTTTCAAATTCTGCTGAAGGATACCAATTTTGAAAGTTATAACTATATTCATAATTAGCTTTTCCATTTCTAGAATACCACATTGGTCTCTCATAACCTCCCGCAACCCCAAAACATGCACCAGCTTTTTTTAATTCTTCATGATAAGGAAGTAGTTTAATATTTCTTGATGTTTTGTGTTGTTTGTATGGCCAATGCATTCCATACAAATCACCTAATGTCTCAGTTATTCTTTGAGTTATAAAATTTATGTCAGAGTGAAAATTTTGAAATCTTTTGATATCATAAATGAATAAGTCTTCATTAATATGACCATTCATTAACCATTCGGCTGTAACTTTTCCCACACCTCCTCCGCTACCAATTCCAATACTATTTAATCCAGCGCATACAAATAAATTTTTAAAGTCTGGTATTTCACCCAATAAAGTATTTGTGTCAGGAGTAAATGACTCAGGACCAGAGAAAAATTTTCTTAAACCAACTTCTCCGAGAACAGGCATTCTTTTCATTGCAGCTTCTAAATAAGGTTGAAAATGATCAAAGTTTTCTGGAAATTCGCCGTAAGAAAAATTTTCAGGAACTTTATTATCGTTCTGAAAGGCTGGTATTGACTTAGTTTCAAATATTCCAATTAGTATTTTACCAGCATCTTCTTTTAAATAAAGACAATCATCAAAATCTCTTAAAGTTGGTAAAATATTTGGAAGATCCTTAATGGGCTCAGTCAAAACATAAAAATGTTCTGCTGGATATAGTGGTATACTAATCCCATGTTTTTCACCAATTTGACGAGACCACATGCCGGTAGCTAAAACAATATATTCACATTCAATTGTTTGACCGTTTACAACAACTCCTGAAACTCTAGCGTTCTTTTTTAAAATTTTTTCTACGGGACTTTTTTCGAAAATTTTTACGCCTTCTTTTCTAGCAGCTTTAGCTAGTAAATTAGTAACTCCAACTGGATCTGCTTGACCATCACCAGGCATAAAAATTCCACCTTCTAAATCTTTATGATTTATTCCTGGATATTTATCTTTTACTTCAGAGGGATTCAAAATTTCAACATTAACATCATAAAGTTGGGCAGTTGTAGCTTGTCTTTTAAGCTCTTGCCATCTATGTTTTGTTTGAGCTATAGATAAAGCCCCACCCAGTTTCATCCCTGATGAAAAATCCAATTCTTTCTCAAGTTTCTTATATAAATCTAAAGTATATTTTCTTATTTTTGTTATTCCAGCTGAAGGACCTAATTGACTTACTAAGCCAGCTGCGTGCCAAGTTGTACCAGAAGTTAATTGATCTCTTTCAAGAAGTATTACATCTTTCCAACCAAACTTGGCAATATGATAAGCGCAAGAAGTTCCGGTAACTCCACCTCCAATAACTACAACTTTGCAGCTGGTTGGAAGACTAGACATTTATTACACTAGAGATTTTTGAGGCTTCATATCAGATTTATTAATGCCTGCTACTTCAACTGGTTTTTTCATTGCATCTCTTCTGAAAGGTTCACCTAATTCTTGATTTAGAATTACTTCAACAAAAGTGGTGATGCCTTTTTTCTGATTTTCGCAACCCTCTTTAATAGCTTTGGTAGTTTCTTCCATAGTTTTCGCTGTAATACCTTTTAGACCACAAGCATTAGCAACTTTGGCATAGCTTAATTCTGGATCTAACTCTGTACCTACAAAATTGTCATCAAACCATAATATTGAATTCCTTTTTTCAGCACCCCATTGGTAATTTCTAAAAATTACCATCGTGATTGCTGGCCATTCTTCTCTTGCACATGAACTCATTTCATTCATACTTATTCCAAATGCTCCGTCCCCTGCAAAACCAACTACAGGTGTTTCGGGACAACCAATCTTAGCACCTAGAATTGCTGGAAATCCATATCCGCATGGTCCAAATAAACCAGGCGCTAAATATTTTCTTCCTTTTTCAAAAGTGGGATAGGCATTTCCAATTGCACAATTATTTCCAATATCACTAGATATAATTACATCCTCAGGTAAAGCTGCTTGTATTGCTCTCCACGCTTGTCTTGGTGACATTCTGTCTTTATCTCTTTCTCTTGCTTCTTTATTCCAAACAGTTCCAGGATCATCGTCTTCATGATCTAAACTTGTCAATGTTTGTAACCAAGCTGACTTGGTTTGATGAATTAAGTTTTTTCTCTCCTCACGATTAGTATCTCCTGCATTAGATGATAATTTTTCAAGTAATTCTGTAGCAACCATTTTAGCATCTCCACAAATTCCAACCGTAACTTTTTTTGTTAAACCAATTCTATCTGGATTCATATCTACTTGAATAATTTTTGCATCTTTTGGCCAATAATCAATTCCGTAACCTGGTAATGTAGAAAATGGGTTAAGTCTTGTGCCTAAAGCTAAAACTACATCTGCCTTAGAAATTAATTCCATAGCAGCCTTTGATCCATTATAACCTAAAGGTCCGACCGCTAAAGGATGGCTTCCTGGGAAACTATCATTATGTTGATATCCACTACAAACTGGTGAGTCTAATTTTTCTGCGAGTTTTTTTGTTTCTTCAATCGCATCACCTATTACGACACCTGCTCCAGACAAAATTACTGGAAATTTAGCTTCAGATAAATATTTGGATGCTTTTTCTATTGCATCACTGCCACCACCCTGTCTTTCAAATCTTACTAATGGAGGAAGTTCAATATCAATTACTTGTGTCCAAAAATCTCTTGGGACATTTATTTGTGCAGGAGCCGAACCTCTATGTGCTTTTTCAATGACTCTATTTAAAACTTCTGCCATTCTAGTTGGGTCTCTTACTTCTTCTTGGTAACAAACCATGTCTTTAAATAAATTCATTTGTTCTACTTCTTGAAAACCACCTTGTCCCATAGTCTTATTTGCCGCTTGAGGCGTAACTAAAAGAAGAGGTGTATGATTCCAATAAGCAGTTTTAATTGGTGTCACTAATCCTGTAATACCAGGACCGTTTTGTGCTATGACCATTGACATTTTTCCTGTTGCCCTAGTGTAACCATCTGCAATTAATCCGCCATTAGTTTCGTGAGCAACATCCCAAAATGTTATTCCCGCTTTAGGAAATAAATCAGAGATTGGCATGAACGCTGAGCCTATAATTCCAAAAGCATGTTCTATTCCATGGAATTGAAGAACTTTTATAAAAGCTTCTTCTGTAGTCATTTTAGTCATAAAATTTCCTTTAAATAATTTTCTTGCAATTTTTCTACAAATGTTATTTTTCTATATTTAATTTCAAAAATGGCAAGTACAGATATTATTATACATGATAAAAAAGACAACGTTGGTGTTGTTGTAATTGAAAAAGTCGCACCAAATCAAACTTGTAACTGTTGGATTATGGAGGATGATGGTTCAACGACTATTGAGGCTAAAAATGAAGTTCCGCTTGGCCATAAGCTTGCATTAACAGATTTAAAAGAAGGTGATACTATAATTAAGTATGGTCATGATATTGGGAAAGTAGTTAAATCAATTAAAAAGGGTGAGCATGTTCATGTTCACAATGTTAAAACTAAGAAATGGTAGTTTAGATGGAAATTCCAAAAAGTTTTTTAGGTTATAAAAGAGAAAATGGAAGGGTTGGAACAAGAAACCATGTAATTATACTTCCTGTTGACGATATTTCAAACGCTTGTGCAGAAGCAGTATCAAATAATATTAAAGGAACCATTGCACTTCCGCATTCATACGGAAGACTACAGTTTGGTGCAGATTTAGAGTTACATTTTAGAACAATGATTGGCACTGCAAAAAATCCAAACGTTGCAGCGGCAATTATTATCGGAATTGAACCTAAATGGACAAAAAGAATTGTAGATGAAGTAGCAAAAACAGGAAAACCAGTTGAAGGGTTTAGCATTGAAGGAGCTGGAGATATTGAGACTATAATGAAAGCTTCAAAAAAAGCACAAGAATTTTCAATTTGGGCTTCAGAAAAACAAAGAGAAGAGTGTCCAGTAAGCGATCTTTGGATTTCTGTTAAGTGTGGAGAGTCTGATACGACATCAGGACTTGCTTCCAACCCAACAGTTGGCAACTTAATGGATAAATTAGAGCCACTAGGAGTTCATTTATGTTTTGGAGAAACTTCAGAACTAACTGGTGCAGAAAGTGTATGTGCTAAAAGAGGTAAAACAAAAGAGGCTCAGGATAAGTTCATGAAAACCTGGAGTGACTATAACGACTTTATATTAAAAGAGGCAACAGATGACCTTTCTGAAAGCCAACCAACAGCTGGAAATATAGCTGGTGGACTAACAACAATTGAGGAAAAAGCTTTTGGTAATTTTCAAAAAATTGGATCAAGACAATTTGTTGATGTTTTAACGCCTGCAGAGGAACCAACTAAAGGCTCAGGTCTTTACTTTATGGATACATCTTCTGCTGCAGCAGAATGTGTGACGCTTCAGGCTGCTGGAGGTTTTAATATTCATCTATTTCCAACTGGACAGGGAAATATTATTGGTAATCCTATAGAACCTGTTATTAAATTAACTGCAAATCCATTAACAGCTGTTAAAATGAAAGAACATATTGATGTTGATGTATCAAAAATTCTTTCAAGAGAAATGAATTTAGATCAAGCTGGAGACGAATTAATTAAAGCAACTATGAGAGTTGCAAATGGAAGATTTACTTGTGCCGAGGCCTTAGGTCATAGAGAATTTGTTATGACTAAACTTTATAGAAGTGCTTGATTTATTTTTCAGCTTGAAGTCTAGCTAATCTTTTTTTATTCCAATCAGATATCAATTTTCTAATACCTGCGGCACCTACTCCCAAAACAATTGCAAGAACAACTGATGTTAATCCGTAAAATACTGGTAGATCTTTAGAGTACTCTAAAATAAATTTAGCGAAAACTCCAAGATTTTGAACCCCATTATTTACAGCAACAATTACTGTATCCTCACTGATAAATGTATCGTACGCAATTGCTATTCCAATACATAAAATTAATACAGCTAAAATAGTCTTAAACTGAGAACTATCAATTTTCTCACCCATTTTTTGTCCAACCTGAACGCCAACGATCGAACCTAAGATTAATATTGTTACCAATACAAGATCTATTGTTCCATAATTAAAAGCGTGCAAAACAGTTACAATTGCACTTACAAATATCGTCACAAATAATGATGTTCCTGGTATTAATTTTGTGGGCATTCCAATAATATAAATCATTGCAGGAACTAAGATAAAGGCGCCTCCAACTCCCATTATCGCAGCAATATAACCAACTATCATTCCTATAATTATTGGAGTAAAAATACTTTCATAAACTTTTGATTTTTTAAATCTCATTCTAAAAGGAAGTCCATGTATCCAATAATGATGGTGCAATTTTTTTCTTACAATTATTTTTTTTCTTGCTTTATCAATTTCAGAAACACCTTGAATTAACATAAATGTTCCAAGTATTGCTAAAACATACATGTATGCTAAAGAAATTACTTCATTAATCTTTCCAATGTCTTTTAAATATGAGAATGTAAGTATACCAAGCAATGTTCCAAAAGTACCACCTATCACAATCATAAATCCCATCTTGTAATCTAATGTGCCTTTTAAATAGTGAGTTGTTGATCCTGAAACTGATGTACCCAAAATATTACTAGCCTCATTTGGAACAGCATAAGCAGGTGGAATTCCAAGAAAAATTAGAAATGGTGTCATCAAAAATCCTCCTCCAACACCAAATAATCCAGAGAGAACTCCAACAAATAAACTTAATATAAATATAAATGCTATATTTATTTCAACTTGTGCAATTGGAAGAAAATATTCCATAAGACCTATTAACTACTTCGTACTCCTATGGTTAATAATTGTCAAATATTATTATATATTTAAGAAGGTGCTTAACAAAATTACTGCCCAATAAATTCCAAGTCCAAAAAAAAGAATTTCTTTTATATGATTATTAAAAAAAGTGGTTGGTATAGATTTTGATAATTTTTTTGAATTTTTTAAAATAAACTGGACCACGTTTCCGAATTAGCAAAATCCTACAACTTTGCAAGTATTATTTTTTAAATTTGCTAAAAAATTGTTGCTCCAAAAATTTTTACTTCACCGTCCTCTTCTCCGAGTACCAAACGACCTAGATAGTCTCCCTTCATTGTATTACTCTTTTGTTTAAACAGCACAGTGACATATAAATCTCTTCTTAGACAGCCCAAGGCTTCTCTATCATCCGAAAGGTTTGTCAAAAGCTTGTTGCTTGCCCATTGTTTTCCTATTTCTACTTCATTAGCCCCGTAAAGCATTTGTGCTGAAAAATTCTTTGTAAAACCACTATAATCCCTCCTGTTTGAAGCTTTAACCAATTCATCCCATAGCGGAGTAGCAATTTTAATGATTTCCTCGTCTGTTTTCTCAATGAGGCTCATAACTATTTTATTTTTTTAAGCGGTTTTTTTCTTTTCTTCGTCTACTATATGATAAACAGGCTTCTTCTCCATAGTAAATTTGCCTGTTTCTGGGTCTCTTTGAGAAACTGTTAAACAATGCCAATTTTCATCATCAAGTTTCATATGATCTCCCCTATAATAATACCCTGGCCATCTTGTTTCTTTTCTAAATAAAGTATGCTCTGTAACACATTGAGATGTTAGTGCCCTATGCTTAAGTTCCCACGCTCTCATTAATTGATGGTAGTCCTCTGCACCAACATG
This sequence comes from Pelagibacteraceae bacterium AG-426-G09, assembly GCA_003210075.1. GTDB lineage: Bacteria > Pseudomonadota > Alphaproteobacteria > Pelagibacterales > Pelagibacteraceae > Pelagibacter. The sequence continues at coordinate 42,870 of QCNR01000009.1, forward strand.
CTCTAAATCCTCTTGCAGCATTCCTAATTGTTCAAGACCTTTGTTTAATAGATTTTCATTTGTCATATAATTATTTGTTAGACCGCCACAATATTCATCCATAATTTTTTGAAGTCTTTGTAAACCCTGAATTGGAGATAAATAGCTAGGTGAAACTGTCCCTGCAGTGATTTCATTTCTACCTACTTGGTAATTTTCAAGAGGTTTATAAATAGTTTCTCTTAAATTTTCATACTGAGTATCTGAAACCTTTATATCATTGGCTTTTTTATCTGTAATATATTTAACTGCCGCTTTTGCTGCTAATCTTCCTTCAGTAAACGATCCTGATGAAAATTTGTGAGCACTTCCGCCTACAGTATCTCCTGCACCAAATAAACCCTCTATAGTTGTCATTCTATTATATCCCCAGTAATAATCATCTGGAGCAATATCCTCTGGTCCACTTACCCAAGCTCCTGAACATGTTGCATGGGATCCCATTACATAAGGTTCTGAGGTTGTTAATTCAGGATTTGTATATTTTGGATCAATATTTTGTGATGCCCAAACAACTGCTTGACCAACGGTCATTCCTAAAAAGTTTTCCCAACCAACAGTTTCTAAATGTGGGTCTTGAAATGCTTCTTTTGTAACCATATGGATAGGACCACCACCAGCTGCCACTTCCTGAATAAAGGCATGATTTCTTAAACAAGTTGGAGTTGGATGATGATCAATATATTCACCGACCATTTTTTTAGTATGTTCATACCATTTTTTCTCGTAATTTTCCCCATTGGCATTTTGAGTATATGTTTTTAAATGTAAGAAATAAGCGCCAACAGGACCATAACCATCTTTAAACCTACATAAAACAATTCTATTTTCCATTTGAGTCATTTTTGCACCAGCTGCAATTGGTAATGCGTAAGCAGAACCGTTACTCCAAGGAGCATACCAAGTTCTTCCCATTCCTTCACCAACTGCTCTTGGTTTAAATATGTGAGAGGCGCCACCAGCAGCAACAATTACTGCTTTTGCTTTGAATACGTGATAATCACCAGTTCTCATATTAAATCCAACAGCTCCTGCAATTCTATTTGGATTGCTCTCATCTTTTAAAAGGTGGGTTATCATTATTCTGTTGTAAATTTTATTTGCTGATTTTTTTGCAGCTTCAGCTACAATTGGTTTATAACTTTCTCCATGGATCATTATTTGCCATTTACCTTCTCTTTGGTATCGGCCTGTTTCTTTATTTCGCATCATTGGCAGACCCCACTCATCGAACATATGAACAGTAGAGTCGACATGTCTTGCCATGTCATAACCAAGGTCTTCTCTCACTAAACCCATTAAATCATTTCTTGCATATCTTACATGGTCTTCGGGCATATTTTCTCCCCACTGCATTCCCATGTAACAGTTAATAGCGTATAAGCCTTGAGCAACAGCACCACTTCTATCTATGTTAGCTTTTTCAACACATATTATTTTAAGATCTCTACCCCAGTATCTAGATTCAAATGTTGCGCCAGTACCGGCCATACCACCACCAACAACTAGAATATCGCAATCTTCAAATACTGTTTTATTTTTTGGCATTAATAATAAACACCTTTTTTAAATGAACTTTTGTTAATTGCAGGTAAATCTTTTTCAGTATTTAAACCGTGTGGTTCATTATATAAAATTTGTGACTGCATATCACCTTGGTTTGGACTATCAGCTTCAGCTAATTTTGGAATATGTTTACCCCAAGGTTTTGTTGTAATTGGTGATACAAAATCTTTTACAGTTCCATTTCTAAATTTAATCTTCCAAGAAATGGTTCCTTTTTTTTCTTCTCTTAAAACTCTTACTTTGTGTCCCATAGGAGCAAAGTCTGCATAGCCTCTAACATCTATTGCTTGTTGTGGGCACGCCTTTACGCACGAATAACATTCCCAACAAAAATTGGGTTCAATATTAACTGCTCTTCGAATTGTTTTATCGATATGCATGATATCGGAAGGACATATGTCAACACAGTGACCACATCCATCACATCTTGTCATATATACAAAAGTAGACATAATTATTTTCCTTTCTAATAGTGTTTAGGTTTTTCTCTTGAAATTCCCAAACCAAAATCCTCTGGTGCATCTGCGGGCATTGGCAAGTCATCATTTGACCCATCCGCTTTTGCTAAATTTTTTTGTATTGCTGCTCCTGGTTTATAAAACATATGTGCAAATTTAGACCAATAAACTCCACCAAACAAAATTATATTTGCCACAGCAAATAAAACTAAAAATAATGTATCCCAACCACTAATTCCTGATGATTGCAAATATGACCAAATTAATCCTGTAGCTGAAGCTGCAACAAGAGCTAAAACAAATAGGTCAGCTAAAACGATTCTAAATACTGAATTTGCCTCCGCAGAAACATCTACTCTTAAAAATAACCAGAACCAACCACCGCCTATAACAGTCATGATAGCTCCAGCATGCCAAATAATTGGCCAAACTGATGGTGTACTTATCCCAGGAGATGAATATTTAAATATCATTACCGCAGAACCAATCCAAAACAATACTGTTCCATACATACCCATCACATGAGCTATTCTTCTTTGAGTAGCACCTAATTCAGCAGTTGTTAATATATCATGAGCAATTGTTTTTGTTACAACAGAAATTTTTTCACCACTACTTAGATTTTTTGTTGCTGATAACTTTGCCTTCTTTGCATTGTTAAAAAAATACTTAACATTCTTTTTATGAATTATATCAAGTATTGTTCCTCCACCCGCTAAAGCAACCATTGCTAAAACAAAGATTTGCATACCAATCGAAGGTACTGTTTCTGCTAATATTGCGAATGGATTTGTTGATATCATTTTTCCCTTTCAGAGCTTCTAGTATAGTTAAAATAAATAATCAATAAGGTAAATTAGGTATATTCGTACCATCTAATGGAATTTATTTTATTATTTTCTAGTATAATGTTGTTTTAAGGGGATCACTGATCTAACTCCTCCTTGTGGATTATCAACATCGCCCTCTCGTCTAGGAATCAAATGAATATGGCAATGCATTATTGATTGACCGGCTGTTTTTCCAGAATTGGTACCAATATTAAAACCTTTTACTGTTATATCGTCTTTTAAAATCTTCTCTTTAGTTTTTAAAATTAGTTCGTGACAGGCCTGAACTTCTTCAGCGGTTAGTTCAAAATAATCCTGAACATGTCTTTTTGGTACTATAAGACTATGAAATTTTGAGACAGGATAACTATCAGTTGATGAATAAGCTAACTGATTTTCAAATTGAAGTTCTTCTTTTCTAACCTTGCAAAAAATACAAGGATTGTTTGGATCTTTCATATTCAAATAAGAGAATTATATATTTTATTTAATTTACGATAACAAACTGTTTTTTTTCTCTTCCAGTTTACTTCATCTATTTTTGAAACAGATGTAATACCTTTTCCAGAACCTATGAGAAGAATCTCTTCAAAATCATCGATTTCATTAATTGAAATATCTTTACCGATAATTTTCAATTTTTTATTTATATGTTTAATTGTATTACCAAAGTAACAATTTTTTTTAGGAGAGTAAATTTTTCCATTTTTAACAAAAACTAAATTAGATGTACCGGTCTCCAAGATTTTATTATTCGAAACCAGCGCAATATCAAATTTAGTTGGATCAAGTTTACTCAGCTTAGAAATTATTTTCTTATAATATAAATTTTTATAATTTGGGTCTATTCGTTTATATTTAAACAATAAAAGATTAAAATTATTTTTTGGTATTGGTCTTTTTCTTATAGATACAGAGATTAGTTTTTTATTTAAAGCAATTCTAAATAAATTATCAGGACCTTTGTATAAAGTATTTTTTTTTATTAAATTGATAATGTCATTCTTTAAATTTTTTTTTCTTATTCCATAATTTTTTAAAGATTTAATTAAATTTTCTAAATGAGATCTTAATAGAATTAACTTTGGAGGTTTTCCAACCATTCTCATAGTAGTAAATACGCCTCTTGATCCCCAAAGATCTTTGAAAGGAACCTCTTTAAGATTATTAAGCTGATAGGATTTTTTTAATAAGAATGTCGCCATTTTCAGTTAAAAAAGATTCTGGATGAAATTGAAAGCCATATATTTTATTTTTATTATCCTCAAGACCCATAGGTATTTTTGTTTTGCCACATCTCATAGTTATTCTAATAGAATTTGATTTAAATGGCTCCATTAATTTTAATGAATGGTATCTTCCTACTTTAAAATACTGATTATTTTTAAATATTTTGCTTTGGCTGTTTGTTTTTATTTTCGATTGAAACCCATGATATATTTTTGTTTGTTGAACTATTTTACCACCCTCATTATGCAAAATCATCTGATAACCTAAACAAATTCCTATTATTTTTTTTTTACCTTTATATTTTTTATAAATTTTTGAGGAGATGGGATAATCTTTGGGCGATCCTGGTCCTGGTGAAAAAACAATTACATCACTTTTTTCTAACAACTTATTATTTATTTCGTAGTAGTTAGAACAAGTAACTTTATCAAATTTTGAAAATTGATGCACAACATTCCATGTAAATGAATCTTGATGATCGATAATATAAATCATTTAAATAACTCCAATAAAGATTTTGCTTTAATATAATTTTCATTAAATTCTTTTTTTGAAGAGCTATCTAACACAACGCCAGATGCCGCAGAAATTTCTGACTGATTTTTGAAATTTAGGATAGATCTTATAATTATATTAAATTTCATATCTTGGTTAAATTTTATATAACCGAAGCTTCCAGTAAAAATATTTCTACTCTCTTTTTCTTGCCTATTTAATAACTCTAAAGTTCTTATTTTTGGACAACCAATTACAGAGCCACCTGGCATCATTGCTTTAATGATATCAATTAATTTTCTATTTTTAGTTAATTTTCCACCAATAGAAGTAACGTAATGATATAAATGTTTATATTCTTCAACATATTTTTTTTTTATTATTTTAACACTTCCAGGACTACAAATTCTTGATAAATCACTTCTTTCCATATCAACAATCATATTATGCTCTTTTGTTTCTTTTTCGTTGTTTTTAAAATATTTAAGAGCAATCAATTTATTTGTAGATTTATTTTTTTTTAAAGTACCAGCAATTGGTTTTGTGATTATAGTATTTTTTTTCTTATCAATAAGTGTCTCCGGAGAACAACTAACTATTGAATAATCTTTATCTTTAATCATGAAAGACTCTGGTGAGGCGTTTACCTTCATAAGTTTCCAAAAGAAATTTACTGGATTAATTAAAGATTTGTTTTTGTACTTGGTGCATATTTTAATTTGATAAGTTTCGCCTTCTCTTATTTTTTTTGCAAATAAATCAAATATCTTTTTATATTTTTGATATGTAATATTAATTTTAAATGGGCTTAATATCTGTGTTTTATTAAATTGTTTATTAAATTTTTGAAGCTTAATATTTGATATAATTTTAATATCTTTTCTAATTTTTATTATTGTTTCTGGTTTATAAAAAATTCCTTTATAAAAATTTATTCTTTTCTTATTCTTTATATTAATACCGATTAAATTACACAAAATTTCATAACCAAAAAAACCAAGATATAAATCTGTTTCTTTTTTATATTTTTTTTTTTCAATTGATTGAAAGAATTTTTTAATATTTTTTTTGTTTAAAAGAATCTTCTTGGAAAAATCTGTGTAAATATTATATCCATCATCTATTTTGTAAATAATTAAAGGTTTATCTGATTGATAAAGTTTCTCTAAGTAAGGATTAAATTTTAGTTTATGCTGTTTGTAATCTTTCAATTGGTTTCTCATTAATTGGCAAATGTATTAATCCTGCAAAAATTGATAAAGCTATTGATCCGTACCACGCATAGTCAAAATTTCCATTCATTTCGTAAAATACTCCACCCAAATAAGCCCCTAAAAATGATCCGATTTGATGGCTTACAAAAACAATACCATACAACATTCCCACATATTTAGTTCCAAAGATATGTGCCACAATGCCGTTTGTAGGTGGTACTGTGGAAAGCCATAAGAAACCAAAAGTAATTCCAAAAATAATTGAATTAATAACGCTTGGAGGAAAAAAGATGAATATCATAATTGAAACTCCTCTTAAAAGATAAATTGCACTCAGAATTTTTTTCTTACTATATCTAGTAGATAGATATCCGCTTGTTATAGTTCCAACCATATTGAATAAGCCAATTAATGATAATACAGCCGTCGCACACCAATCAGGCAATCCTTTGTCCATCATGTCTGTTGGTATATGCGTTGCAACTAATGCAATGTGCCAACCACATACAAAAAAACCTAGTGTTAAATATATAAAACTTTTGTTTGCAAAAGCTTCTTTCAGTGCATCTACAGCACTTTGATCTTTATTTTGGTTTTCTCCAACAGGTATTTTCGGAGTGCTCACAAATAATGCTACCAGCAATCCCAAGCCTAATAATAAACAAAAATAGAAAATAGTATTTTCCCAACCACTCTCATTTAAAGAATATTTTACTAATACTGGTGATACAAAATATCCGAAAGAGCCTGCGCAAGTAACTATGCCTGTTGCTATAGTTCTCTTAGAAGCTGGAAAATGCTTTGCAACAACAGACACTGGAATACCTATAGCCGTTGATCCTAAACCTACACCAATTAAAACTCCTATTGTGTATATAAAATAGACTCCTGTATTAAATCCTGAATAAAACAGAACAACGCCAAGTAAAAAAAATAAAAAACCTAAAAAAATTGCAATATTTCCTCCATACTTATCTGTTATTACTCCAAATAGTGGACTGAAGGCTCCCCATAAAAAGAGTTGGAGACCCATAGCAAAACCAAATTGAGAAATGGTAATGTCTAAATCAGTTGAAAAATCAAAATAAAATAATCCAAAAGTTTGTCGAATACCTAGAGCTATTATAACTACTAAACAACATGCTATTAGGGTAATAAAAGCACTCCTGCTTGGAAAAAATTTGTCCATTAGATTATTTTATTTTTTTAAGCGCTTGCTTCAAGTCATTAATTATATCATTTGGATCTTCAAGACCTATATGAAGTCTAATTATATGTTCATCTTTTTTTAGATTTGTATAACTCCTTGCGCCTAATTGTTTTTGATTTTGATATAATGCTAAGCTTTCGAAGCCTCCCCAACTAAAACCATAACCAAAGAGTTTTAAAGAATTAATAAAACTTTTTACAGAATTTTTATTTTTTGATTTAATTCTTAAACCCATTAACCCGGATGCTCCAGAATAATATTTTTTCCAAAGCTTATATCTCGGAGTATTCTTCTTATAAGGATAACAAACTTTGACTACTTTTTTTTGTTTAGACAAAAATTTTGCGACTTTTAAAGCGTTTACGTGATGTTTGTCCATTCTTACATCTAATGTTCTAATACCTCTAAGGATAAAGTATGCATCATCAGGACTTAATCTTAAACCAGTAACTCTATTTGTAGCCTCTACCATTTTAAATACTCGTTTATTGATTGCTAAACTACCTCCCATTACATCAGAGTGACCAGAATAATATTTTGTAGCTGACACAATTGACATATCAAAACCTAATTTAATCGGTTTAATTAAATATGGTGTTCCCCAAGTATTATCTATTGCTGTATATATTTTATTTTTTTTTGCTAATGAAATTATTTTTTTTAAATCTTGAAATTCAAAAGTATTGCTTCCTGGATTTTCTACAAGTATCAACTTTGTTTTATTTGTTATTTTATTTTTTAAATCATTAAAGTTAGTAGGATCGTAAAAAATACTTCTTATATTGAATTTTTTCAAATAGTCCTGGGTTAATAATCTTGTTGGTGAATAAACAGAGTCTGTAACTAAAATTTCATCTCCTGGTTCTACGATGCTCAGAACTCCTAAAAAAACTGCTCCAAATCCTGTAGGAGTTAGATATACTTTATAACATTCCTCCATTTCTTGTAAGATTCTCTGAAGTGCATGAGTAGTTGATGTGCCCTGTCTACCATAGTCAAAATTTCCACTTCTTGGATCTTTTAAATATTTCTTCTGTGTTTTTTCAATTTCTTGAAGATTCTTAAATATTATTGTTGAAGCTCTTACGACAGGTGGATTAACTGATTGGTTATGAAAATCTTTTGCAGTATGTTTGATAAATGTTCTAAGATTAGTTTTCATATAATATTGATATTTAAATAACAATGCTATATCCATTCGATAAGTCAATAAAATTAAAGAAAAGGATCGAACAATATGGGCTACCCAAAAAAACATAGAGGCCGAAGAAAGATGGGCTCAAAAAAAAGAAGAGCAAGAAAGAAAAATAAGAAAAAATAACCTCATTAATGGAAGATATTAAAAAAGTTAAATTCATATCATTATGGATTTTTATCGTTCCTTTCATTGGCATTAATGCTTGCCTAATATTAATCACACAGTTCCATAATTTATTTCCAAACCAAGAAGATGTGATTGGTTTCACTATTCCATACATTGATGGTGGAGCTTCTATAAGTAGAACCGCTAGAGTATTTCCAACATATTTGATTTTCAAACCGGCAATGTTTTTAACTTCTTATTTATTAATTAGATATTGGTTATGGAATAAAAATATCTTAAGTCATTTTCAACATGATGCAAAGCATCTAAATAAAATAGTTTTTTTTGGTATAAGTTCTGCTGTACTTCTAACAATACATTCAATTTTCTTAGGAATAAAATTTGATTACGATCTTTACAAGTTATTTAGAAGAGTGGTTATGTTATTATTTATTATTTTTGAAATTGTAGCACAAGCTTATCTTGTTTTAACGTTATATAAAATAAAAGAAAAAATTAAAGATCACATAAATATTAAATTTTTAGTTGCAAAAAGATTTTTAGTAACTGGCCTTATTATAATTGCAATAGTTTCTATACCAATAATTAGCTTTGAAGGAAATAAAGCTTTCAAACATGCATTGGAATGGGATTATTTTTTAGGTGTTATATTTTTTTATTGTCTTACCTTTTTTATGTGGAAGAAAACTAATTAACTATCCATCCACCACCTAGAAGCTTATCGCCGTATTGATCTTTTTTATAAAAAACACAGGCTTGACCTGGAGATATTCCGTATTCGTCATCTAGTAATTCCACATTAACTTTGTTATTTTTAAAAGATAATTTTGACTTTATTAATTTTCCGGTAGATCTTATTTTAACAAATATTTCTTCTTTTAATTCTTCTTCATCAACTAAAATATTAATGTCTCTTAGTTCTATTACTCTTTTTACTAATTTTTCTTTTGGACCAACAATAATTTCATTATTGTTAGAATTAATTTCAATGACATACAATGGATCTTTCTCAGCTATTTTAATCCCACGTCTTTGTCCTATTGTAAAGTTAACAATACCATCATGAACTCCAATTACTTTTCCATCTAAATTTTTTATATTTCCTTTCTTAAAAGCATCTGGTCTAAATTTATGAATGACAGAAACATAGTCACCATTTGGAACAAAACATATATCCTGACTATCTGGTTTATCAGCTACATTTAAATTCAAATTTTTTGCAATTTCTCTTGTTTCATTTTTCATCATGCCTCCCAATGGAAACCTTAAATAATTTAGTTGCTCTCTAGTGGTATTGAATAAAAAATAACTTTGATCTCTATTTTCATCTACAGCCCTGTACATATTGGTTTGATTATTTTGTGTAATACTTTTTACATAATGACCTGTAATTAAAGCATCAGCTTTCAAATTTTTACTTTCTTCAAAAAGATCTTTAAATTTAACAGTTTGGTTACATTGCACACAAGGTATTGGAGTCTCTCCTGCTAGATAACTTTCTATAAAATTATCAACAACACCTTGTTTAAATTTTGACTGATAATATAAAACCTTATGATCAATATTTAATTTATGAGCCACTCTTTTAGCATCCATTATATCTTGGCCTGCACAACATTGTTTGGATTTTGCTGTTTGTTTAGTATCATCGTAAAGTTTTAATGTTATTCCTACTACTTTGTAACCATCTTTTTTCATCATTCCAGCAACTGTTGATGAGTCAACTCCTCCAGACATAGCTACAACTACAGTAGTATCTTTTGGTTCTTTTTGTAAACCAATTGAATTAATTTTTGTTTTCATTAGGTTTGTATTTATACTCTTTTACTTTATAAGTGAAATACAATGATATTTGACTTTGAACCAGGAGACAAAGTGGTAAATCCAAATAATAAAGAATGGGGTATCGGCCAGATACAATCTATTATCAGAGAAAAAATTACAGTTAATTTTGAAAATGTAGGTAAAAAAGTGATAAACGGAAATATAATAACTTTAGAAAAGCTAAAGCGATATGAAAATAAATAATATTGAAAATACTATTAAAAATCTGATTGAGGTTTTTTTTAAAGCTGGAAAAGTATCTATAGATTTAAGAATCAAAGGTTTGAAGGAGCATACAAAAAAAGACAAAACACCTGTTACTAATGGTGATATAGAAGTAAATAATATTATAATTCAAAATCTAAAAAAGATTACCCCAGACATACCGATTGTTTCGGAAGAAACAGTGGAAAACAAGAATATTAATTTAAATACATTTTGGTTAGTAGATCCAATTGATGGCACTTATGATTATATAAATAACAAAGACGAATTTACACTTAACGCAGGATTAATAATTAATAAAAAAGCAGTTGCTGGAATTATATATGCACCAGCAAAAAATAGAATGTTTTATACCTATGGAAAAAAATTAAGTTATGAATTAAAAAATAATCAAGAGATAGTCATTAATAATAAAAAAATTGATAAAAATAATATTATAGCAGTAAGCTACTCTAATAATTTAAAACCTGAAATATTAGATATTCATAAAAAACTTAATGTAAAAGAACATGTAAAAATGAAAAGTTCTTTGAAATTTTGTGTAGTTGCAACAGGAGAGTTTCATGTTTATGTTGCTGAAGCAAGGGCTCATGAGTGGGATATTGCTGCTGGACATGCTATATTAAAAAATTCAGGAGGGATTATTACTGATTTTAATGGAAATGAAATTTTATATGCAAAAGAAAATTTTAAAAATCCTAGTATAATATTAAAAACTATTGAAAGTTTATAATGGATGAAACGCTTAGAATAATACTAATTATAATTGTATCAGTATCTATTTTTGGTTTACTGGTTTTTGTATTTGTGAAAAATTATATTAAAAAACAATTAAAATATTATCTTCAAGAAAAAAATAAAAATAAAAAACTATAATAAATTTATTATTTTTAAGTATTCGTCTTTTTCTATATCAAGAACTCTTTTTGATGTATCAAAATCAAAACCAGATCTTGCTAAAATACCTAAATCCTTTTTCATAAATAAAGGCCTGTTATTTTCATCTCTAGCTGGGCCAATTCTTTTTTTTTTACATATCCTTATTGCTGAAAAAAAATCCTGATCTTCGTTATTTTCTTTAATATCACTTAGAGTTTCCTTAATATATTTATCTTTCACTCCTTTAGAAAGTAAGTAATTTCTTATTTTATTTATTGAACTTCCTCTCTGTATTAAGCTTTTTGCTTTAGAACTAGAATAAAATTTATCATTAATAAATTTAGATTTTTCAAGATCTTCTAATACAACATCAATTAAATCCGTTATATTCTTTTTGCTTACATTCGCCGCACCTGATTTTAAATATTTTTTTAATAAATATGTTCTAAGCTGTTGTTTTGAAGGAGCATATTTTTCAACATATACAAATGCAAAATTTCTCATTTCTTCAACTGTTGCTTCAAGGTTTTTTTTTCTGTTTTTTATAGGAATCATTTTTTAAAGTTATATAATATATTCTAATATGCTCGAGCAAATTTCAACTTACTTTACAATAGAAATGGTTTATCTGTGGTTGAATATAGGCGTTATACCATTTTGGTTGATGCTTATATTTCTACCCTCTTCTAAATTGGGAAGAATTTTTGTAAGTTCAATTTTCCCTATCTTTATATTATGTGTTGCCTATATATTTGTAATTTATAAATCTTATTTAGGTTCTTACGACTTTGACAATAATTTTAGTTTATATCTAAGTTTAAAAAATTTAAGTGATTTATTTTCTAACCAAGAGTTTTTAATTATTTTTTGGATACACTTCTTGGCTATAAATCTTTTTTGCGGGTCTTGGATATCCAGAGATGGAACTAGACTTTTAATAAATAAATATATTATGTTTCTTCCACTGCTAATAACTTATTTTGTTGGACCGCTAGGTATATTTATCTATTGGATTATTAGAATGTTTTATGCAAAAAAAATGAGTCTTTATGACTAAAAACATTGAATTCTACTTTGATTTTATAAGTCCTTATACCTACCTGGGACATAAAAGAATTAAAAATGAAGGTGCGGGAATAAAATTTAATTATAAGCCAATACTGTTAGGTGGTCTACACAAATTATGGAATATTACACCGCAAGCATATATAGAGCCCAAAAAACAGTTTATGATTATGGATTGTGAAATGGTTTCGAAAAAGTTTCAAATAGATTTTATTTTTAATTCTAAATTTCCACTTAATACAATTAAGCTAATGAGAGGTTGTTTAATTTTAGAAAGTGACCAATTAAAAAAATATATTGAACTAGTATTTGATGCCTATTGGAAAAATAACGAAGATATAACTGATAATAAAGTATTGTCTAAAATTTTAAATCAAATTGATATTAAATTAGAGGAATTTATAGAAAAAATAGAAAACAATGACATTAAAGAAAAATTAAAAGAATTAACTAGCGATGCTTTCAAAAAAAAAATCTTTGGTGCCCCAACTTTTGTAATTAACAATAAAAACTTCTGGGGACAAGATAGATTTGAATACGCTATTGAGGAATTTAATTCTACTTCTTAACTTTAAACTGTGAATTTTGTAAAGCTGAAAATCCACCAGCTATATGGCAAACTTTTTTATAACCCATTTCTTGTAAAGCTTTAGTTGCTAAAGCAGACCGGCCACCTGCCGCACAGAATAAAACTGTCTCTTTATTTGGGTCAATTATTCCATTTTGAGTTAATGGACCATTTGGATCTAATTGAAACTCCAGAAGTCCTCTAGGAATATTTATTGAATTTTCAATTGCACCCGTAATCTCAAGTTCATTCGTATCTCTAATATCTATTAAATTACAATTGTTTTCCTCGAAAATTTTATAAGCTTCTTCTGCAGATATAGTTTTAATTTCCTGCATTGCTTCAGAAACAAGAGTTTGCGCTGTTTTTATAGACATAGTAAATATAAAGTATCTTATGAAAAAAAATATATTAAAAAAAATATTTGTAAAGATAATTAAATCTTTAGGCTTCGAAATAATTGATCAAAATGAATTTATATCTCCTACTTTGAATAAAGATCTCAACCAACAGCTTTCTACTCTAAATAAATCAATCATCTTACCACTGGGCGAGGTAAAAATTACCCGTAAGATTTCGTCACTTCTTATTATTTTTAGAACTAACTCAAATATTGAAATTTGGGATCAAAATAAAAAAAGAATTTTTGAAAAAGATAAAATTGAATATGTTAAAAGGTCTTTGAACTCTCTTATCAAGGCTGTCAAAAATCTTAAAGAAAATTATAATTCAATAAAAATTAATATTAAAATTGTAGATGATAATTCAACGAAAGAAAATCTTGCCGTAATAAAGAATATTTTGGATAAATCTAAAGAAAATTTTGAAATTATAAATCATAATCACTCAGAACATCTAAATGTTATCAAAGAACAAAAGTCGAAAGATACTTTTTCTAATCTATCAAGTTTACTTAAATGCTTTGAAATAGGGAAAAATGACGGAGAAGACATAATATATTTTATTGAAGATGATTATTTGCATTTCAGATCTTCTTTAGAAGAAATGGTTGGCACATTCGAAAGAATTGCATCTCAATTAAATAAAGATTTGATCATTTGTCCTTCAGATTATCCTTACTTGTATATGGATAATGAAAAAACAAATCTACTTATTGGTAGTAAACGTCATTGGAGAACTATAAATAAATCATTGTGTTCATTTATGACTTCAAAAAATATATTAAATAAATATTGGGATAATTTTTACCAAAATTGTTTGGATAGACATGATCCATTTGAAAAATATTTAAATTTAATTTATGAAAAAGAGGTCTGTATTTCTCCAGTTAAATCGCTATCTATTCACATGACAAATATTAATTCTAGCTATGGCTTGTCTCCGTTTATTAACTATAAATCACTCTGGGAGGAGAATGAATAATGCCAAATTTAATAGGAAAAAAAGCACCAAACTTTAAATTAAACTCTACATCTGGAAAAATTGTAGAATTAACTAAGATTAAATCAAAATATATCGTTCTATATTTTTACCCAAAGGATGATACGCCTGGTTGCACACTTGAGACTAAGGATTTTAATTCGTTATTATCTAATTTTAAAAAAGTTAAATGTGAAGTCTTTGGAATATCTAAAGATAGTTTAGAAAGTCATAAAAAATTTAAGGAAAAGTATAAAGTTAAATTTGAACTTTTGTCAGATGAGGACAAGAAATCAATTAAAGCTTATAGAACTTGGGGTAAAAAAAAATTTATGGGCAAGGAATTCATGGGCCAAATAAGAAGTACATTTTTAATTAAAGATAATAAAATTTTACATGAATGGCGTAACGTTAGAGTAAAAGACCACGCAAAAGAAGTATTAAATTTTTTAAAATCCAAATAAAAAAAGGCCCGTTAATACGGGCCTTTTTAATTGTTAACAAAAAAGGGAGAATGTTAACTAATCTCTTATTGCGTAAGCAATCACTCCTGTTTCAGTAACGTCTGTACCTTTGAGTTCACCTTCTTTACTTAATCTAATACCAAAAGTATTTTTCATAAGAAACCAGATGACAAATGATACAGCAAATACAAACACATTGATTGAAACTACCCCAAGTAACTGAGTACCAAATGAAGTATCAGGATTTGTAATTGGAACAGCTAATGTTCCCCAAATACCTGCAAACAAGTGAGCTGGAATTGCACCCACAACATCATCAATTTTTAATGATAATAGGAATTTAGTTCCATACACTACGATTACTCCACCTACTGCACCAATTAAAATTGCTGCTAAAGGCGATGGCATTAAAGGTTCAGCGGTAATTGCTACTAATCCACCAATACATCCATTTAACATTTGAACAACATCAGTTTTACCAAATGCTAGTCTTGTTACTACTGCTGCTGCCATTACTCCTCCAGCACCCGCTAAGAATGTATTCATAAATATTGTTGATACTGCTATTGCATCGTCAGCTGTACCCATTGCTAGTTGTGAACCACCGTTAAATCCAAACCAACCTAACCATAGAATAAATATTCCAATAGTTACTAAAGGTATCGATGATGCTGCGAAAGGTTTAATGGGAGCTGCCTCACCACTTTTTGTAAATCTTCCTAATCTTGGACCTAGCAACATAACACCCGCTAGAGCTGCTGCACCACCAGTTGAATGTACTAAAGTCGATCCTGCAAAATCAGAGAAACCGGCAGATGCTAACCATCCACCTCCCCATTGCCACCCCATGACAATCGGATAAATAATTCCTGATAAAATTGCAGCGAATAAAAAGAATGGCCATAATTTAATTCTTTCAGCCATTGTCCCTGAAACGATTGATACAGTTGTAGCACAGAATACCATTTGAAAATACCAATCAGATCCATCTGAATAACCTGTGTCTACTGAACTTGCATCAGACCATGGTAAGAATTTTCCAATATAACCTCCTTCTGGAATTCCATAAGCTAAATTATAT
>QCNR01000010.1:0-2500 GCA_003210075.1 Pelagibacteraceae bacterium AG-426-G09
AAAGCTGGCAAAATTAAAAATTTGTCTGAGTGTGAGTCTGTAAAAAAAATATATGAATGTCTTAAAAAAAATAAATTATTAAAGTGAGTTTAAATTTTAAAAATAATTTTGGTACATCCTTAGGAAAAAAAAAAATTGATGTTAAGGAGCTATATAAAAAGAAATATTCACTCAAATTATTTAACAAGACACTCACAAAAACTGGACCAAGAAAACTTTTTTATGCTGAGAATAATTTAACATCTTTAGATTTAGCACATTCCGCGTACAGAAATTTTACTAGGAAAAATATAAAATTTAATAAAAGTAAAGTTTATAATCTTATTTTTGTTACTGAAACCAATAATTATAAATTCCCTGGTAACTCTTTCTTATTTGCTTCAAAAATAAAATTAAAGTCTGATACTAATCTTTACGATTTAAATTCTGGTTGTACTGGATTTGTTGATGCTTTAGATTTAGCAAATCAACTAAAGGGTAATAGTTTAATTGTCTGCGCCGAAACTTACTCAAAACACATAAAAGAGTTCAATAGATCCACATCATCATTGTTTAGTGATGGTGCATCAGTTTTCTATTTTAATAAAAAAAATGTTCAGGTATTAAAAACTTTTAAAAGTTTTAGAAAAGATAGTTTCAACGATTTATGTACCAAAGAAAGTGAATTATTTATGGATGGGAAAAAAGTATTTGAATTTGTAAATTTTGAAGTAATTAATCTATTAACATCAATTATCAAGAAAAATAAAAAAATAAAGATTATATTTAATCATCAAGCATCTCTTACAGTAGAAAATTTGATTAAAAATAAATTGAGACAATTCAATTTAATAATTCCATCAAATATTAAAAAGATTGGAAATACTGTATCTTCAAGTATACCACATCTTATAATCGATTATTTGAAAAATAATAAGATTAAAAAAAATTCTGAAATATTATTATGTGGTTTTGGGGTAGGTTTAAGTGTTAAAGCTTCAATTTTAAAAATAAAAAAATGAAAGAAAAAATATATATTATAAGTGGTGGTAGTAGCAGTATTTTCCAAAAATTATTGAGTGAAAAATATTTTGTTAATGAAAAAATTTTTGCAATATATAATTCTTCCAAAAAAATAATTAAGAATAAAAATATTAATTACTTAAAATTTAATTATACAAAAAAAGTAAATTTAAAAAAACATATAAAAATAATAAAAAGTTACAAAAAAATTATTTTTATTAACTTTGCATCAAATAAAACAAATAAAACTTTTTTAAATATAAGTAATGACGAGTTTTTAAGAGATTTTAAAATAAATACATTATCGTATTTCGATATTGCTAAAATTGTTTTACCATTAATGATTAAAAATAATTGGGGAAGAATAATTAATATATCTTCAACAGGCGGAGAAAAAGGAGATATAGGCACTTTAACTTATACATCAACCAAACTCGCCTCCAATGGAATTACTAATATTATAAGTAAGGAATTTGGAAGGTTTAATGTTACTTCGAATACTATAAAGCTAGGAAACTTCAAGACAGGAATGTATTTAAATTTAAGTGAAAAATTAAAAAAAAAAATATTAAAAGAGATCCCATCAGGAAAAACTGGTAATTTTAGCAATATTTATAAAGCAATTAATTTTTTGATAAATTCAGATTACACAAATAATGCTACTATTAATGTTGATGGTGGGTATAGATAAGATCAATGATCTCAGAAAAAGATTTTATTCAGTCTCTAAGTCAAGTTATTAAAAAAAACGACAAAGTAGTGGTTATATATTCTGGATTTTCAAATTTTTTAAATAAATTCGATTTTAAAAAAAATTTAATGCCAAAAATTTTGAACATTATTGAAAATTTTATTACAAAAGAAAGGATCTTGTTGCTTCCATCATTTTCAACAAATGCTTTTGTTAAAACAAAAAAATTTGATCTTAAAACTTCCATAGATAATGTTGGTGTCTTGCCAAAAGAAGCTTTGAAACGGAATTATTATAGAACACCTCAGCCACTTCATAGCTATTTAGCTTTTGGAAAAAACTTATATGCGATAAAAAATTTATCTTATAAAACATCATGGGGTGAAGGAAGTATCTTAGATTTTATGTCAAAAAATAATGCCAGGATATGTACGATAGGTCTTCCATGGAATAAAGGCTGCGCTTACCTTCATAAATTTGAAGAAGATTTTCAAGTTCCATGGAGGTATTATAAGACTTTTAAAGGAAAGATGTACAAGAATAAAAAGTTTGTTACTTATTGTAAAGAAGATAAATTTTCACTAGCAAGAATAGATGGTCCATTATACGATTATAAACCGTTCATTAAACATATAAAAAATGCAAAATCATTTTGTAAAAATAATCACAATGATTTTCAAATTGAGTCTATAAAAGCATCTTGCTTAGATAAAATTGGAAAAAAATTATTTTTAAAAAATCCATGGTGTATAATCAAGAAAAAAAAAGAATTGTTAAATTGGATTAAAAATCAAAAATCTAAAGATG
>QCNR01000010.1:7500-55789 GCA_003210075.1 Pelagibacteraceae bacterium AG-426-G09
GAACAATCGGATATAGATATTGATAATAATAAAATATTTACAAATAAAATAACTAAGTGTTACTGGTGGAGGATAGCGGGATCGAACCGCTGACCTCCTGAATGCAAATCAGGCGCTCTCCCAGCTGAGCTAATCCCCCGTTATTAATTGTGGTGGGCCGAGAAAGACTCGAACTTTCGACCCCACCCTTATCAAGGGTGTGCTCTAACCAACTGAGCTACCGGCCCATTCCAGTCAAAGTAACACTTTAATTCTTAAGAAGAGAAATGAGGACGGTCAACATTATCCTGTTAATTATTTTGATTAAGAATTAATCCTTAATCATCCTTAGAAAGGAGGTAATCCAGCCGCAGGTTCCCCTACGGCTACCTTGTTACGACTTCACCCCAGTCGCTGACTATACCGTGGTCAAAGGTTTTAATCTTTGCCTTAAGGTAGAACCAACTCCCATGGTGTGACGGGCGGTGTGTACAAGACCCGGGAACGTATTCACCGCGGCGCGCTGATCCGCGATTACTAGTAATTCCAGCTTCATGTACTCGAGTTGCAGAGTACAATCCGAACTGAGGCATCTTTTTAGGATTTGCTTAACGTCGCCGTTTTGCTTCCTATTGTAAATGCCATTGTAGCACGTGTGTAGCCCAACACGTAAGGGCCATGAGGACTTGACGTCATCCCCACCTTCCTCCAGCTTATCACTGGCAGTTCTTTCAGAGTGCCCAACTAAATGGTAGCAACTAAAAGTGAGGGTTGCGCTCGTTGCGGGACTTAACCCAACATCTCACGACACGAGCTGACGACAGCCATGCAGCACCTGTGTTTTGTCCGGCCGAACCGAAGACTTTAATCTCTTAAAGTCGCGACAAACATGTCAAGTGTTGGTAAGGTTCTGCGCGTATCTTCGAATTAAACCACATGCTCCACTACTTGTGCGGGTCCCCGTCAATTCATTTGAGTTTTAACCTTGCGGTCGTACTCCCCAGGCGGTGTGTTTAACGCTTTCGCTGCGATACTGAAAATAAATTTCCAACATCTAACACACATCGTTTACGGCATGGACTACGAGGGTATCTAATCCTCTTCGCTACCCATGCTTTCGTTCCTCAGTGTCAGTAATGATCCAGAAAGCTGCCTTCGCAATCGGTATTCTTTCTAATATCTACGAATTTCACCTCTACACTAGAAATTCTGCTTTCCTCTATCATACTCTAGCTAAAAAGTTTTGATGGCAGTTCCAGAGTTAAGCTCTGGGATTTCACCACCAACTATTTTAACCACCTACGAACTCTTTAAGCCCAGTAATTCCGAACTACGCTAGGTCCCTTCGTATTACCGCGGCTGCTGGCACGAAGTTAGCCGGACCTTCTTATTCGGGTACAGTCATTTTCTTCCCCGACGAAAGAGCTTTACAACCCAAAGGCCTTCTTCACTCACGCGGCATCGCTGCATCAGAGTTTCCTCCATTGTGCAAGATTCCCTACTGCTGCCTCCCGTAGGAGTTTGGGCCGTGTCTCAGTCCCAATGTGGCTGATCATCCTCTCAAATCAGCTATTGATCAAAGTCTTGGTAAGCCATTACCTTACCAACTAACTAATCAAGTGCGAGCCCATCCATTGGCGCATAAAGCTTTCTCCGTAAAGACTTATGAGGTATTAGCACAAGTTTCCTCGTGTTATTCCTCACCAAAGGGAAGGTACCCACATGTTACTCACCCGTCTGCCACTAGGTATTGCTACCCCGTTCGACTTGCATGTATTAGGCGTGCCGCCAGCGTACGTTCTGAGCCATGATCAAACTCTTAAGTTTAAAAACGGCGCACACTAGCTTCCATATAAATCTAAGAATAAATTTACATGTGTTTGAAGTGTGTACGACAAATTTTGGTAACCTTAACCGTCCACACTTCTCTTCTTAAAATATTAACGTATTAAATAGCTAATCGCGCTAAAAAGCGCGATAAATATAACTTTTTTTAAGTTAAGTGGGATGCTTATATTCTAAAAAATATATAAATCAAGCTATTAGATATAAAAAAATGTGTTAAAAAACCCTTTATATACAACGTTTTTTTAATGATAAAAATTATTCTTAAAAGTCAAATTTATCAGAAGTTTCAAGAGTTCCGATCGTTTGTACTGTTATTGTTGTTATTAACATTAACAGTAATAACAATTAGTTCTTATGATCGTTTCAAGTCTGAACAATTAAATAATTTAGAAAATATTATACAAAATTTATATTTACAAAAAACACTGGAATCAATTTCAAATTCTTTAAATCCTAGGTTTGAAAAAATTAATTATATAATCAAATCTGGTCAAAGCTTTGAGGCAATACTTAATGAAGTAAATATTGATAAACAAGAGAGAAAAAAAATAATTGATTTTATAATTAAAAATAAAATTAAGTTTAATATTTATGAGAATCAAAAAATTATTTTAGATATTGACAACCTAGAAGGTAAAAAAATCAGAAAAATAACAATTCCAATTAACAAAAAAAAGGATCTAATCCTTTCATATAACCAAAATAATTCTCTCGAATTCAAAGAAATTACCAAAGAGCTAAGAATTGCTAATATTTACAAAGAAAATTTTATTTCAAATAGCTTATATAAAGCTGCTATAGATAAAAAGATAGATCCAAATATTATAGTTCAATTTGCTCAAATATATGGTTTTCAGGTTGACTTCCAAAGAGATATTAGAAAAAATGATAGCTTTCAAATTGTCTATGAAGAATATAAAAATGAAGACAATAAGACTGTAGATTATGGAAATATTTTATACGCTAACTTAATATTACAAGGTAAAGCTTTAGAACTTTTTTATTTTAACTCAGAAAAAGATAAGATAAATGATCATTTTGAACCTAACGGTCAAAGTATAAAAAAAACTTTAATGAAAACCCCTATCAATGGAGCGAGATTGTCATCAAGTTATGGGATGCGTAAACATCCGATACTAGGATATAATAAAATGCATCAAGGAACAGATTTTGCCGCTCCAATGGGCACTCCAATAATGGCGTCTGGATCAGGTTTAATATTAAAAGCTGGCTGGTGTGGTGGTGGTGGAAATTGCGTTAAAATAAAACATAATAGTACTTATAGTACAGTTTATGCTCACATGTCTAAATTTGCTAGAGGTATTAAAAAAGGAATAAGAGTTTCTCAAGGTCAAATTATCGGTTATGTTGGATCAACTGGAATGTCAACAGGTCCACATTTGCACTATGAAGTTATTAAAAATGGAAAAAAAGTTAATTCTCAAACACTAAAACTTCCATCAGGAAAAAAATTAAAGGGTAAAAATAGAGAAAATTTTGAGTTAGCGAAAATTAAAATTAATGTACTTAAATCAGAATTAATTAATGCTTCAAACTAATTTTCTTCAGCTTGAATTTGATCTTTGTCTTTCTTAGAGGTGTCAGCTTCGCTAATTTTACTAATACTGGTATCATTTAAATTTTCTGTAGATCCATTTTTATTATTTGAAAAATTTGAGTTATTTTCTGAAAGTCTTACAAAATGTTCAGCATGTTGCATGTAGTTTTCATATAAAATTTTATCCCCAATAGATAAGGCTTCCCGTGCAAGATCTGAATATTTTTGAATTAATTTAGAAGAGTTGAAATTATTTCTATGATAATTTTTCTTTTTAAAATCTGATACATTGCCTATGTTAGAATTAAAACTTTGATCATTAGAGTTAATTTTTAATCCTCTTTCAAAAGAATTGCTTCTAAATCTTCTTCTATTATTTTTAAAATTTCTCATTAATTAATTTTTTTTGCAATAATGCATCTTTTAATGTTTTGAAAATCCTTCACAACTTTTAAAATGTAATACCCATTTTCTCTTAATAATTTAAAAACTTTATAGTGTTGACCTAAACCCATTTCTATTGCCAATAAACCATTGTATTTTAAAATAATATTACTTTTTTTTATTACTTTCTCGATAATTTTTAATCCGTCTATACCACCATAAAGAGCTTCTATGGGCTCGTAACCTTTAACTTCCAAACCAAGATTATTGTATTCTATTTTATTTATATATGGTGGATTAGATACAATTAAATCATATTTACTACCATTAAAATTGTCAATATCAGTTTTGATAAACTTAATTCTATTCGAAACCTGTTGTATTTTTGCATTGGTTTTGGCTATTTTAAGGGCAAATTTAGATATATCTAACCCGTCTCCTTTCCATTTTTTTTTATCTTTTAACAAAGATATCAAAATGCATCCCGATCCTGTACCTATGTCTAAAATTCTTAAATCTTCTGAATACTTGTATATTTTAAAAATTTCCTCTACCAGTAATTCAGTTTCAAATCTTGGTGTTAAAACATTATTGTTAATAATAAATTCATGTTTCCAGAAAAATTTATTACCAGTTATATATGAAATAGGCTCTTTTTTTTTTCTTCTATTTATTAAATTCAGATAATTATTTATTTGGTTATAGTTTAGTTGGTCTTCTAAATTCAATAATATCTTTTCCCTGCTTTTTTTTAAAGAGATAGATAATAATAGCTCCGCATCATAATCAGCATTAAATATTGCATTCTCATTTAAAATTGATGTTCCTTTTTTTAATATGTCTCGGTAATTCATTTATTTAAATTTTCTAAAAGTTCCTCTTGAGCTTGTAGATTTAGATTCTCAACAAACTCATCAAAAATTTCCCCTTGCATGAATTCATCTAATTTGTGCAATGTAAGATTTATCCTATGATCGGTCACTCTTCCTTGTGGAAAATTATATGTTCTAATTCTCTCAGATCTATCTCCTGATCCAATTTTGCTTTTTCTATCTTTAGATCGTTCTTCGTCTATTTTTTTTCTTTCAAATTCATATAATCTTGAACGTAAAATTTTTAAGGCTTTTTCTCTATTTCTAATTTGTGATTTTTCATCTTGCTGACTAACAACAATTCCTGATGGTAAATGAGTAACTCTTACAGCACTGTCAGTTGTATTTACACTTTGACCCCCTGGACCACTGCTTCTGAAAACGTCAATTCTTAAATCCTTATCTTCGATTTTTAAATCAACTTCCTCTGCTTCCGGAAGAACGGCTACTGTTGCTGCTGAAGTATGAACCCTTCCTTGAGTTTCTGTATCTGGAACACGTTGAACTCTATGTACTCCACTTTCATATTTAAGCAATGAATAGATATTTTTTCCTTTTATGGATGCAATTACTTCCTTTAAACCACCGGCGTCGCTTTTGGAAAGGTTAATTATTTCTAAAGACCAATTTTTCTTATGACAAACTTTTTCATACATTTTAAAAAGGTCAGATGCAAAAAGACTAGCCTCGAGACCTCCAGTACCTGCGCGTATTTCTAAAATCGCATTTTTTGTATCAGCTTCATCTTTTGGTAATAAAAATAATTTTAATTTATTAACATTTTCCTGATGCACTTTAACTAATTCAATTAATTCAACTTTTGCTAAATCCTTCATTTCTTCATCACTTTCAACGTCTGATATAATTTTTTCTAAATCCTTTTTGTTGTGTTCAAATTTAGAATACTCTATTGCATGTTTGATTATTTCGTTTAAATTTGAATATTCTTTAGATTTTTGAGCAAATGATTTGCTATCCAAATTTGAACTGGATAGTTCTTTTTCTAAATCAGCATGTTTTTTAATTATTTCAGAAACTTTTTGAGAAGGAAGTGACATTGCTATTTACTTAATCTGAGAGTTTTTTTGTATCTCAATATCTTTTTCTTCTACTAATGAAACTATCCTATCAATCATTTCATTTGTTTTAATTTTATTTGTTTGGTTTCCATTAATATATAGCATGTGATTATTATTGCCCCCTCCAGTAATTCCTAGATCTGTTAAAGCTGCTTCTCCCGGACCGTTTACAACACAACCTATTATTGACAATGTTATAGGGGATTTTATATGCGAGAGCTTGTTTTCTAATAACTTAACTGTTTCAATTACGTTAAATCCCTGCCTAGCGCAAGATGGACAAGAAATAATTTTGACACCTCTTTTTTTTAAATTTAAAGACTTTAATATTTCGTTTCCTATTTTTACTTCTTTTACTGGATCATCCGATAAAGAAACCCTTAAAGTATCCCCAATTCCTTCTAATAATAGTGTCCCTAAACCAATTGAAGATTTGATACTACCAGGAATAAAACTCCCTGCTTCTGTGATTCCAAGATGAAGTGGATAATCAGTTTTTTTTGATAACTGACGATAAGCCCACAAGGATAAGAAAACATCTGACGATTTAACGCTAACTTTTAAATTAAAAAAATCTAAATCTTCTAGGATTTGAATGTTTCTTATTGCACTATCTACTAATGCCTCTGGACAAGGTTCCTTGTATTTTTCTAATATATCTTTTTCTAAAGATCCTGCATTAACACCTACTCTTATTGAGCAGCCATTATTTTTTGCTGCATTAACAACCTCTTTAACTTTTTTTTTGTCTCCGATATTTCCAGGATTTATCCTTAGACATGAAGCACCGTTCTCAGCTGCTTCTAAAGCTCTTTTAAAATGAAAATGTATATCAGCAACAATTGGTATGCCAACATGCTTTGAAATATCTTTTAATGCTTTAGTAGAACTTTCATCAGGACAGGAAACTCTTACAATATCAGCTCCCTCCTCCGCAATATTAATTATTTGATCAATGGTAGATTTAATATCTGTTGTTTTGGTATTTGTCATTGACTGTATAGCAATGGGATTATCACCACCAATTTTTACATTACCGACAGAAATTTCTCTCGTTTTTCTTCTTTTAATATCTCTAAATGGTCTAATACTCATTAGTATGAACTTAGATGTCTAGTTTAAATTCTTTATGAAGGACATCAACTGCTTTTTTTAAATTTTTTCTATCTATTAAAACCGATATTTTGATTTCAGATGTTGAAATTACCAATATATTAATATTTTTCTTTGCCAAAGCATTAAACATTCTAAAAGTAACACCAGGGGTCGTAATCATTCCAACTCCAACTATTGATACTTTAGAAACTTTCTCATCTATCAAAATATTATTAAATTTAATTTTTTTATTTTTTCTTATTAGTTTTTTAGTTTTCAACAGATCCTCATTTTTAATTGTAAATGTTAAATCTGTTTCTTTTTTTTTTGACGATATATTCTGAACAACCATATCTACATTTATAGAGTTCTTAAATAAAGGCTCAAAAATAGTTGCTGCCACACCAGGTCTGTCCTTAACTCCAACTAGAGTAATTTTCGCATCGTTTTTTGTAAAAGAAACACCTCTAATTATATTTTTAGAAGACACATTTTTTCTTTTAGTAATTATAGACCCGGGTAAATTTTTAAAAGATGATTTTACTTCAATATCTATTCTGTTAAGCCTCGCATCTTGTATGGAGTGTGGTTGCATAACTTTGGCTCCCAATGATGCCATTTCTAACATTTCTTCATAGGAAATTTTTTGTATTTTTTTTGCTTTTGGAACTACGTTTGGATCTGTGGTATAGACACCATCCACATCTGTGTAAATTATACATTTTTCAGCTTTAAAAAATTTTGCCAGCATTATAGCGCTAGCATCTGATCCACCTCTTCCAATTGTTGTTACTCTATTATCAGAATTAATTCCTTGAAAGCCTGCTATTACAGGAATCCCCCCACTTTTTAAAAACTTTAATATATTTTTTTTATTTATATTAACTATTCTTGAATGTGAATATTTTCCATGAGTAAATATCGGTACCTGCCACCCAAGCCATGATCTTGATAAATATCCCTGATCGTTTAATCTCCCAGCTATTAATGCAGAAGCCACCTGTTCTCCAGTTGCCAAAATAGAATCATATTCAGCTGGTAAAAAATTATTTGAAAGCTGTTTGGTTAACTTAACTAGTTTATTTGTCTCACCTTTCATTGCAGACGAAACAACAATTATTTTGTAGTTTTTTTTTAAGTAACTGATTGAAATTTTGGCAACATTTTTAATTCTTTGAATTGAACCAACAGAAGTTCCTCCAAATTTTAATACTACAATTTTCATTGTTATTTCCTATATTATCTTTAAAAAAAAAATTATTAATTTAAAATAAAATTTATGGCTAATAACACAATAAACAAAGAAGAAATAGAAAAATTTAGTAATTTAGCAGACGAATGGTGGGATCCTGAAGGTAATTTTAAGCCTTTACATAAATTTAATCCTATTAGAATTGAATACATAAAAAATCATTTAATTAAAGAGTTTAAGATTAAAAACAAAGATAAACCTTTTTTAAATCTAGAAATATTAGACATAGGCTGTGGAGGTGGTTTGCTAACAGAGCCTATGTATAGACTTGGTGGTAAATTAACTGGAATAGATGCATCAAAAAAAAATATTACTATAGCGAAAATACATGCAAAAAAAAATAATTTAAAAATAAAATATTTCTGTTGTTCTCCAGAAAATTTTAAGCAGAAAAAAAAATTTGATGTAATATTAAATATGGAAGTAGTGGAGCACGTGGATGATTTAAATTATTTTATAAAATCAAGTGCATCGTTATTAAAAAAAAATGGAATAATGTTTATTGCTACATTAAATAAGACACTTAAATCATATTTTTTAGCGATAATAGGAGCTGAATATGTATTAAATTGGTTGCCAGTCGGAACACATGACTGGTTTAAATTTGTAGAACCAATTAAATTAGAAACAGTTTGTAAACAAAATAAGTTATCTCTTTCAAGTATTAAAGGTTTAAAATATAATGTTTTACAAGATAGATGGGAAATAAATAACAATACTGATGTTAACTATATAAGTAAATTTAAAAAGATTTAGTTTTCTTTATCATTAATCCAAGGAATCATGGTTGTATCAATACCTTCATCACTTAATTCCTTGATATCTTTTTTTGATGCATTGCCATAGATTCCTTTTTTAAATTTCTTATTTCCATAGTGGATTGATCTAGCCTCGTATGAAAAATTTTCACCTACGTACTCAAAGTTATTTTTGATATAAGTTTGGAATTCTTTTATTTTTGATTTTACCTCATTCATTTTTTCTGGAGTTTTTTTATGCTTAATTGTTGATTTTGATGATATTCTTGGCGACATTATAGATTTATCAATATTTAAAGAATTGCATTTATTGCAATTAATTAGTTTTATTTTTTTTAATTTTTCAAATTCTTTAGATGATGCAAACCAGCTATCAAAGATATTTTCACAAGCATTACATTTTAATTGATACTTAATCATTTGTTCTTAAGTAGTATTAAAATTATATTTTTCAATGAGTTATGATCTATAATCTGCGTTAATTTCTATATATTTTTTTGTAAGATCCATTGTATAAACTTCAAACTCTTTTTTTCCACTACCTAATTGAATATTTATTTTAATCTCTCCAGATTTCATGTATTCAGCAACATTGCTCTCATTATAATTTTGAGAAAGTTTTCCATTATCTATAATTTTAAATGGTCCAATACTTAAATTTAATTTATTTAAATTTAATTTAACTTTTGTTTTTCCAATTGCCATTATTATTCTACCCCAATTAGGATCCTCTCCAGCGATTGCAGTTTTTACTAGTGGTGAATTTGCAATTGAAAAACACACTTTTTTTGCATCATTTTCATTTTTACATTTTTCAGTTTTAATAATTATAAATTTAGAAGCACCTTCACCATCAGCAGCCACACTCTTAGCTAAATTTTTTAAGACTAGATTTAAAGCTTTGTCGAAATCAACCAAAGATTTGTCTTTATATGATTTTATTTCTTTATTTTTAGCATATCCTGTGGAAAAGATACTTACCATATCATTTGTACTAGTGTCTCCATCACAACTAATTGCATTAAAAGTGTTTTGGATATTTTTTTTTAATAATTTTTTTAATACATTTGAACTAATTTTTGCATCAGTAAATACAAATCCTAAAGTTGTAGCCATATCTGGATGTATCATCCCGGATCCTTTTGCAACTCCATAAATTTTTACAGGCGTACCTGATATTTTACATTCTTCCATGGAAAGTTTTGGCTTAGTATCTGTAGTTAAAATACCCATTGCAGCTTTAATCCAAATATACTTATTTTGTATATATTTAATTTTATCAACTAAGTTTGGTAATGCACATTTAATTTTATCTTCTGGAAAAGTTTCTCCAATCGTTCCTGTTGAGGCAAATAAAATATTTTTATTTTTTATTTTTTTTGGTTCTTCCTCATCATTAATCTGTTTTTTTGTTAATAATTCTGATAGTAAAGATGCAATATTGTTTATTGATTTGTAACCTTCTTTTCCCGTAAATGCATTTGCATTCCTTGTATTTATGAGAAGAGCATTTACTTTATCTTTTGTGTTAGTTAAATTCCATTTTATATTTTCAGATCTAATATTCGATTGAGTATACACGCTTGCATAACTTGCTCCTTTTCTAAAGTAAAAAATTACAAGTTCGTCTCGTTTTTTTTCATTTGAATATAAATCTGCTGATACAGCTGAAATTCCAACTCCATCTAAATGTTCTAGATCTTGGTAAAAACCAATAGAATTTGACCTTATTTGATAATTTTCTTTTTTAAAAAGCATATGTTTAAAAAATTAATAATATGATTATATAAGATTTGTTTAAATAACAAATAAATCATATGAAAAATCCATTTAATCTATTGTCAAAATTATTCAAATCTTCTAATCAAAAAGAATTAGATAAATTATCAAAATTTGTTGAAGAAATAAACAAATTAGAGGGTAAAACTAGCAAATTAGACGATAATGACTTTCCTAAAAAAACTCAAGAGTTAAAAAACAAAATAATTGATGGTGCTAATAAAGTTGATTTACTGCCTGAAGCATATGCGCTTGTAAGAGAAGCCTCAAAACGAATTAATAATGAGAGACATTTTGATGTCCAGTTAATAGGTGGAATAGTTTTAAATCAAAACAAAATTGCTGAAATGAAAACAGGTGAAGGAAAGACTCTTACAATTGCTCTTGCCGCATATTTAAATTCACTTGAAGGTAATGGAGTTCATATTGTTACAGTAAATGATTATCTCGCAAAAAGAGATGCTGAAAATATGGGAAAAATATATAATTTTTTGGGTATTAACTGTGGATATATTAATTCAGGTCAAAGCGATGAAGAAAGAAGAAAAAATTATCTATGTGATATTACCTACGCAACTAATAGTGAGTTAGGATTTGATTATCTTCGTGATAATATGAAATATTCTCAAGAAGAGATGGTTCAGAGAGGTCATAATTATGCAATTGTTGACGAAATTGACTCTTGTTTAATTGATGAAGCAAGGGTTCCTCTGATAATATCTGGGCAGGCAGAAGACAAAACAGAACAATATATACTTGTAAATAAACTAGTAAAAAAATTAAATAATGAAGATTTTGATATAGACGAAAAAAATAGAAGTGTTCTGTTAACAAACAAAGGTATTGATAATGTTGAAAAGATTTTTTCAGATATTGGTATTTTAAAAAATAATAATTTTTATGATCCAGAAAACCTATCTTTAGTCCATTTAGTAAATCAATCTTTAAGAGCAAACTATATTTTCAGCAATGGTAAAGATTATATAGTCAAAAATAACGAGATTATAATTATAGATGAGCAAACTGGAAGACAAATGCCTGGAAGAAGGTTTGGTGATGGTTTACATCAAAGCTTAGAAGCAAAAGAGAATTTGTCTATTCAATTTGAAAATCAAACTTTAGCTTCGATTACTTATCAAAATTATTTTAAATTATATAAAAATATTTGTGGTTGCACAGGAACTGCTATTACAGAGGCTCAAGAATTCTATGAAATTTACAATTTAAATATTTTATCAATCCCAACAAATAAAGTAATGATACGAAAAGATCTTAATGATCAGATTTATAGAACTGAAAAAGAAAAAGACACTGCCATAGTAAAATTAGTAAGTGAAAAATATAATCTAGGCCAACCTATTTTAATTTTTACGAGTAGTATCAACAAATCTGAACATTACTCCAAGTTATTTGATGAAAATAAAATAAATCATATTGTTCTAAATGCAAAAAACCATGACAAAGAGGCTGAAATTATCGCAAATGCTGGCTCTAGAAAATCTGTAATAATCACAACCAGCATATCAGGAAGAGGCGTCGATATAAAGCTTGGTGGTAAAGAAGCTGATAATTTATCTAGAGATGAAATAAAAAAATTAGGCGGCTTATGTGTTGTAGGCACTGAAAGAATGGAAAGTAGGAGGGTTGACAATCAAGCGCGTGGAAGATCTGGAAGACAAGGAGACGAGGGTAATTCAATTTTTTTTGTAAGCCTTGAAGATGATTTAATGAGAATTTTTGGTTCAGAGTCTATGAATAATATACTTGAAAAACTTGGCCTGAAAGATGGCGAAAGTATTGACCATCCATGGATTAACAAAGCTCTTGAAAGAGCCCAACAAAAAGTAGAGGCAAGAAATTTCGATATTAGAAAATCGCTACTAAAATTTGATGATGTTTTGAACGATCAAAGACATGTTATATTTTCTCAAAGAAGAAAGGTAATTGATAGCTCTAATCCCTATGAATTTGCAGATATCTTTCTAGGTCAAATAATTGATGAATTGTCTGACTATAAAAATAAAAACAACAATATAGAGAAAAAATTGTTATTAACATTGGGAGCTTCATTTAATAAAGATGAAATAGATAATATTCAATCTAAGGATACTGCTTTTTTTAGAGAAATAACTACAACAAAATTTAATGAAAAAAGAAATGATAGAATTGATATTTTAGGTGAAGAAAAATCGAAAGAAATAGAAAAAAAAATATTTTTACAATTAATTGATCAAAATTGGAAAATGCATATCCAATATTTGGAACAACTTAGACAAGTAATTGGCCTAAGATCGTATGGTCAAAGAGATCCTTTGATAGAATATAAAAAAGAAGCTTTTAATTTATTTGAAGAATTACTTGGTAGACTCAAAGAACAGTTTATTGGCCTGCTGTTAAATATAAAAATTGTTTCAGATGATTATAATAATGAAAAAAAACCTAAAGTTTCTGACAATCCCAAATGCTTAATAATTTTAAAAAAGGGTGAAAAAATTTCGAGAAATGAAGTTTGCCCAGCTACAAATAAAAAATACAAAAACTGTTGTGGATCTTTATAATAAATAAATTATAGCCGCTAACATCAGAATAAGTACTAAACCAACTAATAAATTTTTTTTATTATTAGTAATTTTTTCAACAAAGTCAGTCATATTATTTTTTCTGAGAGAAAGATTACTATCGTTTTCTGTATTAGTTGAAAATCCTCTTCCTCTACCAATTTGTAAAAATTTATTCTTTCTTTGCAAGATTACCTCATCTCCGTTCATACCTTCAAAATATTCTAAATTTTTCAATATTGAACTATTTATGTTTTCTAGTGTCTTCTCTCTATCTCTATGAGCTCCACCTAGAGGCTCTTCAATAATTTCATCTACAATATTTAAATCAAATAATTCTTTTGAGGTAAGTTTCATTGCTTTGGCTGCCTCTAGAGTTTTCTTAGGATCTCTCCACAAAATTGTTGCGCAACCTTCTGGGGATATTACAGAGTAGATTGCATTTTCTAACATAATTACTTTGCTAGCTGATGCTAGAGCAATTGCACCACCTGATCCACCCTCGCCTATGATTATAGATATATTAGGCACCTTTAATTTCATACAAGTTTCAATAGATCTTGCAATTGCCTCAGCTTGTCCTCTTTCTTCTGCACCAACTCCTGGGTAAGCACCTGGGGTATCTATGAAAGTGATTATTGGGATGTTAAATTTGTTTGCTAATTCCATTAATCTAATACTTTTTCTATAACCTTCTGGTCTCATCATTCCAAAATTTCTATCAAGCCTCTCCTCTAAATTTTCTCCTTTTTCTTGTCCAATTACTAAAATTGATTTATTTCTAAATTTAGCAAATCCAGCTATTACGGAATTATCCTCCCCATAAAATCTGTCGCCTGATAAGGATATAAAATCATCAAACAAATTTTCAATAAAGTATTTTGCCTTTGGTCTATCTTCATGTCTAGCTACTTGAGTAGTTTGCCAAGGATTTAAATTTGAGTAAATTTTTTTTAATTTATCATTTATTTTGTCTTCGTATGATGCAATTTCGTCAGTATCAACCTCTGAAATTCCTTCCTTGTTATATGGGTCTTTCAATCCCTCTAGTTCAGCTTCAAGTTCTTTGACTTCATTCTCAAAATTTAGATAATTTTTCATAATTTGAATATTTTATAAAATAAAGGCAATAAAGTGACTAATTTTACCAATTTACTAATTTATAAAACTTTTTTAAAATTATAAAATAAAATGCCGAAAAAATATATAAATATAGAAAACTTGTCTATTTCTGAAGATCTATATAGCTTTATTAATAATGAAGCTATTCCTGGAACTGAAATTTCAAAAGATAAATTTTGGAAAGGCTTAAGCAAAGTAAGCCACGAACTGAGACTTAAGAATATAGAGTTGCTTCGAATAAGAAAAAAATTACAAATAGATATTGATAGATGGCATCTAGAAAATTATGAAAAAGAATTTGATTTAAAAGAATATAAATCATATCTCGAAAAAATTGGTTATCTAAAAAAAGAAGGGGCAAATTTTCAAATCAAAACAGAGAATGTAGATATAGAAATTTCTAGTATAGCAGGTCCACAACTTGTGGTGCCAATTATGAATGCTAGATATGCTTTAAATGCTGCTAATGCGAGATGGATGAGTCTTTATGATAGTTTATATGGTACAGATATTATCTCATCTGAAGAATCAATCAGCGAAAGATATGATCCTGAGCGGGGGCTGAAGGTAATTGAATATACAAAAAAATTTTTAGATAAAAATTTTAAATTGAAAAACTCTTCTTGGAAAAAAATTGATAAAATCTCTATTAAAGATAATAAATTAGAACTGTATACTAACAAAGGTTTAACTGAACTTGAGGATAATCATAAATATATAGGATATAGACTAGACAAAGAAAAACTTTCAGCAATCATTTTAAAAAATAATAATCTTCATATTGAGATTATCATTAATCCTAATGCATTTAGTGCAAAAGGAGATCCCGCTGGAATTTCAGATATTATCATAGAATCTGCTATATCTACTATATGTGATCATGAAGACTCTGTAGCGGCTGTTGACTCAGAGGATAAAATAATTGGCTATAGAAACTGGCTAGGGTTAATGAAAAAAAATCTTATCGCAGAATTTGAAAAAGATGGAAAGAAATTACGAAGAAAACTTAATCCTAATAGAAATTATATATCAAAAAATGGAAAGAAAGAAAGTCTTCATGGAAGAGCTCTCCTTTTAAATAGAAACGTTGGTCATTTAATGACTAACTCTGCCGTACTTTTACAAGATGGTTCTGAAATACCTGAAGGAATTTTAGATGCTTTTATAACTTCCTTATGTGCTATCCATGACTTAAAAAATAAAAATAATTCAAGATATGGTTCTATTTATATAGTCAAACCCAAACAACACGGACCTGATGAGACGGCATTTACAAATTTACTATTCACAAAAGTAGAAGAGATTTTAGGTCTTAAAAAATTTACTATTAAGTGTGGAATAATGGATGAAGAGAGAAGAACAACAGTTAATCTTAAAGAATGTATTAGAACACTGGAAAATAGAGTATTCTTTATAAATACCGGTTTTTTAGATCGAACAGGTGATGAAATGCACACATCTATGGAGGCTGGACCAATGATTAAAAAGGGGGACATGAAAACATCTTCTTGGATAAATGCGTATGAAAATAATAATGTCGATGTAGGATTAAATTGTGGTTTCTCAGGTGTTGCTCAAATTGGCAAAGGTATGTGGGCTATGCCAGACAGAATGTCTGAGATGATGAAACAAAAAATTTCACATTTAGAAGCTGGTGCAAATTGTGCATGGGTCCCATCCCCAACTGCTGCCGCTCTTCATGCTCTTCACTACCATGAAATTAATATATTTGAGAAACATGGTAAATTAAAAAAAAGAGAAAGGGCCAAAATAGATCAGTTATTATCTATACCAATTGTAAAAAATCCAAATTGGTCAGTAGAAGAAATTAATAAAGAAATTTCAAATTCTGCACAGACTATACTTGGTTATGTTGTTAGATGGATCGATCAAGGAATCGGATGTTCAAAGGTACCAGATATTAATAATGTTGGATTAATGGAAGATAGGGCAACTTTAAGAATTTCATCTCAACAAATAACTAATTGGCTTTACCACGGAATTTGTAGTCGAAAACAAGTTTTAGAAATCATGAAAAAAATGGCCAAAGTTGTAGATAAACAGAATAGTAATGACAAACTATATCAAAATATGTCACCGAATTATGATAGATCTATTGCATTTAAAACAGCTTGTGAACTAATATTTCAAGGAAAAGATCAGCCATCGGGATATACCGAACCTTTATTACATTTAAATAGACTGATTAAAAAAAATTAATCTTTTCCTAGACTCTGTCTATTTTTAAATGCATAAATTAAAGTTCCATCATCTAAACTTTCAATTTCTCCACCTACTGGTAATCCTTGAGCAAGCTTTGAAACTTTAGTATTAGTGTCCCTAAGACTGTCTTGGATATAAAATGCAGTTGTTTGTCCCTCTATAGTTGCACTTGTAGCTAAAATTACTTCTTCAATCTTTTGTTTTTTTACTCTTTCAACTAGAGCATCTATCAGTAAATCCGCTTTGTTTTGATTGTTTGAAGAAATAGTGCCTCCAAGAATATGGAAGTATCCATTATAAATACTAGAAGAAACTATGCTCCACTGATCCGCGATATTTTCAACTACACAAATTTTATTAGGCTTGTTGTTGTGTATTTCACAATTGCTACATAGGGTTAAATTTGATTTAAGTGATCCACAAGTTTTACATCTTGATATATTTTTATAAACATTTGCCAAATTTTTTGCCATAGGTTTGATTAGTTCCTCTCTATTATTTATCATTTTAAGAACTATTCTTTTTGCAGACCTGGGTCCTAAACCTGGAAGTTTAGATATTAACTTAATTAATTCGTCTATTTCATTTAAATTCTGCATTTAAATTACAAAGGCCATTTAAAACCAGGTATTCCAAAATTTCCAGCAGATTTAGAAATTTCCTCTGTTGTTTTAGATTTTAATGAGGATTTAGCGTTGTTATGTGCGGCCTTAATTAAATCCTCGATAACATTTTTTTCTTCATTTAAAAGTTTGTCTGAAATTTCAACTGAAATCATTTCGCCTTCTCCGTTAAGCTTAACTTTTACTAGATCTCCACCTGAATTACCCACAACCTCAATTTTTTTAATTGCCTCCTGGCTTTCCTTAACTTTTTTTTCTAGTTCTTTTGCTTTCTCTAGGATTTTAGAAAAATCTGTCATTACTCATTCTCCTTTTTAGCAGTTAAAAGTTCTGCATCAGGAAATATTTTTTTAATCTTCTGTGAAAAATCAGATTTAGATACGCTATTAAATAATTTTTTTTCTAAATCTTTTCTCTTTTCTTTAATAGTTGGCAAACCTACCTCTTTGGAGAAAGCTATAATCCATCTCCTACCTGTCCACTCTAGTAATTTTGCAGTCAACTCTTTAACAAACATTTTATCAAGATTTGAATTAAAAGAAATTTCTATTTTATTGTCTTTAAAACTTACTAATCTTAAATTATTTTCAAGCTCATATTTGATTTTTAGTTCTTTTTTGGTTTCACAAATTTTGATAAGTTCATCAAAATTATTAATTTCTAAATTATCAATTATATTTTTTACCTCAGGTTTAGACGTTATTTTTTCTTCCTGCTCAATGCTCTTTAATTGATCAATGGTGTCTTTTTTAACTTGGATCTTATTTTCTGGCATTATTTTATTTATATTCAAATCTTTAATCTCACGATTTTTAGCCCCTTTCAAAACTTTTTTTAAATGAAGCAATCTCACTAAAAACATCTCAATAAATTGATGTTGATTTTTTATAATATCAATTTTTTCAAGATTATTTAAAGTAAACTGCCACAAAATAAGCAGGTCTTTTTTTTCAGTTATTTTTGACAAAGAAAGAATTTTGTCAAATTCTTTATCGTTTAATTCAAAATTTGTTCCATTTAAATCGATAAAATTTATATTTTTCAAATAGTATAATGTTTCCAAAAACTCATTAAGAAAAACTTTCGGCTCCACTCCAGAATTATAAATATTTTTATACATTTTAAGAGTATCTTCTTCTTCTCCATTTAAAATACATTCAATTAAGTCTATAATTAAAGTTTTTTCAAAATATCCAAATATTTTATGTGCTGTTTTAAGGTCAAGTTTTTTACCTTGATTATCTACTAGTAAAGCTCTATCGAGTAGCGAGAGAGAGTCTCTAACTGATCCTTCTGATAATTTAACGATTAATTTGATCGCATCATCTGAAATCTCTCCTTTTTCTAATTCATTAATTTTATGAAGGTAATTAAACAATTCCTCTGAATTTACTCTTGAAAGATCATATCTTTGGCATCTGGATATAATTGTAACTGGTATTTTTTTTACATCTGTACTGGCAAAAATAAATTTTAAATAAGAGGGAGGTTCTTCTAATGTTTTTAAAAGAGCCGCAAAAGCTGATTTTGAAAACATATGAACCTCATCACATATAAATATTTTATATTTAGCAGAAGTCGGTTTGTACCTAGAAAATTCTATTAATTCTCTAACGTCCTCTACGCTTGTTTTGCTGGCGGCATCTATTTCTAAAACATCTATATTATTACCTTCAATAATTGATTTACAACTTTCGCAAAAATTTTCTGTACACAAGTTTTCTACACCATTTACACAGTTAAGAGCTTTAGCAACAATTCTTGCGGCACTTGTTTTTCCACTACCTCTAATTCCTAAAAACATATATGCATTTGGAATTTTGTTATTTCTGATTGAATTAAATATACTTTCAGCGATAACTTTTTGACCAACAAGTTGATCAAAAGTTTGTGGTCTATATTTTAGCGCTAAAACTTTGCTGTTTGAATTCATAAATTATTAGGAGACCAACCAACCTGAATGAATACTCAATACCCTTGCTTCCGTTAAGACCTAGGGGAGTTCATGGTACCTTCACCTGGATGGCCCCCATATATATTATATCAGTAATAATTTAAAATCTTCAATATGATATCTTATTTTTTTCTTAGCTTATCTGCCTCGAAAACCCCTAAAACACTCATATCTTCACAATGATAATTTAAATCTTCTAAAGAATTTTTAATTTTTTGATTTTCAATATGACCTTCAACTTCACATAGAAAAAAATATGATGAAAAAGAATTTTTTTCTGGGAAGCTTTGCAACTTAATCATATTAACTCCATTAATTGCCATTCCTTGCAAGGCACTGTAAAGAGCGGCTGGTTTACTTTTAAGTTTAAATAAAAAAGACGTGATGTATAATTTGTTATCATTCTCAGGTTGTATAATGTCCTTTCCCAATAATAAAAATCTTGTAAAATTTTCTTTATTATCTTGAATATCCTTTTTAATAATTTCAAGATCATAAATTTCTGCACTTAAATTCGATGCGATAGCTCCTTTAGATTTATCTTTGCTATCAGATATATATTTTGCTGAACCGGCTGTATCAGCTCTAACCTGTTCATTAAGATTATTTTTTTTTATAAATACAGAAGATTGACTTAAAGCTTGAGCGTGTGAATAAACATCTTTAATGTCATTTAAATTTGATCCTTTAATACCCAGAAGGTTATGGCTTATTTTAAAAAAATGTTCAGCATAAATATTTAGTCTAAATTTAAATATTAAATATTCAATTCCAATATTTCCTGTAGTTTTATTTGACTCTGGAATTATAGTTTTTATATCGTTGTTTTTATTTGCTATCTCAAAACATTCATCAAACGTTTTACAAGAAATAGTCTCACACTCAGGATAATTTATCTTAGCACAACTTTCACTGTAACTACCTGGAATACCTTGATAAGCAATTTTCATAATTTAAGACTTATATTCCATAAGTTTTTTTATTTCCAGATAATCTTCATTGGTATCTACTCCAATAGGTATAGAATTTGAAAAAATTACGTCAATATTAATATTATTGTCTAAAGCTCTAAGTTGCTCAAGTTTAAAATTAATTTCGTTATTTGATTGTTTCAAGCTAACAAACTTTTTTAGTACGGATACTTTATAAATATAAATTCCAATATGATGATAAATATAATCTGAATTTTCATTTTCAGCTACTCTTAAAAATTTTTTTGCTGATGAAAATTGATGCTTTTCAATATTTTCCTTACAAATTACTTTCACAACATTTTTATTTTTTATATTCTTGTTTTCAAGTTTACATGCAAGTGTTGCAATGTCTGAATTATGCTTTATTGCTAAATTATTTAAATTAATAATATCTTTTGTTTCTATTAAAGGCTCATCACCTTGAAGATTAATTATATATTCTATTTTATTTTTTTTTAATTGTTCATAGGCTTCAAAAATTCTATCTGTTCCTGTTAGATGATTTTTTTTTGTAAAAATACTTTTACCATTGTTTTTTATGACTTCCTCAAATATCTCTTCATCTCCAGTGGCAACATAAACTTCACCAATATTAGTAGATTTGCCTTTATCATAAACGTGATTAATTAATGATTTATTTTTAATTTTGAGAAGTGGTTTGTTTGGTAGTCTGGTTGCTCCCATTCTAGAGGGTATTAAAATAATAGTTTTTGTCATAAATTTAGTATTTATGCGTCTTTCAGCCGCTTAAATAAAAAATAATTATATATTATTTTTTTTGTTTAACATGTTATACGACTTAAAAAAGTAAATATCATGGATTCATTCGAAATAAATAAAATTGTAGCTTCAATATTATTAATTGCCCTGCTATTTATTGGGATAGGAAAGATATCTAATTTAATTTTTCACGTCGATAAGCCTAAAACTGCTGGATATAAAGTTGAAGTGCCTGAAAGCAGCTCAGTAACTCAAGTATCTGAAACAAAAACTGAATCAGTTAATGAAGTTGATATTGCGGGTCTATTAGCTTTGGGTGATGTTGCGCATGGAGAAAAGGTGTTTAAAAAATGCTCTGCGTGCCATGTGATTGAAAAAGGAGGTGCAAATAAAATTGGACCAGCGCTCTATGGAGTGCTAGGTAGAAAAGTTGCTGCAATCGATGATTACAAATATTCGCAGGCCTTAAACGAATACGACAAAGAATGGACTTTTGAAGAGATGAACGGTTATCTTAGAAAACCTCAAGCTTGGATAAAAGGTACCAAGATGAGTTTTGCTGGTCTAAGGAAAGAGAAAGATAGAGCTTCGGTTATTCTATTTTTAAATCAATATTCTGATAATCCTATTCCGCTACCTTAATTTTCCAAAACTATATAATAGAATACTTTTTTGAACATGAACTCTATTAAGCGCTTGTTGCCAAACTCTAGATCGTTCGCCTAAAAAAACTTCCTCTGACACTTCATTTCCTCTGGGCAAACAGTGAAGAAATATTGAGTCGGCTCGTGTTACTCTCATTAGTTTTGTATCTATTCTATAATTTTTAAAATCTTCTATTTTTTTTGATTTATTTCCTTTGTCATTCAGTGAAAATACTTTATCAGAAAATACCACATCTGCATTCTTTGCAGCTTTTTTTGGATCATTAAAAACATTTACTCTTCTTTTGTTTTTTTTTACCCAGTTCATCACAAATTTAGGTGGGCTATAATTTTTCGGACATCCAATATTTAAATTAAAGTTAAATTTTACAGACGCTGCTATTAATGAATTCAAAACATTATTGCAATCACCAATCCAACATATATTTAGTTTTGATATTGGTTTTTTTTTTATTTCCTCAATTGTAAATATATCAGAAAGTACCTGGCAGGGATGAGAGCTTGGACTTAATAAATTAATAATTGGTATCTTTAAATTTTTGCTGAAATCATCAATTTTCTTATCACTATCTGTTCTGAGTAAAAATCCATCACCATAAGTTGATAAAATTTTTGCTGTGTCTGCTAAACTTTCACCCCCTTTTCCTAGATGTAATTCATTAGCTTTTACAGTTATCGAACTAGCACCAAGTTGATTTATCGAAATATGAAAACTTAATCGTGTTCGAGAACTAGGTTTTTCATACATTTGTATCAGTAGTTTTCCCTTTAATGGATGATCTTTGTCGACATCAATGGTGCTGAGTTTTTTTCTTCTATTTTTTCTTTTCTTAGCATCGTTTAAAATTTTCCTTAGATTTTTTGCTGAAATATCCTTTAGATTAATAAAGTTTCTCATAGTTACTTGTATTCTTTACAAACTTTCTTGATAGTTTTTAATGCTAAATCAATTTCAATTTTTTTAACATTTAATGGAGGTAAAACTCTTATAACATTTTCTGAAGCTCTAATTGTCAAAAGATAATTTTGCTCAAGAGACTTTATAAAATTTGATTGATCAAAATGTAATTGAATTCCAATTAAAAATCCTTTTCCTCGTATTTCTTTTATAATTTTTGGAAATTCATCTTTAATTTTATTGAGTTCTTTTAAAAAGTATTGAGATAATTTAGTAACATTTTTAAAAAAATTTTTTTTTAATAATTGATCTAAAACAGCATTGCTTACTGACATTGCTAATGGATTTCCACCAAATGTTGATCCATGTGTTCCAGGTGTCATACATTTTGCTACTTTGTTAGTCATTAATACCGCTCCAATTGGAAATCCACCACCAATACCCTTCGCTATTGGTACTATATCTGGTCTAACATTAGCATGTTCAAATGCAAAAAATTTACCAGTTCTTCCTATTCCACACTGGACTTCATCTAAAATTAGTAATATTTTTTTTTCATTACAAATTTTTCTTAAATATTTAAGACATTTATTAGGTACAACTTTAACGCCACCCTCTCCCATCACCGTCTCAATCATTATTGCTGCTGTATTTTTTTTGATTTTTTTTCTAATATTTGGGAATCTTGGCTTAAAATTTTTAAAATCAATATGATCAAATCCTGGAACCTTGGGCCCAAATCCCTCGACCATTTTTTTTGAACCACTTGCATGAATTGCGGCGATTGTTCTCCCATGAAATGAATTTTTTATACAAATTATTCTATTTTTATAAGATTTCCCTTTTGAAAAAAAATATCTTCTTGCAACTTTAATACTGGCTTCAGTTGCCTCAGCACCTGAGTTCACATACATGACTTTGTCAGCAAATGAGTTTCTCGTAATTTTTTTTGCTAATTTTTCACCCTCTGGAGCAAGAAAAGCATTAGAAATATGCCAAACTTTTTTTGCTTGTTTAGTCAATGCTTTAATTAAATAAGGATTTGCATGTCCTAAAGATAAGACTGCAATTCCTCCAACCATATCCAAATATCTCTTACCAGAAGTTGAATATAAGAAGCTTCCTTTTCCATATTTAAAAGAAATTTTTCTTCTGTTATAATTATTTGCAAGTGAGCTCATAAATTTTGTATTTATCTTATACACATATAAATCATATTGACTTAAATAAAATGCAACCAATGGTTAAATTTTGATTTATTAAATAAATTGTTAAAAAAACCAAAAAAAAACTTGCTTAAAAGCATTAATTATGAATTACATAATGTAGTATAAATTTTATGAAAATACACTATATTTAGTAATTAATGAGCTGGGACGAAAAAAAAATTGAAATTTTAAAGAAAGAATGGGGAAAAGGAAAAACTGCTTCTCAAATAGCTGAAATGATAGGTGGGGTAAGCAGAAATGCCGTTATAGGAAAAGCTCATAGGTTAAATTTATCAATAAAAATAAAAACAAGAAACGCGTATACTAACCATGCTTCAAAGCATCAAAGCTCTGAAAAAAGAAATAATATAAATAGTAAAAGATTAAAGTTTAGAAGCTTGGTATTAGATAAAAACTTTGAAGAAGCTAAAAATATTTCACTTGAAGAATTAACTGAAAATACTTGCAAGTATATGGATGGGCATCCAGACGAGAAAAATTCATCATTTTGCGGAAGAAAAACTGTAGAAAAATTTTCCTATTGTCCTCTACATTTAATGATAGTGTATCAACCAAAAGGTAAGAGGGAAGATGTTGCACTTAAAGATAACGAAGTGCCAACTTTTATTGAAAAAAAAGTAAAATCAGCATAATTTTAATTTAAGTTATCTTTGTACCTTTGAGAATTCTCCACCTGATCTCCACATATAAGAATATTTTAATACCTCTTTGTCAAAATATTTTAATTCTCGATTAAATTTAAAGTCCAAATTAGTTTTATATTTTTTTGTTGGTATATTATCATATTTTAAAAGTTTTAATTGATCTGAAGTCAGCTGCTTACGCCCACCTTGTAAAAAAGATGGAAGCAATTCAAAAAAATATGCTTGCATTTTTGCAATTGGTAAAGGCATGGGAACTAAAAAACGCTTTTTATCTATTGCATTTAATAATTTTTTAAGAATTTCTTTGAAAGATAGCTCCTCAGGTCCTACACATTCAATTGTTTCATTTTTTATTGCATTTGAAATAACTTTGGAAATAATTTCTGTTAAATCTGAAACATGTATTGGTGCAAATTTTGTTTTTCCATTATAAAATAGTGGCATTAAAGGTAGACGACTTAATAGAGTCATAAAGTTAGTTGTAAAGTTGTCATCTATAGAGTAACAAATCGATGGTTTTAAAATAACTGAATTTTCAAAATTTTCCCTTACTCCTTTTTCACCTTCTAATTTACTCATTGCATACTCGCTATCTTGGGCATTCTCAACCCCTAGTGCAGACATATGTATAAATTGATCAATATTTTTTTCTTTAGAAATTTTTGCAAGTAAAGTTGGCAAAGAAGAGTGAATTTTTTTAAATTGATTTTTTTTCTCCTCATATAATATACCGATTAAATTAATACATACTGAACAATTTTTAAATAAGTCTCGTATTTTCTCTTCATTAAATGTGTCCAGCTCTACAATTTCAAGATAGCCGGGGTTGCCTTGAGTTTTTAAAACATATCCTTTTTGGTGGGTATTTCTGGTGACTGCAATAACTTTATAGTTATTTTTAGTAAGTTTTCTAATTAGGTTTCGTCCTATTTGCCCAGAGGCTCCAAATACTAGAATTTCTAACGGTTTCATATATATATATGTAATGCAAATAGATATTAAATTACATAAAAATGATTTGCCAGATGAAATAAAGCTGGATGACAAAAAGTCTTTGGCAGTAGACTCTGAATTTTCGGGTCTAAATGTCAATAGAGACAAGCTTTATTTGGTTCAAATTTCATCAGGAGGTAACGATGCACATATAATCCAACTTAATAGAGAAAATTATGATGCACCAAACTTAAAAAAATTATTAATGAACCAAAATATTGAAAAAATTTTTCATTATGCAAGAGCAGATATGGTATTTATAAAAAGGTATTTAAATATTGATGTTCTAAATGTAAATTGTACAAAAATTATGAGTAAAATAGCACGAAGCTATTCCGACAAACATGGTTTAAAAGATCTAACCAAAGAATTCCTTGGAATAGAGTTGAGTAAACAATTTCAAAGTAGTGACTTTGGTGGGCATTTAAATGAAAAACAGTTAAAATATTGTGCTAGTGATGTTATATATCTTCATAAAATTTACTCGAGTTTAAAGGAAATACTTTTAAGAGAAAACAGGTATGATCTTTATAAAAAAGCTATTAGCTGTATTCAAACAAGAGTTGATTTAGATTTAGCATCTTTTAATGAAGATATCTGGTCACATTAAATAAATTATGAAAAATAGTTTCTCTGCTTTAGGAAAAAGTGTAATTCAGTCTGAGTTAAACGCTTTAAAAAAATTAAAAAAATCTATTAATAAAGATTTTGATAAAATTGTATTATCCATTTTAAAATGTAAGGGTAAAGTTATTTTTTCAGGAGTGGGGAAATCAGGCATTATTTCAAGGAAGATATCCTCAACACTATCATCATTAGGCGTACCTTCATTTTATGTTGATGCTGGATCTTGTTCTCATGGAGATATGGGCATGATTACTTCTGGTGATGTACTTATTTTAATAAGTCATAGTGGTGAGACTTCAGAGTTAAAAAATCTAATTCAGTACACTAAAAGAAACAAGAGTATAGTTTTAATAGGTATCACATCAAAGAAAAATTCACTTTTATATAAATCAAGCAATATACATTTTTTATTACCAACTATAGTTGAAGCAGGACCAGGGAA
Source organism: Pelagibacteraceae bacterium AG-426-G09 (assembly GCA_003210075.1). Taxonomy (GTDB): domain Bacteria; phylum Pseudomonadota; class Alphaproteobacteria; order Pelagibacterales; family Pelagibacteraceae; genus Pelagibacter. The sequence continues at coordinate 33,777 of QCNR01000010.1, forward strand.
TTACATACCGTCATCTAGCACTACAATGCAAATGTGTTTTGGTGATGCGCTTGCAATATCAACAATTAAAAAACGGAATTTTTCTAAATTTGACTTCAAAACATTTCATCCAAGTGGTAGCCTAGGAGCAAGATTAAAAACAGTTGGTGAATTAATGTATAGAGGAAAGAATTTACCTATCATAAACGAAAGTTCTAATATAAAAACTGCGTTAAAAGTTTTTAATAAAAAAAATCTTGGACTTTTAATAGTTACTAATAAAAAGGGAAATACCACTGGAATAATTTCTGATGGGGATTTAAAAAGAATAAATTATAAATCAGAAAATATAAGTAATATAATAGTTAAAAATGTGATGAAAAAAAATCCTATTTTGGTTAATGAAAATATGTTAGCTGCAGAGGCTTTATCGATCATGAATAATAAAAAAATTACTGCTTTATGTGTATTTAAAAGGAATAAAAAGAAAACTACTGGCTTAATTCATGTACACAACATTTTAAATGCAAATATTAATTAGCAATGAAAAAAAATTATATTTATCAGGTACTAATCTTTATAAGTATATTTATTATTTTAGTGGCATTTTATTACTCTTTTTTTTACCAAAAAACCAAAGAGAATATTAATGTAGTTCAAAAAAATTAGGAGCGAAAATAAATTGAAAAAAAAGTTTTTTATTACAGTGGCAATAGATTCACCTGCTGCAGCAGGCGCTGGAACTCAATCCAAGTTAATTGCTAAACATTACAAATTACTTTATCTGGATACTGGAAAAATATACCGATACATTGGCTATCTTAAGTTAAAATCGGAGAAACACTTCTCTTATAAGTTAGTTGAAAAAAAAGTAAAAAACTTAAATTTAAAATTTCTGAAAAAAAAAATCTTACAAACCGATGATGTTGCAACTTCAGCTTCATTAGTTGCTAGAAAAAAAATAATTAGAGATATTGTTCATAAATTTCAAAAAAAGATAGCTTATAATCCGCCAAAAAAATTTAATGGATCTATTCTGGATGGAAGAGATATAACCTCAATTCAACTTAAAAATGCTACTTTTAAGTTTTATATAACAGCTAGTTTAAAAGTAAGAGCAGAAAGAAGATTTAAGGAATATAGAAATTTAAAAAAAGAAATTTCATTATCAGAAGTCATAAAAAGCATTAAAAAACGTGATAAATCTGATAGAAACAGAAAATATGGTCCACTTGTTAAAACAAAAGATTCAATCTTGATTAATACAACTAAATTAAGTAAGAAAGCCTGCTTTAAAAAAATTAAAGCTATTATGGATAGGAAATTAAATAATTAATGGAATTTTATAAAGATATTTCAAATAGCAAAAGTCAAGAATTTAAGAAACTATTAATCGATAACTTTTCAAAAACTAAAATAGAAGAAGGCAAAATTTTAACAGGAAAGATTTCAAAAATTACAGATAAACATGTATATCTTCTGATAGAAGGTATGAAGAGTGAAGCTCTAATAGATATCAGTGAAGTTAAATTAGTATATGGAAATAAAGAAATTAAAGAAAATCAAAAACTCGATGTTTTTTTAGAGAAAATAGAAGACCCAAAAACTGGTGAGGTTATTGTATCTGCATCAAAAGCACAAAAAATTAAAGGGTTTTATATTTTAGAGAAAGCATTTGAAGCGGGCGAAATCATAAAAGGTAAGTTTGTTAGTAAAATAAAAGGTGGACTCATCGGATGTCATATAGATACAGGTACACTTTTTTTCGTTCCCGGTAGCCAGGTAGATACTAAAATTTTGAAATCTTTTGATCATTTGTTCAACGTAGAATTGGATTTCAAAATAATTAAGATAGATAAAATAAGAGGAAATATACTTTGCTCCAGGAGAGAAGTAATCAGTTCTTCAAAAAAAGAAGATAAAGCAAAAATTTTATCAAAGTATTCTGTTAATCAAATCGTTACTGGAAATGTGAAAGGAATTTCAAGCTTCGGAGTATTTTTTGAAGTAAATAATGAGATAGATATGCTCTGTCATCTTCAGGAAATTTCATACTCGAGAATTAATCACCCGGATGAGGTCTTTTCCATTGGTCAGTCTCATTCAATGAAAATTATTTCAATCGATTTAGAAAAAGGGCAAATCTCAACGAGTATTAAAATGCTCTCGCCGGATCCTTTTGAAAACATTTCTAATTATGAGATAGGAAAGACTTACAAAGCTAAAGTTATTAAACTTGTAGATTATGGTGCTTTCTGTGAGCTTCAACCTGGACTCACCTGCTTGTGTCATAGTTCGGAACTTTCTTGGACCAGAAAGAACGTTACACCAAATAAGGTTTTAAAAGTTAACGAAGAAATTGACTGTGTCATAACAGAAATCGATCGAGATAAAAAAAGAATAGCAATATCTTACAAACTTGCTCAAGAAAATCCTTATGAAAGTTTTCAAAATAAATATCCTGAAAATTCTATATTGAAGGGTACAATTTCAAACATTAAAGATTTTTCGATTTATGTAAATATTCAAGATTTTGATATAGATGGTTTTCTTCATGCAAATGATCTTTCTTACTCCGGAAAACCAGAGGAGCAAATAAAAGAATATAATAAGGGAGATGAAATAGAAGTGAAAGTTTTAGAAATAAAGCCAAAAGAACAAAGAATAAAATTTGGGGTCAAGCAACTACAAGAGGATCCATTTAATATATTTAAAGATAAAAAAATTAATGATATTTTAACAGTTAAAGTTAAATCAACGAGCTCCAAAGGTATATTAGTTTCTCCTGAAGGAAGCAATTTTGAAATTTTGATTAAAAAAAGTGCTATAGCTATTAATGCAGAAGATGCACGTAGCAACCGTTTTATAACTGGAGATAGAATAGATGCTGCAATATCAGAAATTAATATTGAAAAGAGAAAAATATCCCTAAGCATTAAACTACTAGAGGAAATGCAAAATAAAGAGGCTGTATCTAAATTTTCGTCACCTCTTAGTGGTAAGTCGTTGCCATTCGCAAACTTATCTGAGAAATTAGATAATAAGAAAAAGGAAGATAAATAAATAAAATTGTCTGTATCAAAACCAGAAATAATCAACAAAATTTCAAAAAACTTCCCAAATCTCTATAAGAAAGATATAAATAAATTATTTGACATCTTATTGTCTGAAATAATTAAGGCACTTAAAAATGGTGAAAGAGTAGAATTGAGAGATGTAATGACATTCGAAACCAGAATTCAAAAAGAAAGAATATCCTTAAATCCTAAAACTCTTGAAAAAGTTCAAGTACCTGAAAAAAAAACTATTTTATTTAAATGTTCAAAAGAATGGAAAAATAAACTAAATGAGCAAAAATAAAGTATTTATTGCTTGTGATACCTCAAACATTAAAAAAGTTAGAAATATTATAGATAAAACACAAACAAATAAAATACAAATTGGATATAAATTTGGTATTGAGTTTTTAAATTCAAAAAACGGTCGAAACTTTTTATCTAAAATAAAAAAAAAAATTATTTTTCTCGATTTAAAGTTACATGATATACCTAATACATGTTTATCTGCAGTAAAAGCTGTAAGAGATTTGAAGCCAAATTATATTACTATTCATATTAGTTCTGGATTAGAAGCCTTAAGAGCCGTAAAAAAAGTATCGAAAAATATAAAAGTAGTTGGAGTAACGACATTAACTTCGCTTGATGATAAGTCTATAAAACAGATAGGTTATGATAGAAAGATTAATTCTTTAATATTACATCAAGCAAAACTCGCCTCAAAAGCAAAGCTCGATGCAATTGTTTGCAGTGCTAAAGAAATAAAAATAGTCAAAAAAGTGTTCAGAAAGGAAATAATTACCCCAGGAATAAGATTTGATTCAAAAACAAATGATCAAAAAAGGGTTATGAAACCAGGTGAGGCTTTTAAAAAAGGTAGTAGTTGGCTAGTAATTGGAAGACCCATAACAAAAGGAAATATTAAAAATAATATTACAAAATTAATTGATCATTTAAAAAATGATTAAAGGTACAAAAATTTGTGGGGTATCAAGCACCGAAACATTAAATTTTATTAAAGAGCATCCCTATCCATCTAAGTTTATCGGTTTTATAACAAATTACAAAAAATCACATAGAAATGTCAGTTTTGATAATCTAAAAAAACTAACAAATTTAAATAATGATAAAATAAATTTTGTGTCTGTTCTTGTAAGTCCTGATAACGAAATTTTAGAAAAAATAAAGGATCTTAATATCGATTATTTTCAATTATATAATGTAGATCCTGAAAGAACAAAACAAATTAAAAATAAATATAAAAAAAAAATAATTTCTGCTCTAACAATTGAAGATCAGGCAGATGTGGAAAAATACAAACTTTACAGAGATATTTCAGACATAATCCTTTTTGATGGCAAAGGATATGAAAAATCAATTGGATTTGATCATAAGCTTTTAGATAAAATACCAAACGATATAACAAAAATGATAGCTGGAAATATAAAAATTGATAATATTCCAGTTTTGAGAAATATAGATTATTTTATTGATATAAGTGGTGGATTAGAAAATGAAAATGGAAAAAAAGATTTGAAAAAAATAGATTTTTTTTTAAAAAAGATTAAAGCATATGAGGCTTAAGAAAAAAATACCAGTAATTGATCAACACGATAAGTTTGGAATGTGGGGAGGTAAGTTTGGTGGTAATTTTGTTCCTGAAACTTTAAAAAAACCAATAAATGATTTAGAAGTGCTATTTACTAAATTAAGAAATGATAAATACTTTATTCAAGAGCGAGACAAATATTTTAAAAATTGGGTGGGCTCTCCAACTAGATTTATAAAGTTACAAAATCTATCAGATTATATTGGAGGAGCCCAAATATGGGCAAAAGTTGTTTCAGATGCTAACGGAGGAGCACATAAAATATATAATGCTACTGTTCATTGCTTATTGGCAAAAAAAGCTGGTAAAAAATTTATAGTTGGAGACACTGGCGCTGGCTATGCTGGTAAAATGTTAAGTATGGCAGCAAAAAAATTTGGGCTTAAATGTAAAATTTTTATGGGAGCTAAGGATATAAAAAGACAGCAGCCTAATGTTCGAGCTATGAAAAGAAATGGTGCAGACGTTGTGCCTGTCTATACAGGTAGTCAAACTTTAGTAGATGCGGTTTCTGAATGCATGAGGTATTGGGTGGCAAACTGTGATACAACTGCAATGTGTGTCGGATCAACTGTAGGGCCAAATATTTTTGTCAAAATTTGCGGATGGAGCACAACTCAAATTTCTAGAGAATTAAAGGTTCAAATCAAAGAGGAATTTGGATTGATACCAAAAAAATTAAAACTTTATAATTGCGTTGGGGGAGGTTCATCTAGTTATGGTTTTTGGAGTGAATTTATAGATTACGACAAAAATCATGTAGAATTAATTGGAGTTGAAGCCGGAGGTCCTAAAAAAAGTAAAAAGCATGCAGCACCATTAACTTATGGATCTAAAATAGGAATACTTCATGGCGCAGCTCAGTATGTAAATCAAAATTCTGAGGGACAAATTGAAGAAACAGAGTCCATCTCTGCTGGATTGGACTATCCAGGAGTTTCTCCTCTACATTGTTTTTTAAAAGATTTAAAAAGAGTTAGATATACAGCTGCAAGTGACGAAGATGCATTAAAAGCATATATGCTTGTTACAAAATTTGAAAATTTACGCCCTTCTCTAGAACCAAGTCATGCGTTTTCGGTTGCTATAAAAGAATCAAAAAATCTGAATAAAAATACTATAGTTGTGGTTAACAGTTGTGGAGATGCACATAAAGATAAAAATATTTTAAAGGCTAAGTTAGGTAAAAAATATGGACAGTTTAATTAGTTTAGCATTTGAAAAGGCAAGATTAGAAAAAAGGCCAGCCTTATTGACTTATACTGTTGCAGGAGACAATACAAAAAAAATATCTCTAAATATTTTAAAATCCTTGTCTAAAAAAGTTGATATATGTGAACTTGGATTTCCTCATAATACTCCAATTGCTGATGGTGGTCAGATACAGACCAGTGCATATAGGGCAATTAAAAATGGTATTAAAATTCAAAATATATTCAAACTTGTAGAAATTTACAAAAAGGAAAAATCTGCAAAACCACTAATTTTAATGGGTTATTATAATATTATTTATCAATATGGTGAGAATAATTTTTTAAATAAATGTAAAAAGGTTGGAGTAAATGGAATTATAGTAGTTGACCTACCTTGGCCAGAGAATAAAAAATTTTCAAATAAATGTAAAAAAAAAGGAATATGTTATGTACAACTAATTTCACCTACAACTTCGTATAACAGGTGTAAAAAAATTATAAAAGATTCACATGAAATGATTTATTATATTTCAATGCTGTCTACAACTGGTGGAAAATTGAAGGTTTCACCTAAACAAATTTTATCAAATTATAAAAAAATTAAGAAAATTAATCCAAAAAAAAATTGTGTAATAGGCTTTGGTATTACAGAAAAAACCATTGATAAGTTAAAATTGGCAGATGGTTTAGTTGTTGGTAGCGCAATTTGTAGAGAAATTACTAAAAGTATAAATAAAAGACAAAATCCTGTCACAAATGTGAGCAAAACTGTTATAAGATTAAAAAATAAAATTTTATGAATTGGATAAATAAAATAAAAAAACTTGGTGAAAGTATTAAAAAAAATATTAATAAGAAATTTCCTACAAGATCTGAAAGAGAAACAAGTGCATGGACAAGCTGTTGTGGCCCAGTTTTAAAAACAGAATTAGAAGAAAATCTTTTTGTTTGTCCTCAATGTAATAAGCATCATAGAATAAGTCCAAAGCAAAGATTTGACATTTTTTTTGGTACTAATAATTATGAAATATTAAAAACACCAATTCCAAAGGATGATCCTTTGGGATGGATAGATACTAAATCTTATAAAGAGAGATTAAAAGATGCTAGAAAAAAAACTAACCAAGAATGTGCTGTAGTTATTGCTCAAGGAAATTTAAATGGAATAGCAATAACTGTTGGTGCAACAAATTTTGATTTTATTGGTGGATCAAGCGGTGCTGCTGAAACTGAAGCTGTAATATATGGTGTTCAACATGCAATTGATAATAAAACCCCTTTTGTATTTTGGCCGTGCGGCGGTGGACAAAGAATGTTCGAAAGCCCCATAGCTCTTGCTGGAATGACAAAGACAACTTTAGCAATTAATGAGCTAAAAAAAAATAATTTGCCTTATTTGGTTTGTTTCACTGATCCAACTGCTGGCGGTATCACTGCAAGTTTTGCCATGCTAGGTGATATTCAATTTTCAGAACCAGGGGCTTTAATAGCATTTGCTGGCCGTAGAGTTGTTCAAGCTACAGTAAAAGAGGAATTGCCACCAGATTTTCAAACAGCTGAATTTTTATTAAAACACGGTTTCGTAGATAAAATTATTGAGAGAAAAAGTTTAGCAAGAGAGATAAGACTTATATTATCTATATTGCTAAAGAAAAATTCTGAAGTAAATTCAGAGAATAATGAACAAACTTCACAACCTAATATCCAGACTCGAGAAGCATCATAAAAAAAAAATAGACTTATCATTAGATAGAACCTACAGCCTTTTAAATTCTTTAGGGAATCCCCACGAAAAACTTCAAAATGTTATCAATGTGGTTGGAACAAATTCTAAAGCATCAATGGCTTACAGTTTAAAAGCTATACTAAATGAAGCTGGATATAAATGTAATTTATACACCTCACCTCATTTACAGTCATACACTGAACGTTTTATTTTTAATGATAAAGAAATATCCGAGGATGATTTAATTAAATTATTAAATGATACTGAGGAGGCGCTAGACGATAATGAGGCGACTGTATTTGAGATATTGACATGTGCTTTTTATAAATATGCTGAAAATTATAAAGATAATATAAATATTATCGAATCTGGCCTATTTTTCAGAATGGATCCAAGTTCCGTATTCAAAAAAAATATTTGTACACTTTTAGGAGTATGCCATTCGGATCACTACCAGTGGCTAGAAAATAAATCAATTGATGGTGTTATTTATGAAAAAACTTCTAAGCTTTTAAACTCTAATATATTCGTGAATAAACAAATAAATGAAGAAATAAGAGTAAAAATTGAAAAAGCTCTCAAAAATAATTTATCAAATAAATATTTTTTTGGCAAAGAATTTAATATTTCAAAATCTGAAAATAATTTTATTCACTATCAGGACGATTTAGGAGAAATAATACTGCCTGAACCAAATATTTTAGGTGATCATCAGCTATATAATATTAGTACATCTATTGCTGCATCGAGAAAAATGTTTAATGTTAAAGATGAACATATCAAAAAGGGTATTGTAAATATTGAGCTTAAAGGACGTTTGCAAGAATTACACTCAGGCAAATTAAAAAATATTCTTGGAAATAATAGATTAATTTTAGATGGAGGTCATAATGAAAGTGCTAGTATATCTATTTCCAATTGGATCAAACAACAAAATCAAGATGTTCATTTAATATGTGGAATGATGAAAGATAAAGAACATAAAGAATTCATAAAACGTTTTAAAGATGCTGTTAAATCAATAACTTTGATAGATATTCCAAATCAAGAGGGATCAATACCTAAAAAGGAATTTAAAGAAAAGTTAAATGATATAAATATGACTATTAATCTATCCCCATCCATAGAAGATGCTATTAAATTAAATTCTAAACACCAAAACTCAATCTGTTTATTTGCAGGTTCACTTTATATGGTTGGAGAAGTTTTAAATCTAAATTAAATATTTGTCTCAATCCAAGACTTCAAATCAGACTTTGTTGTTGCTCCAACTTTTGTAGCTTTAAGTTCGCCACCTTTAAACAGTAGCATGGTTGGAATTCCTCTTACACCGTACTTGGTCGGTGTATTAGGTTCATTGTCAATATTATGTTTTGCAATAGTTACTTGAGCTGACATTTCATCAGACAATTCTTCAAGCACTGGACCTATCATTTTACATGGTCCACACCACTCAGCCCAAAAATCTACGAGAATAGGTTTGGAAGATTTTAAAACTTCTGTATCGAAATTATCATCTGTAACACTAATTGTTGCCATAATCTTTTAATATTATTTTTGTAAGATAAGTCAATATTTAAAAAAAAATTATTTCTTCTTTTTAACAACCATTTTTTTTTCATATTTCTTTTTATTTTCTTCTTTTTCAAGATCTAAATACTTAGTCTCTAAGCTATACCAATCAAATTCATCTGTATTGATATGATCCATTCTATTCCAATTTTTTCGGTAATCACTATCTTCTTCATAATCTTCTATATATTCATCATAAAATTTAGGATTATCATATTTTTCTTTTTTAAAGGCTATTCTGCATTTCCTGAATTCAGAAAAACTCACTGATTTCCAGAAGATATCTATATTCTTAATCGTTTTTAGATTAACTACCTCATCAAAATTTATTGACTTAAACGGAATGTATAAAGATTCTCCAAATTGTTGTACATAAAGATTTTTAAGTTTCTTTAATTTAGCAATTTTCTTAAAATCTAAAATTTGTGTATCAAGTTTTGGAGTATATCCTTTTTCATAATCAAAATATTCTTGTCTAGCAGCAACACTAAAACTTAAATTAAGTTCCTCTAACGATAAAAACCTATTGGTAATGTTATTTATTATATCTTGAATAGTAGTTTGATTTTTTATATCAACATTTACAGTTAAGCTTAGTTTTTTAATTTTATGATTTATAAAATTTATAAATTCACTACTTCCTTTATAACTAGATGATATATTTCCTCCTCCATCATCTTTGAAATTTAGATCTCCTAATCTTAAATTAATATCTTCAATTTTTTTACAATTTTTGAAAAAAGATAAATCTTGATCACAAATTTCTTTTTGAGGCTCATAAGCAGTTAAATGATCATCTTTATTAAAATGCATGACCCCAAGATTAATCTTTTTTAAATTTTCAATGGATTTTAGTTCTTTTAGATCAGAGGCTATTATTGCAGGGATTGTTATTTCCTCTAACTTTTTTAAATGATGAAGTTTTGATAAATCCACATTTATATAAGACCATGTATCTGTGTAGTATAAATTAGTCGAATATCCTGTATAACCTAAAGTGTATTTGAACAATCTTTTATTATAAAAATTATCTAAATTTCTAATTTCAATTTTTTGAAGATTTGGGCAGTTCTCAAATTTTGATAATAATACCTTATCTAAAGATTTTCTGTGATGATTTTGAAAAAAATTCATTTTAAGAATTTTTAACTTTGGAAAATAAGGTAAGTCTAAATTCTCACTTTGTAAGCAATCACTTAATTTTAAATATTCTAAATTCTCAATCGGTATAAATTTATCAAATTCATCTAATTTAATATATTTTTCTTGCCATGGATTTACACCCTCAATCCAACAATGGGTGAGGTTTTTAATTTTTTCATCTTTAATTTCTATATTTTCTAGTACCTGGGTGAAATCCGTAGATTTTAAAAAATCCTCTTTAGATAGGTTACTATCTTTAAAATCATTTGATAAAACAAATTTTTCACTGATATTAGTTGCAACAGAAAATAACTTATCTTTTATCTTATTTATTCCCTCTTCATTATTATTAACTAGCGTTCCTACAATTTTTTTTGCATTCCAATCTTTTTCTGTATAAGTCATTTGATGAGAAACATGATGTAGGGAAGCACCAAAATAAATATATATCTTTTTAAAATTTATATTTGGAATTTTGTCTATTGCAGTTTTCTTGATTACTAAAATTAAGCTATTTTTATCAGGCCTAAAATCAGAATCTGAAAATCCAATTATTCTAATTATCTCTTCATATACATATTTAAACTGGTAATTTAATTTAGACCATTTTTTATCATCATCATTGATAAATTTTGGATAATGACTTTGTAAATCATCTAGTTGATTATTATTTATAAATGTTTGATCGGGAAAGTAGTTAGATTTATTATAAAAAATATCATCTACAATAACAACTTGATTGACATTTTCATTTATAAATTTATCAGTCAATAAATCTAATTGTTTATCACTTGCACCCAATATTGTGAGGTTATCTTTTAAATTATTAATCTTAATTGAATTATAAAGATAAATTAAATGAATTTTGAAAGTGTCTGAACTATCTTTTTCATTTAGTAACTTTTTAATTTCAGGATGATAAATGAATATTTGAGTTTCTTTACAATTTAATCTTAGTTCATATATAAATTTTACTAAAAAACTTATTTGGCTTGCGCTCCAATTTTCATCACCATCATATTTGTCATTTCTGGATAAATCAAAAATAATTGACTCTAATTTATTTTGATTTTTAAATAGATGTTCCATTACATTCAATTTTTTTCCTCTATCAGATCCAGAATTACTTATATTTAAAAACCTAAAACATGATTTAAAAATAAAACAAGTTGGATTTGATTTGATAACTTCCTCGTAATTTTTATTTTTTTTTATTACATAAGGCTTGTCATATTTATAGGTATCTTTGTAATAATCAAATTCACTGATATTAAAAACATTCTTATCTATAGCTATATTATTTTCTTTCATGATATTTAAAAACTTTTTATCTAATTGAAGGCAAGTATTAGTCTTGGTGTCTTTAAAACCGCAAAAAAAATTTACAGTTTTAAAGTCAATATTTAATTTTGACGTATGATTAACATTGTTTATTGTGAAATTAGTTTTTTGTTTTTCTAAAATTTTTATAAAATGATCTAATCCGTTTGTATATATATCGGTAATATTTCCATTATTAATAATTATATTTTTTAATTTTTTAAATCTTTTGAGATCATTTAGTTTTGTATTCCAATAAATTTCTTTAAATATTTTTTTATTGTATTCATCATCCTCAAGAATTCTTTGTTTATATGTTTCATAATTTATCAATTTAATAACTTCTAGATTTGGAAATATGATATGGCTGTTAGGAATATCAGTTATTGAATTATGCTTGTTCTTATAGCTTTTTTGCGAATAAGTGTTTATTTCAAAATCTGGTTCATCTGAGCTTGGGAATTCTAGACAGAATTCTTTTAAAGAAGAAAGTTTTGGATTTTTTTCAAATTTTTCGTTTTTTGATTTATTGAAATAACAATAATGATTTAATTTTAATTTATATAATTTTTTAAGTGAAAAAATTGCATTATAAAATTTCTTAAAATCTATATAGCTATCTTTTACATTTAAAGTTTCTAGTTTTTTAGCATCTGATAATACCGACCAATCATCATCTAATGTAAGATTTTGAAGCTTTAAATTTTTAATTTCTGAAATTTTTTTTATATCTTTAAGATTGCTTACGCTATACTCTTTAGAAATAATCATATTTTTTTTTATATTATTAAGATAGTATTTTTAAATAAAAATTAAAATGAATATTCAGCTAATAATATATGTATCAATAATAGCTTTATTATTATCAATTTTATGGTTAATTTTTTCTGTAAGAAAAAATAGCACAAATTTAAAAGAAAAAATAAGTAATTTACATAAAGACTTTGGATCTGGTTTGGAAACAATTAATGAAAATGTTTTAGAAATAAGTGAATTACTTGAAACATATAAAAAAGTAGTTGAAGAAAAAAACAATGAATTAAAAAAATATAAAGAAGGTGGAGATTTACAAAAACAAAAAAACTTATTTGTAAGTTTAATTGAAATTTTAGAGTTTATAAACGAATTCAAAAAAAACTTAAATAACCTTGATGAAAAAACAAAAAATTATGTAGAGGCTATATATGATAAGTTAGAGATTATTCTAATGAACTCTGGTGTTGAAAAATTTAGTCCTGAGATAAATCAGAACGTACTTGAAATTAACGGTTGTTCACCCTCAATTGAAACGAAAAAAACTAAAGAAAAAAATAAAGTTAATCTTATCTCTTCAGTTATTAAGCCAGGATATAGATTGCAGATAAAAGAAAATGATTTTATAATTCTTAAAAATTCAGAAGTTCAAGTATATGAATTGGATGTATAAATGAGTAAAATTATTGGAATTGATCTTGGAACAACATACAGTGCAATTGCTCAATTAGATGATCTTGGAAATCCTGAGGTGCTTGCCTCAACTGACAACAATAAAAAAATTACCGCAAGTGCTATATATATAAAAAGTCAAAATGTTGTTGTAGGTGATAAAGCTTTAGATGCGTTAGCTGCTACTCCTAAAAATGTAGTTACTGAAACCAAAAGACAAATGGAAAATGATGTAGTTTATTCCGAAGAAGCTGGTAAATGGGTTGATAAAGATGATAATAATAAAAATCTTTACTCCCCTGCTCAGATATCATCTTTTATTTTATCTAAATTAAAATCATATACATCTGATGTAAAAAAGGTTGTAATAACCGTTCCTGCTTTATTTGCAGAAAAAGCTAGAGTTGCAACTTTAGATGCTGCTAAAATGGCTGGTTTAGAGGTAATAAGCTTAATTAACGAACCAACTGCAGCAGCTTGCTATTATGCTAGCCTTCCAAATGTAAAAAAAATTACAGGAAAAATTTTAGTTTTTGACTTAGGTGGTGGTACTTTTGATGTCACAGTTTGTAATTGTGAAGGAGAAAAGGTTGAGGTTATAACTAGTCGAGGAGACAAATGGCTCGGTGGAAAAGATTTTGATAATGAGCTTGTAAATATTATGAGTGATAAATATCAAAAAGAAACAGGTAAATCACTTGATCTTGAAAACAAAAATCAAGCTTATATGGAAATAGCAGAACGAATTAAGAGAAATTTGTCTTTAAGGGAAAAGCATGCTGAAGTAATTGAAGGTCCAGAGGGTCCAAAGAAAATTGAAATCACAAGAAATGAATTTGAACAATCAATACAAACACATATTGAAAAATTAAAAATGTTAATGGAAGAAGCTCTAGACGGGAGTGGACTTAAGCCTGAAAATGTAAGTCATACACTGCTCGTGGGGGGATCAACAAGAATACCAATTGTAACCGAAACAATAAAATCTGTAATGAAGAAGCCCCCGCTTAAAGGAGTGAACGTTGATGAAGCTGTTGCAGCGGGTGCTGCGATATATGCGGGTCTTCAATCCAGAAAAAGTTTAAATGAGGCACAGAAGCAAGCAATTTCAAATGTTAAGCTTCAGGATGTTTGCAACTTCTATTTAGGAACTTTAATTCAAGAGGATGATCCTGTATTAAATAGAAAGGTTACTGCTAACTTAATTTTGATTGATAGAGATACACCTTTGCCGGCTACAATGACAAAAAGGATAGTTACACTCTATGATGACCAAGAAGCAATCTCTATTGAAATAACTCAAAGCGAAGGTCGGGAAAAAAACAGAGAATTTGTAAATATTATTCATGAAGGAGAACTGAAATTTCCTGATAAAAAACCAAAAGGAAGACCAATTGATGTGACTTACAAATATGATACATCTGGTAAACTTCATTGCACATTTCAAGATGAGTCCTCAAAAGAAAAGTATGAGATATCCTTAAGACCAGAGTCTGCTGAAGATCTAAGGAAAAATTATGAAGCAATTGAACATATAGTTATTGAATAAATCCTTGTGATTAAAAAAAAAATAAAGAAAAAGTTTGTTCAAAGACTTCAGCACATAGTGCGTTTTGATGTAGAATTTGACTGCAAACATGAAGAAAGATCAAGTCATAAACCGTTGATTTCTTTTATTCAGGCGGGAGGTATATCAGATAAAAAATTTCTACTGGGCGATTTAATAATATCAATAAATAATATTAAAATAAAAACAATCAGTGATCTTGATTTTGAGGTAAATAAATTAAATTGGGGAGATAAAGTATTATTTGAAGTAAAAAGAGAAGATAAAATTCAGGAGGTCAAAATAAATACAGTTTCATTTGATAGCTATACAAAGAAAAAAACGGTTTGGCCAATAGAGGTAGAGTTAAAACATAACTTGCTTAAAATTAAAAATAAGGGAATTGAATACGAAAAATTTAATAAAGAGATAGAAGACGGCGATATTTTAATATCTATAAACTCTGAAGAAATTTTATCAGAATCTGATTATCATAAAAAAAGATCTAAATATAAAGTTGGTGATGAAATAGAGTTTGAAATTAAAAAAATTAAAAATTCAAAATTAAAAAGATTAAAAATAAAATTAATTAACTTCAAAAAATCCATAATGCTTAATAAAAAATCTTGTGAAAATTTTTATTTAAAAAAGGCTGGAGCATTATTATTTAAGGAATGGGAAGCTACAGATTTTGGACATAATCATGAAGATTGGAATATGAGAAGAGAAGAAATTCTTCAGCTAGAAGAAATTGCTGAAAGATTTGCAAAACAAGAAGATCAGGTCAATATAATTAAACATTGGCTGAACAAAGATATAAGATTAATAAATAAGTTAGTAAAACCAGAATTCAAAGATATTAATTTTAAATTAAATTTTTTTAGTTTAATTTTTCATCCTAAAATAATAGAAAAGTTAAAAAGTTTAAGTTTAACAAGCATTAACGAATGCTGTTACTCATTTTTGTTAACAGGAAAAGCAATTAATGGTAGTTGGGATAAAAATCTTAAAGGAAATATTAAAAGTTTTGAAAAATTAATTTCAGTTAGAGATAAAAAAAAAGAGCTATTCATTGACAAAATCTCTGAAGTTACAAAAAATTTCTTCTTTAATCTTATTATAGATAAAAAAAGAGAATTAAATATTAAATACTTATCAATTCAAAATAATAAACCATCTAAAAGAAATGCAGTTTTAAGTTCCGAACACTGTGGTGGATTTGAAAATATTATAAGTTTGCTAAAATTTTGGTTTAATAGAAAATATGGTTTGAATAAGGCGGAAGTGAAACAAGCTATTGATGATTGGTGTAAAAGTTTTTTTTTAGAGTATCCTGATTTTACATATGAGAGAATTGAAGAGATTCAAGAAATGGAACTTGAGGATGAACCTGAATATACTGAAGATGAAAATTCTAAGATTTTCATTTCAACACAAGTAAATAAAAAAAAAGTAAATGGAAAAGAATCATTTGTGGTGAAATTTAAAAGTTTTCCTGATGACTACGAATTGGAAAAAATATTAGAAAAAGGTAAAAAAATATTTTTAAAAATTTATGTTTATGATGTTACGGATCTTAATTCTGATAAATACTATGAAATCCAAGATACAACTGGAGACACAGACAAATATTTTTCAAATAACTGTCACATTATCAAAACTGAAAATTTTTCGTGGTCTGAGGGAAATAATGTTCTTGTACAGTCAAAAGTTTTAGAATCTGAGTTTGATCGTCCAAATGAGATTGCATTTCCCTACTCTGTTATGCAATTACCTAAATATGGAAAAAGAAAATTGGAATTTAGGTCGTTTATTTGTACGGAGGATTTAAAATTTGACGAAAATGACGGTAGATTTATTTTCCGTGACAATGATCATGGAAGTTTTATAGCAGAAGTATATTATTTGGACGGATATGAATTTAATGAATATGGAGATTATCCAGAAATATTAGCATACTCCTCTTCGGTTATTGATGTGGAATATAAACAGCCTGGATATTTAGAGCTAAATAGAAGAAAGTACAAAGATCTTAAAATTGCTCTAAGTTTTGCACTCACTCAAGATAATGAGAATAATATAAATAAAAATTTTGATAAGATTAAAGAAGATATAAGATATGGAGATTTCTCAGCTGAAGGAAATATTAATAAAATACTAAGTTTAAAAAAATATTACGAACAAGCCTCGAAAAATAAAATAAATTTAGATGATATTTTAAAAGATTTTAAAAAAAATTCATTAATATATGAACGATACGAAATTATTGATTTTTTACTTAATCTAGCTACTAAGGATGGAAGTTTTTCAAATAAAGAAAATGATTTTATTGATAAGATTTCTAAACAACTAGAATTAAATAAAGAAAATTATCAAGAAATTAAGAAACAAAAAACAGCATCAGTAAAATTAGTTGATTTCGGAGAGTCTGCTGGTGAGAACGTTTTTGGTTTAAATAAAAATATGAGTAATGATGAAAAGATGAAAATTTTGAGAAAAGAGTATAGTAGATGGAATGCTCTTACAAACAATAGTGATAAAACTATTAGAGAGCGAGCTAGAGAAATGAGAGATTTAGCCGCTAATCTAAGGTCGGAGTATAACAAATAAATTTAATTTGCATCGAGTTTTAAAATAAGTTTTTCTAAAATGGATTTAGAATCTTCACTATGATCAACCGTTTCTGCAAATATTTCTTTTAAAGTATTAATAATTTTTTGTTTGTCGGTTTTCAATAATACTTCAGCTTCATTGAAAGCTTCTTCTACTCTTTTTTCTATTATTGACATTTTAGAAATATTTAAAAGGCTTTTGATACTAATAGTTACCTTTTCCCCAAATCTCTTTTCAAATCTTTGTTGATCTTCCTTTGAAAATTTTTTGTCCGCTAAATAAATTCTTAAAGCACCCCATAGCAAAGCTTTATTAATTATCTCTTTATTTGAAATATCCAATTCATCTCCAGCAACTTTTTTTATGCTATCATTTATTTTGTCATCAACTTTGCTTAAATCATAGGTACCAGTTTTATTTGTTTTAAAATATTCGTTGTATTCACGGCTCATTGAAAACCAAATTAATGCCTGCATACGATTTAAAAATGTTGGATGTGTTGAGTAAGCTAGATTTTGATTTCCTTTTAATTCTTTTAATTCTCTCAATTGATCTAAATATGAACTAAAGTTAAATGAAATATACTTATCACTAAGTCCTGTTGAAATTTTAAGCATGGATCTTAAAGAATTTTCAATATCACCTGAACCGATTAATCCTGCTCGGTCGGCTGAAATCTCAGCAGCCCTACTCAAATGAAGAAAATTTAAGAATTCAGTTCGATTTCGAGCTTTATTCACTTCGGGATATAAATTGTGTTGGTAATAAAAGTGCGAAACTTCATGAGCAATTACACTCTCTAATTCTTGTGCATTTAGTAATTCTACCATTTTAGATGTAATTATGATTTCTGCATTTGAACTTTGAGGCATCATCGCACAAGCTGCTTGGGTCTCTACATGGTTTGCTGTTATAAAAAAATTGAAATTGTTATTAATTCCAAGTTTTGAGAAAACATTATCAATGCTTTTTGCAATTGTGGGAAATAAACTATGACTTACTTTAACCGAACTAGATAATAAATTTTTTAAATTTTGATTATTGTAGGTTTTTTCTTTAATTTTTTTTGTTTCTAGATGAACAATTTCATTTAGATTGTCATATTTATATCTAAATTTATCTAAGTAGTTCATAATATTATCTAATAAATTAATTTTTCTTTTCGATGCTATTTAACTCTTCTTCTACTCTTTCCATTTTAATTTTTATTTTTTCAGCTGATGTTGAAACAGATTGGGCACTGTTATAAACTCGTTTCATATTATTTTCATGCGTTTCTGTATCAGTACGAAGTTTTTCGATCAGTGAATTTAATGATTCAACATGTTTTAAAAAGTTTTTTGCTTTTTGATCTACTTCTATTGAATTAAAACCTAATAGAATAGCGCTGCAGTATGCTGAAAAAGTTGATGGACCCATAAAGGTTACTTTTGTTGAGCTTTGAACTTTAGATATCCATAATTCTTTTTCACTATTTATATGAGTTGTTATTTCTAAATATAAACTTTCACTAGGAATATATACGCATGCGAAACCCGAACTGATTGGACTATCTATATATTTTTTATTTACTTCGATAGATTTATCTTTGTAACTTTTTATTATTGCTTTAAATAAATCTTCTTTTTTTTTATCTATTTCTGGAGAAGTTGGTTGATCTCTTAACTTTAACAAGTCTTCATATAAAGTTTTGGTCCAATGCGAATCTACTGGCATTACTAATCCACTTGGATGTTTAATTGCAAACTCTACAGATAATGTCGTACCATCTTTCTCTATAGACTGATTTTTGACCCATTGCTTATCATATACGAGACCAGAATTTTTAAATAAATTTTCTAATAGTAATTCACCTGCAATTCCAGATCTTTTACTTCCTGTTAAATTATCCACTAGTTTTTGATGAGCTGTTAAAATTTCAGTAGATTTTGACTCTATTATACCTTTGTTAACACCTACATTGGTCGTAACAGTACTTAAACTATTTGTAAAATTATTTCTTAATTTTTCAACCTCATCATCTATTTTTTTTTTAATATCATCGTTATACTTAACGTGATCTTCTTTGCTATAAACATCACTATCCGAGTTATTTTTTTTACTTTTAAATATTGTTAAGATTATATTTAATAATATTAATAATCCTATTATCCACAATAAAACGTCATTCATAAAACCTACCTTTCTAGTTTATAGTATTTTAATTTCACCTTAAATTGAAAATTAATGAAGTGTTTCATTTTCATTATCATCCTTTTTTTCGCCTATTAATTTTCCCTCAGTTGGTGCTTGGTCCCATTCTTTAAATTCATGAAGCCATTCTTTATGGTTATTTAAAATTTGTTTCGTAGTTGCTTTTAAATAGTGTCGGTAAATTGGATAGCTAAATTCAAATATCATCCGTTGCAATAGTCTAAATAAAAATAAATAAAAACAATATCCCATATCTAAAAAACTTTTTCGAGAAGCCTTTAAATAATTATCTACTAATTCTTTTGCTAAGTTGTCCATCTTTTTGATTTCCGTTTGTTCAGTTTGAATTTTATTTTTCTCTTTTGATCTATTTATAAAATTTATAACTTCAGCTTTTTCTTTTTTTATTTCCTTTGATTTGGTTTTTTTCTTTTTGAATAAATTTATTATTTTTTTAATCATAATTTAAATTTTTGAATATTTTTCTTTAAGTTGATTTGCATATTGATCAATCTGATCAAGAAACTTTAGCTTTTCATTTTTTGATTTAAATGCAAACATCCTGTCATTTTTTTCTCTCAGATCATCAATTTCTTTTTGAAGTTTTGGAATTGTCCACCATTTTTCATCACCCATGCTTAAAACTCTATCGGCAATCTTTTTTTTTATTCTTTTAAAAACTTTTTCCGGGAGAACATCGGGAGCTTCATTGTAAATTAATTGTTCTCCAAAAACTTTCATCCTCTGATCTTCAAAGTTTTCTAGCATTTTAAATTTTTCACCCCAGTCTGCAGCATGGAATTTTGGAAATAGAAATCGATCTTTATCAGGTGTAAAACCTTTATAAATTTGCTCCTCTGGCTCTGAATCTAATTGAGAATCTGTTTCTGCTTTTTCTTCTGCATTTTCTCTTAAGATATTACAAACATCTTCTGCAAATTTTGCATTAGACTTAATTAAATGGGCTCTTTTTTTCAAAAGATCTGGTGCTATTGCATTATATGGTTCAACTTTCATTCCATGGCTAGCATTTAGTATAACGGGAGCCTTATTTGACCGGATGGTTCTTAAAAACTTCGGAGCTTTATTCATTTCTTTTTTTAATTCTGAATGAGAAAGATCAAACAACCGCTCTATATCTGTACGTAAATCAACTGCTTGCCCATATTTCCAAACTGGATGTATACAATTGCTTGGATGCAGTGGAGCACAGAGGTATAAACGAGAACGTGAATAAAAATATTCATTAACAGTTATCATTGTCTCGTTTTTAATTATTTCCTCGACATTCTGCCTGGTACTTGTTTTAAAATAAGTCTGCCAAAGGTCTGGCTGCTTTTCTTTCACTATGGATAGTAACTTTCCGGTTAATTCTGCGTCAAATAAGGCTGAATGTGATTGATCTGTATTAAAACCATTTAATCTTCCAAGAGACTCTAGTTTCATTGAAACATTTCCTTTTTCATTTAATTCTGTGTTTAGTACTGTTGAGTCAACCGCGTAAGCAGCTCTAATTATATTTAATGCATCATGCCTAGAGTTACCTTTGGTATTTGTAAGATAAGGTTCTCTAAGAGATTTAAAAAATTCTTTCCTAATGCATTCTTCATCAAAATTAATTGACGAGAAACCTATGAATATAATTGGAGAAGCTTTTGACCATTCTTTAAATTTAGCCTCCACCTGACCTATTAATTGATAATGAGATAAATTTTGTTTAGTTAATAATTCTATTGAAGATCGATTCACGCATAAAGCTGTAGCTGACGGAACCCGATCTTGTGGCAATCTACATCTTCCACTAAATCTCTCAATTTCTTTAAAATTCTCATCTAATAATATTGCTCCAATTTCAATTATTGTTGCCCAATCTGTTGAAGCTTGGTCTGTTTCAAGGTCATATAGAACATACCTTTTATTTGTCATTAGTTAATATCTCCTTCATATTTAATTTACGAAGACTAGTCTAAATCAGAGTTTAGAAAGAAAGTTGAAAGCAAGAAACACAACTCAGGATCTAAACTAGTACCTTCGTATTCTAGATAAATTAGATTGTTTAGATTGAGTGAAAAGAAAGAACTAAACATCACAAGATCTAAACAAGTACTTATTTATTTAGTATTTCTTACGTTATCAAAGTGTTTTTTAAAAGTCAATAACTTTTTTTTATTTTTTTATACTGGAATAATATTGTTCAACTCTTTCTAAAAATCTGTTTTGATATTCTTTTAATTTATCGCCATAAATTACAAAACGCTGAAAAACAATATCTTTAGTGCAAAATAAAATTACACCTTGATTAATATTAGTTCCATAAACAACATTGTGGGCCAAGGAATACGCGGCCAATTGCAAATAATACGTATCATTCCAGCTTTCACTGCGCAATTTGTTTCCATTTTTGAAGTCAACACAAGTTTGATATTTTTCATATACACAAAATAAATCAGCTGCGCCGGCGTATTTACCTGGGTAAGCTACAACTGATTCTACCCCCCATATTTCGTCTACTTTATTTCTAAGGCCATTTTCAATTATTTCATCTGCCATTCTTTTTTCGAGGGTGTTATCGCCTAATAATTCAAGATTTAGCTTACCTAGTAAGAATTTTTCAAGATAATCGTGCATAGAAGAACCT
>QCNR01000011.1 GCA_003210075.1 Pelagibacteraceae bacterium AG-426-G09
AAAGACATTTGGCCCAACAAAAAGAAATTATAGATAAGGTATTTAAATAAAATGAGTGAAGATATATTGGTTCCAGTTTTAGGCGAAAGTATTACAGAGGCTACTGTTTCTAAGTGGCTAAAAAAATCAGGAGATAGCGTAAAAGCTGATGAACCAATTGTAGAACTAGAGACAGATAAAGTTAATCTTGAAGTTCCTTCTCCGGTAAATGGCGTACTAACAAATATCAAAACGAAAGAAGGAGAAACTGTAAAGGTTGGAGCTTTATTGGGTATAGTAAGTGAAGAAAAAATAAAAGAGACTACAAAAATAGAAAAAGTTAAACCTGAAGATAAAAGTGAAAAAGTAAATAAAAGTAGTTCAAAGGAAAAATCTAACATAATCAATTTTGAAAATACAAAATCTGCAGAGCCAAAAATATTTGAGGAAAAAAATGATGAAGCACCATTAATATTAACAGATGAAGTGCAAAAAGTAGAAAAGCACAAAACAAACATTAACATGAATTTATCTCCTGCGGTCAGAAAAATAGTTGAAGAAAAAAAAATTGATATTTCTGAAGTGCAGGGCACTGGAAAAGAAGGTAGAATTTTAAAGGGAGACTTAATAAATCTAATGTCATCTAAGCCTTCCCCTAACCAAAGGAAAGCAGAAAAAGGTCAAGAAGAACGAGTAAAAATGACCAGGTTAAGACAAACAATCGCTAAAAGATTAAAAGAGGCACAAAATTCTGCGGCAATGCTTACCACTTTTAACGAGGTTGATATGAGCGCAATAATACAAATGAGAAAAGATAATCAAGACGACTTTCAAAAAACTTTTGGAATTAAGTTAGGCTTTATGTCTTTTTTTGTAAAAGCATGTGTATTAGGATTAAAGCTTTATCCTAGCATAAATGCGGAAGTGGATGATGATCATATAGTATATAAAAATTATTATAATATTAGTTTTGCAGTTGGAACTGACAGGGGCTTAGTTGTTCCAGTTTTAAGAGATGCAGACGAATTATCTTTTGCGGATATTGAAAAAAATATTAAAACAATTTCAGAAAAGGCTAGAGATGGGAATCTAACTATTGAAGATCTTCAAGGTGGAACATTTACTATAAGTAATGGAGGTGTTTATGGATCTATGCTATCAACACCAATTTTGAACCCACCACAGTCAGGTGTTTTAGGTATGCACAACATTATTGAAAGACCAATCGCGGTTAATGGTCAAATTGAAATCAAACCAGTAATGTATCTTGCTCTATCTTATGATCATAGAATTATTGATGGAAAAGATTCAGTTTCATTTTTGAAAACTGTTAAAGAAAATTTAGAAGATCCAAGAAGGTTATTTTTAAATATTTAAATATGTCAGAAAAATTTGATGCAGTTATTATAGGTGGCGGACCAGGAGGTTATGTTTGTGCAATTAGACTTGCTCAACTCGGTCAAAAAACAGCTTGTGTTGAATCTAGAGGATCTCTAGGTGGAACATGTTTGAATGTAGGATGTATACCATCAAAAAGTTTATTAAACTTATCTGAAAATTTTCATAAAGCAAAAAACTTTGATAAAATTGGTATAGAGGTAGGTTCTTTAAAACTTAATCTTCCAAAGATGATGAAAAATAAAGAAAAAGCAGTAACTGTTTTAACAAAGGGAATAGAGTTTTTGTTTAAAAAAAATAAAGTTACCTATTTTAAAGGAACTGGCTCAATTACAAGTGCCAATAAAATATCGATAAAATCTAATGATAATAAGAACGAAATAATTGAAGCAAAAAACATAGTTATTGCAACAGGATCTGACCCTGTTTCTTTGCCAGGTGTTAAATTTGATGAAGAAAAAATAGTTTCGTCTACTGGCGCACTCTCTTTAAAAGAAGTTCCAAAAAAATTAGTTGTAGTTGGTGGTGGATATATTGGACTAGAGATGGGGTCAGTTTGGTCAAGGTTAGGATCTGAAGTCCAAGTTGTGGAATTCTTAGATCATATAACTCCAGGCATGGATAAAGAGATATCAAATGAGTTTCAAAAATTATTAAAAAAGCAAGGAATAAATTTTAATTTAAAGACAAAAGTAGACTCGATTTCAAACAATAAAAATGGAGTTACTGTAAATACTACTGATGAACAAGGTAATAAAAAAAAGTTTGATTGTGATGTTGTTTTAATTTCTGTTGGTAGAAAACCTAATACCAACAACTTAAACTTAGAAAAAGTTGGAGTTGATAAAGATAATAAAGGAAGAGTAAAAGTTAATAAACATTTTCAAACAAATATTAAAAATGTTTATGCAATTGGAGATGTTATCCAGGGTCCTATGTTAGCACATAAAGCCGAGGAAGAAGGAATAGCTGTTGCAGAGATTATCGCAGGTCAATCAGGTCATGTAAATTATGACATAATTCCTGGAGTTATTTATACTTCACCAGAAGTAGCTTCTATTGGAAAAACAGAAGAACAACTAAAAGAAACAAAAGTAGATTATAAGGTTGGAAAATTTCCTTTTATGGCAAATTCAAGAGCAAAGGCGATTGATGAACCTGAGGGATTTGTAAAAATATTAGCAGACTCTAAAACAGATCGTGTTCTTGGAGTACATATGATTGGTCCTCATGCCGGTGAACTAATTGCTGAGATGGCTGTTGCTATGGAATTTGGAGCGAGCTCAGAAGACATTGCAAGAACTTGTCACGCACATCCTACTTTCTCAGAAGCGGTAAAAGAAGCAGCTTTATCTGTTGATAAACGTCAGATTCATTCTTAATCTTTAATATTCATTTTATATTATTAGATTTAAATTAATTTAAATGAAAATACCTGTTTTGTTACCTAATATATTTGATCATCCTTTTACATATGAGTCAGATAAAAAAGTTGAAGTTGGAAGATACGTTTTAGTTCCATTTGGTAAGAGCGATGCAGTAGGTGTTGTATGGGACCAATTTGAAAATGAAAAAAATAACAAAAAGTTTAAAATAAAAAAAATAAAAAATATATTTAATGTCAGTAAACTCAATGAAAATTCTATAAAATTTTTAAACTGGTTTTCAGAATATAATATTGTGCCAAAGGGTATGGCTTTGAAGCTTCATTTATTAAGCAGTGAAGCAATAGAAGATTTAAAAGAAAAGGAATATCTAAAATTCAATGAAAAACTACAATCTAATAAACATGAATTAAGCAATGAACAACATGAAGCATATATGGACTTAATTAAAAAAGATGAAAAATTTAGAACACATGTACTTCAAGGAACAACGGGATCAGGTAAAACAATTGTATACTTTAATGCAATTAAGAAAAAAATTGAAGAAGGATATCAGGCATTAATTTTACTACCAGAAATAGGTTTAACAAATGATTTTGAGAAAAAATTTATAGACTTTTTTGGTTTTAGACCTGCTATTTGGCACTCATCAGTAACAAAAAAAAATAAAAAAATTATCTGGAGTGGACTAGCTTCTAATAAAATAAAAGTTGTTATTGGTGCTAGATCAGCTTTGTTTTTACCATTTAAAAATTTAGGTTTAATAACGGTCGATGAAGAGCACGATCAATCGTACAAACAAGATGAAGGAGTTATTTATAATGCTCGTGATATGGCAATTTCAAGAGCAAAATTTGAGAATTTACCTATCAATCTGATAAGTGCTGTTCCCTCTGTAGAAACCTACAATAATATCAAACTAAAAAAATACGAATACTCAAGAATATTGAATAGATATAAAGATGCTAATTTACCAGATCATGAGATCATTGATTTAAAAAAATATAGTTTGGAAAAACAAAAATGGATTTCTCCAAAGACAATTGAAAAAGTAAAATCCCATCTAGATAAAGGAGATCAGATTTTGTTTTTTTTAAATAGAAGAGGTTTTTCTCCTTTTGTATTATGCAAAAAGTGTATAAATGTTTTTTCCTGTCCTAATTGTTCAATAAATCTTGTCTATCACAAAAAAAATAATCAACTTCTCTGTCATTATTGTGGATATAAAACAGGAATGGATAGAAATTGTGTTAATGGAAAAAAATGTGATTTAGCTTTTTCTGGTCCAGGGGTTGAAAAAATATCAGAGGAAGTAAAATCTATTTTTTCAAAATATAAATCAGTAATTTTTTCTAGTGATACAATGAATAAAAAATCATCTATAAAAATTTTAGATGATATTATTGAAAATAAAATCAATATTTTAATTGGAACGCAAATGGTTTCTAAAGGATTTCATTTTCCAAATTTAAATTGCATTGTTGTTTTAGATATTGACTTAACATCACAAGGACATGACTTACGTGCAGCTGAAAAAAACCTTCAGTTATATCACCAACTTTCTGGTAGAGCAGGCAGGGCCGGAAAGCCTGCTAAAGTTTATTTTCAAACTTATAATATGAACTCAGATGTAATTTCTCAAATTACTCATGAAGATCCATTTTTATTTTTAGATAAAGAATTAATCTTAAGAAAAAACTACTCACTGCCACCATTTGAAAGATTTATAGGTATAATAATTACATCACCAGACGAGGATAAATTAAAAAAGGAGTCATTTATCATACAAGAAAAATTAAACAAAAATTTAAATTGTAAAGTTCTTGGACCTGTAGAGGCTCCAATATTTAAAATTAACAAGAATTATAGAAACAGAATTTTAATAAGAGCTAAAAAGGAAATGAATATTCAAAAAAAATTGTCTGAAATTCTAAAGATCCATAAGTTTGCAAGTGGAATAAAACTAATAGTTGATGTTGACCCAATTAGCTTCAATTAGCCCTATAAAATAAACCTTTTTTTAAATTCTGTAACTTGAACAGAATAATTTCGTATGGTATTTAATCGGCAATTTTTAAATAATTCTTGAGAAAATAAGGAACACATTGACTGATCAAAAAGTAACATTTGCAAGCACAAATAGTTATTCGCAAGCATTATATGAGCTTGGAAACGAAGCTGGCTCATTAAGTGAGATAGAGGACCAGGCTTTAGCTATCCTTAAATTAGTTTCAGAAAATGAAGAAGTTAAAAACTTTATAAAAAATCCAACAAATAAAATTGAACAACAAGCAGCTGCCTTTGATTTAATTTCAGAAAAATTAAATTTAAATAAGTTATTAAAAAAATTTTTAAATTTTGTAATTACAAAAAGACGACTCTTTTATATAGAGAAGATAATTGAGGACTTCATCGATACTTGTTCGAAGAATAGAGGTGAAATAAAAGCAGATCTTTCATCATCTAAAGAATTAAATGAAACAGAAATATTAAAAATAAAAGATGAATTAGCATCTAATTTTGGAGCAAATATAAAATTAAACTATAAATACGATCCAAGTTTAATAGGTGGTTTAATCATAAAAGTTGAAAGTACTATGATTGACACATCTATAAAGAGTAAATTAAAACAACTAGAAACAAAAATGGTAGAGGCATAAATGGAAATAAATCCTTCAGAAGTTACAAAGATATTAAAAGAACAGATAAAAAACTTTGGAGACAAAGCAGAAGTCTCAGAGGTTGGACAAGTACTATCAGTAGGTGATGGTATTGCAAGGATATACGGATTGAACAATGTTCAAGCTGGAGAGATGGTAGAATTTTCTGATGGATCTAAAGGGATGGCTCTAAACTTGGAAAGTGACAACGTTGGTGTTGTAATATTTGGAGATGATAGAGCTGTAAAAGAAGGAGACACAGTAAAAAGAACTGGAGCAATTGTTGATACTCCTGTTGGAAAAGAATTATTAGGAAGAGTAGTTGATGGATTGGGAAATCCTATAGATGGCAAAGGAGCTTTAGATAAAGGAATAAAAAGAAGCAGAGTAGAAATTAAAGCGCCAGGAATCATTCCAAGAAAATCAGTGAGTGAACCAATGCAAACAGGATTGAAATCAATTGACAGTCTAGTTCCTATTGGAAGAGGTCAAAGGGAATTGATTATAGGAGATAGACAAACTGGAAAAACAGCTGTTGCAATTGATGCAATCATTAATCAAAAAAAAATAAATGAATCAGGCGATGAAAAACAAAAATTATATTGTGTATATGTTGCGATAGGTCAGAAAAGATCAACAGTAAGACAAATAGAAAAAACATTACAAGAAGCTGGAGCGATGGAATACACAACAATTGTTGCTGCAACTGCATCAGACGCTGCCCCTCTTCAGTTTTTAGCTCCATATACAGGTTGTACTATGGGAGAGTATTTTAGAGATAATGGAATGCATGCTCTTATTATCTATGATGACCTTTCAAAACAAGCTGTTGCTTATAGACAAATGTCATTATTACTAAGAAGACCGCCAGGAAGAGAAGCATACCCTGGAGACGTTTTTTATCTTCACAGCAGATTACTTGAAAGAGCTGCAAAATTGAGTGATGAACACGGTGGTGGGTCACTTACAGCGCTTCCAATCATTGAAACTCAAGGAGGAGACGTTTCTGCTTTTATTCCAACAAACGTAATTTCAATCACTGATGGTCAGATATTTTTAGAAACTGAACTTTTTAACCAAGGAATTCGACCTGCGATTAACGTCGGTTTATCAGTATCAAGAGTTGGGTCTTCAGCACAAACTAAAGCAATGAAAAAAGTTTCAGGTTCAATGAAACTTGAGCTAGCCCAATACAGAGAGATGGCTGCATTTGCGCAGTTTGGTTCAGATTTAGATGCATCTACTCAAAAACTACTAAATAGAGGTTCAAAATTAACAGAACTTCTTAAACAAAGACAATATTCACCAATGACAGTTGCTGAACAAGTGATTTCAGTTTTCTGCGGTGTGAGAGGTCATCTAGACGATATTGAGCAAAAAGATATAGCGGATTTTGAGTCTAAAATTATCGAAAAGTGTAAATCAGAAAAACCAGAAATAATTAATTCAATTAATGCTTCAGGTAAATTAGAGGAAGATAGCGAAAAAGCATTAACGGAATTAATTGTTGAACTTAAAAAAAACTTTAATTAATAAAAAATGGCAAGTTT
This sequence comes from Pelagibacteraceae bacterium AG-426-G09, assembly GCA_003210075.1. Classification (GTDB taxonomy): domain Bacteria; phylum Pseudomonadota; class Alphaproteobacteria; order Pelagibacterales; family Pelagibacteraceae; genus Pelagibacter. The sequence goes on from QCNR01000011.1 coordinate 6,973, forward strand.
AGACGATTTAAAAAAAAGAATATCCAGTGTTAAGTCTACACAAAAAATTACAAAGGCTATGAAAATGGTTGCTGCAGCAAAGCTAAGAAGAGCACAAGAGAGTGCCGAAAGAGGAAGACCATATTCTGAAAAAATGAATAATATAATTCTTAATCTTTCTAGTGGTTTGTCAGATAAAGAAAATGCTCCAAAATTGCTGATCGGCACAGGTGAAGACAATATTCATTTGTGTGTTGTAATGACTGCAGACAGAGGACTTTGTGGGGGATTTAACTCAAATATAATTAAAAAAGCAAAATCATATTTTAAAAAATTATCTGATAATGGAAAAACTTTAAAAATCATAACTGTAGGCTCTAAGGGATATGACCAGCTCAAAAGAGTTTATAAAGATAATATAATTGAAAATATTTCATTTAAAGAGTCTAAAAATGCAAACTATTTTGACGCTAATAAAGTAGGAAAAATCATTATTGAAAAATTTGAAAATAAAGAATTTGATGTGTGTACTATTTTTTACAACCAATTTAAAAATGTTATAACTCAAATACCTCAAGAACAACAAATAATACCTTTAAAAATGACTGAAGATGAAACAAATAAATCAGATGAAAGTTATGAATTTGAACCTGATGAAGATGAAATCTTAGGAAATTTATTACCTAAAAATATTTCAACCCAGATTTTTAAAGCTATGTTAGAAAATTCAGCTAGCGAACAAGGCTCAAGAATGAGCGCAATGGATAATGCAACTAGAAACGCAGGTGAAATGGTTGACAAACTGACTATTGAATATAATAGAAGTCGTCAAGCAGCAATTACAAAAGAACTAATTGAAATTATATCAGGAGCAGAAAGTTTATAATTATGAGAAAAGGAAAAATAACACAAATTATTGGAGCGGTAGTAGATGTAAAATTTGATGGAGAACTACCAGAAATTTTAACTGCACTAGAGTGTAACAATGGTGGCAATAGACTTGTTTTAGAAGTTGCTCAGCACTTAGGTGAGTCTAGCGTGAGAACAATTGCAATGGATGCAACGGAAGGTCTAAAAAGAGGAGACGAAGTTACTGATACAGGTGCCCCAATAAAAGTTCCTGTAGGACCTGAAACACTTGGAAGAATTATAAATGTCATTGGAGAACCGATTGATGAAAAGGGTGATGTAAAGTCATCTGAAAAATGGCCTATTCATAGAGCTGCCCCAGAATTTAATGATCAGTCAACTGAAACAGAAGTTCTTGTAACTGGAATTAAAGTTATAGATCTTCTAGCTCCTTATGCCAAAGGGGGAAAAATTGGATTATTTGGAGGAGCTGGTGTAGGTAAAACAGTTCTTATAATGGAATTGATTAATAACGTAGCAAAAGCACATGGTGGTTTTTCAGTATTTGCTGGCGTAGGTGAAAGAACTAGAGAAGGTAATGACCTTTATCATGAAATGATAGAGTCAGGAGTAATTAAACCAAATGAAGCTGGATCAAAAGCTGCTTTAGTTTATGGACAAATGAACGAACCTCCAGGAGCAAGAGCAAGGGTTGCTTTAACGGGATTAACAGTTGCAGAGTATTTTAGAGACCAAGAAGGTCAAGACGTGCTTTTCTTTGTTGATAATATTTTTAGATTTACTCAAGCAGGTTCAGAAGTATCAGCTCTTCTAGGAAGAATTCCGTCAGCTGTTGGTTATCAGCCTACACTTGCAACTGATATGGGTAACTTACAAGAGAGAATTACAACGACAAATAAAGGTTCAATTACTTCAGTGCAGGCCATATATGTTCCTGCAGACGATTTAACAGACCCAGCTCCAGCAACTTCATTTGCACACTTAGATGCAACGACTGTACTATCCAGACAAATTGCTGAGATTGGAATTTATCCTGCTGTGGACCCTTTAGACTCTACCTCTAGAATTTTAGATCCCAGAATAGTTGGAGATGAGCACTATAGAGTAGCAAGAGAAGTACAAAAAGTTTTACAAACCTATAAATCATTACAAGATATTATTGCAATTTTAGGCATGGATGAATTATCCGAAGAAGATAAGCTTACTGTTGCAAGAGCAAGAAAAATTCAAAGATTTTTATCTCAACCATTCTTTGTAGCTGAGGTATTTACAGGTTCACCTGGAAAATTAGTAGATTTAGAGTCTACTATCAAAGGATTTGATGCAATTTGCAATGGTGAATATGATCATTTACCAGAAGCTGCTTTTTATATGGTTGGAACAATAGAAGAGGCAGTAGAAAAAGCTGAAAAAATGGCAAAAGAAGCTGCTGCGTAATGAGCGAACAGTTTAATTTAGAAATTGTTAGTCCTGAAAAATCTTTCTTAAAAAAAGATAATGTTACAGAAGTGGTTGTACCAGCTTTTGAAGGTGAAATGGGAATTTTGAAAGATCACATTTCAATTATTTCCTTTTTAAAACCAGGCATAATAAAAATTAGCTCAGGGAATGAAGAAAATAACTTCTATGTAGATGATGGAATAGTGGAATTCAAAGATAATACTCTCTCTATATTAACTAGTAATATTTTTGATATAAAAAACTCTGATAAATCTAAAATCCAAGACATGATTAAGGAAGCAGAAAATGATCTTTCTAGCGACAAACTTGATGATCAAAAAAGATTTATAATTTCACAGAAGGTTGAAGTATTAAAATCTTTAAGTCTAAATTAGTTTATTTAATTCATTTTTAATTTTTTCATACACATGAAGTTTAAATTCAACCACTTTATCTGTGATATTTTCATGGTTAATCCATTTCCACTCTAAGAATTCAGGGTGTTTAGTCTTAAGATTGATTTCATTATCTTTACCCAAAAATCTCATAACGTACCATTTTTGAGTTTGCCCCTTAAATTTTCCTTTCCAAATAATACCCAACAAGTTATCTGGTAAATGATAAGTTATCTCATCTTTGATTTCTTGAATTAATTCTACAGTTTTTATGCTCGTCTCTTCGTTTAATTCTCTGTATGCAGCTTTTAAAGGATTTTCTCCTTTATCTATTCCGCCCTGTGGCATTTGCCAAAAATCATTTGGGTTATCAATTCTTTTAGCAACAAATATTTGATTATTTTTATTTAATAATGCTACTCCAACACCTTTTCTAAGTGGCAAATTACTAAATTTTTTATCCATTAAGTAATTTTAATGCAAACTCTAATTGATTATCAGTATCAGTATCAATTCTAAATTCATCCGAACCTTCAGCCACAAAGATATCTGGACTAACGCCAACCTCTGAAATTGAATCTCCTGATGGGAGATAGTACTTTGAAACTGTTAATCTTATTGCACCATTATTTTTGAGAGGAATTATCGATTGAACTGAACCTTTACCATAAGAACTTTCACCAAGTATGATTGCTCTTTTGTGGTCTTTTAAAGCACCTGCGACTATTTCAGAGGCAGAAGCAGATCCATAGTTAATTAGAACTAATAAAGTGTCTCCATCAATTAAATCACCTTTTTTTGCAAACCATTTTCGATTATCTGATTTTTTTTTACTTTTTGTAGAAACTATTTCACCATTATCTAAAAAAAAATCCGTAATTCTAATTGCTTGATTTAATAATCCCCCAGGGTTGTTTCGTAAATCTAAAATATATTTATCTATATTTTTATTTTTTTTGAAATCTTTGACGATATCTTCAAGTTGATCTGAGCTGTTATCATTAAAAGATGTTAATCTTACATATCCTATACTGTCTTCTAATACTTTTGATTTAACTGATTTGATTTCAATAATATCGCGAACAATATTAAAAGTTAAAGCCTTTCTTGTACCAATTCTTCTTACTGTAATTTCAATTTCACTACCAACTGGGCCTCTCATTAAATCAACAGCTTCGGATAAAGTTTTTCCTTGAACCTGTGTACCATCAATTTTAACAATGTAGTCTCCGGCTTTAACACCAACCGCCTCAGCAGGAGAACCGTCTATTGGAGAGATTACTTTTACCACTCCCGCTTCCATGCCTACCTCAATACCTAATCCACCAAATTCACCTCTAGTTTCTGTTTGCATTTCTTGAAGCATTTCGGGAGACATGTATGAAGAATATGGGTCCAATGATTGCAACACACCATTAATTGCAGCATCCATAGCATCTCCCTGATTGACGTCTTCCACATATTCATTATTTATTTTTTCTAGGACTTCACTGAACAAGTCAATTTTTTTGTAAATATCAGTTTCATTAGCTGATAAACTTTTAAAATTAAATAAAACAAATATTAAAAAAAAAATTGTGTATGATATTTTTTTCATATCATCACTCTTTCTTTGGGGATCAATTCAGACCACATTTTTTCTAATTCATAAAATTTTCTTTTTTCTGGATTAAAAATATGCACGACCAAGTCTATACCATCAACTAATTTCCAATCTGTAGAATCTTTGCCTTCAATTTTACAATTTATAATTCCATTACTCTTTAATTCTTCATAAACTTGCTCTGATAAAGCTTGTATATGTCTAGACGATGTTCCGCTAGCAATTATCATGTAGTCGGCAATTGAAGATTTACCTTCTAAATCTATAGAAACAATATCGAGAGCTTTGTTGGAGTCTAATTTTTTAATTATTTTATTTTTTAAATCTAAAGATTTGTCCATTAATTATAAATACAGTATCAAATTTTTCTTAATTGAGAAGATGAAATATTTACTTTTTTAAACTTAATAAATTTAAGTTTTTCTTTACCTATTTGTTTAAAAGCCAATGATTTCAGAGCTTTAGATTTGTAAGGATATCTATCAAATACAAGTATAGTGCACTTTTTGGGAATATCTTTCCACTTTTTCCATTTATGAAATGTTATTAAATTATCAGCACCTAATATTAAATATAATTCTGTATTTATAAGTTTCATTTTTAAATAATTTATAAGATCATATGTTTTGTTCGATTTAGTTAATTTTTCAAAATAATTAACATTAATAAATTTATATTTTTTTGTATATTTTTTAGATTCTCTAATTCTTTGCTGAAGTTTCGTATTACTTATTTTTTTAAATGGATTTTTCTTTGTTATTGCCCAAATAATTTTTGATAGTTTAAATTTTATTTTTGCTTCTTTTGATATTTTTAAATGACCTAAATGACAAGGATCAAAAGTTCCACCCAGAATCCCAATTTTGTTTGTTTTTTTAATCAATTTATTTTCTTATTTGACCTTTACCATAGACTTCATATTTATAACTTACAAGCTGTCCCAAGCCAACAGGCCCCCTTGGTGGCAAATTATTTGTTGATATACCAACCTCAGCTCCAAAGCCAAACTCTCCACCATCTGCAAATTGAGTCGATGAGTTATGAATTCCTATTGAACTTTTGATATTTTTTAAAAAATAATCTGCCGCTTTTTTATCATCTGTAATGATAGCGTCAGTATGCATTGTTCCAAATTGATTAATATGTTTAACAGCTTCGTTTAAGTTTTTGACTACTTTTGCAGAAATATTTGACGATAAGTATTCCGTAGACCAACTTTTGTTATTTGCTAAATTAGATTTGCCATCAAATAATTTTTTTATAGTTTTATCTGCAAAAATATTACATCCTTTTTTTTGTAAATTTTTTAAAACAGGATTAATAAATTTTTTAGCAATACTTTCGTGAAATAAAACTGTTTCCGTTGCTCCACATATACTTGTATTTCTCATTTTTGCATTTTCTAAAACCTTTATTGCCATTTTCAATTGTGCTTTTTTATCTATAAAAGTATGACAAATTCCTTCTAAATGTCCTATGTATGGGACCGTAGATAATTCATCTACTTTTTTAACTAATGATTTACCTCCTCTTGGAACTATTAAATCAATATAACCTTTCATTTTAGAAAGTAATTTATCTACTATTTTTCTATTTTTTGAGTTAATGAATTGGACATAATTTTGGTCAACTCCACAATTTTTTAAAGATAATCTAAATAAATTTGAAATAATTTTATTAGTATTAAACGCTTCTGATCCACCTCTTAAAATAACAGCATTTCCTGATTTAAAACAAAGACTAGCAATATCTGAAGTTACATTTGGTCTACTCTCATAAACTACCGCAATTACTCCAATTGGAATTGTAACTTTTTTTAAAATTAATCCATTTGGCCTTTTCCATTTTTCGAGAATTTTATTAGTAGGGTCTTTTATTCTAATAATTTGATTTATTGATTTTATAATATTATTAATTTTTTTTTCATCTATCTCTAGTCTTTTAATCAAATTTTCTTTTAATTTTCTTTTCTTAGCGAATTTTATATCTTTATGATTTTCTTTTATAATTTTTTTTTTATTTTTTTTTAATAAACTTGAAAATTTTTTTAATACTCTGTTTTTTTTGGTTGTATTAACTTTGCTATCAAAAGCTATTCTAGAGTTTCTCGTAATTTTTTGAAGATTTAATGTCATATTACACTTCCACCATATCATCTTTATGAATAACTTCAGATTTAGATATATATCCTAAAATTTCACTTATTTTGCTAGAATGATGACCTTTTATCCTTAGAATTTCATCAGAGTTAAATGAACTAAGTCCTCTTGCATGTTCATTCATATTCTTATCTAAAATTTTAACATGGTCTCCTTTATTAAATTTTCCATTTATACTTTTAATTCCTGCTGCAAGAAGACTTTTTCCTTTTTTTAAAGCTTGAATAGCACCCTCATCGATAATCAATTCTCCTTTTGGTGAAATTGAACTAATTATCCATTTTTTTCTAGCATCTAATTTCGAAACTTTTGGCAAAAACCAAGTACAATTATTATTTTCAATTATATTTTTTATAGGTCTATTTATTAATCCATTTGCAATAGCCATATAACAACCAGATATTTGGCAGATTTTTGCGGCTTCAATCTTTGTTTTCATTCCACCAGTTCCATGCTCACTAATATTTTTTGAAATATACTTCTCAATATTTTTATTTATTTCCTCAACATTGTTGATTAATTTTGCATTTTTATTTAATTTTGGATTCTTATCAAATAAACCATCCACATCTGATAATAATATTAAACAGTCTGACCCAGAAATTTGAGCAACACGGGAAGCTAACCTGTCATTATCACCATATTTTATTTCGGAAGTAGCGATACTATCATTTTCGTTTACTAAAGGAATAAATCCAAGATCAAATAAATTGTCAAATGTACGTTTTGCATTTATTGCTCTTCTTCTTATTTCTGTATCTTCAAGTGTTAAAAGGATTTGGGAAAGGTTTAATTTAGACTTTTTAAATATTTCATTAAAAAGATTCATAAGTTCAATTTGACCAATAGATGCAACGGCTTGACTTTTATCAAGTTTTAAATTTATTTTGCTTATATTGAGTTTTTTACAACCCAAGGCAATGGCACCTGAGCTAACTATAATTATTCTTTTTTTATTTTTAACTAATTCTCTAATATCTTTCGCAAAATCTAATAACCACCTTTTTCTTATATTTTTCTTATCATCAATTAATAGAGATGAGCCTATTTTAATAACTATTTGTTTAGAATTATTTAAATACATATCCTAATAAGCTTGACTTGATTTTTGAAATTAGTTTTTTATCTGTATTAGATAAAATACTAACCTTTTTCTTAATTTTTTCCTCAAAAAATTTAATTTTTTCTTTTAATTCATCTTTATTAATTAAATCTACTTTATTAAAAACAATAATCTCTTTTTTTTTGACCAAATTATTACTGTATTTTTTTAACTCATTTCTAATTTGCTTATAAGATGTTACTAAGTCATCTTCTGTGGCATCGATCATATGTAACAAAATTTTACATCTTTCGATGTGTTTAAGAAATTTGATCCCTAAGCCAACACCTTCATGCGCGCCCTCAATTAATCCGGGAATATCTGCTAATGTTATTTCTTTATCATCATAAACGGCCACTCCTAAATTTGGGTTAAGGGTGGTAAATTTATAGTTTGCAATTTTTGGACGCGCACTTGTTATAACAGAGAGAAGAGTTGACTTTCCTGCATTTGGCAAACCTACAATTCCTATATCTGCAATTGTTTTTAGTTGTAACCACATCCAGAATTCTTCACCAATTGTACCTTTCGTAAATTTTCTTGGAGCTCTATTCGTTGAAGATTTAAATCTTGTGTTTCCTAAACCACCTTTCCCACCTATTGCAGCAACATATTCCTCATGTTCTTTTTTAAAATCAAATACTAGTGTTTTATTATCTTCTTCGAAAACTTGCGTTCCTATAGGAACTTTTAAAATTAGGTCTTCACCACCACGTCCAGTTCGATTTTGACCTTTACCATCCTCACCTCTTTTAGCCTTAAAGTGTTGTTGGTATCTATAATCAATAAGTGTGTTTAAATTTCTTTCTGATTTAAGTATGACAGAACCACCTTTACCACCATCACCTCCATCAGGTCCTCCAAATTCTATAAACTTTTCTCGCCTAAAACTAGGAGAGCCAGAACCACCGTCTCCTGCTTTAATAAATATCTTTACCTGATCTAGGAATTTCATAAAACAACCTTTTTACTAGAATTTAGTTGTAAGTAAATTAATTGGGTTTTACAGAAACGAAAGTTCTGTCTGATTTAGATTTTTTAAACTCTACTTTCCCTTTTATTAATGAGAAAATTGAATGGTCTTTTCCCATCCCAACGTGCTCTCCAGGAAAAATTTTAGTTCCTCTTTGTCTTACAATAATATTTCCAGGGTTCACGAACTGGCCACCGAATCTTTTTACGCCAAGCCGTCTACCAGCACTATCTCTTCCATTACGCGACGATCCACCTGCTTTTTTTGTTGCCATAATTTATTTTGCTTCTACCTTTTTTTCTTTAGATGCTTCGGCAAAAACGCCTCCATCTTTGTTAAATATTTTATTAATTTTAATTAATGAATATTGTTGTCTGTGTCCATTTTTTCTTCTTGAGTTTTGTCTTCTTCTTTTTTTAAAAACAAGAACCGTTCTATTCTTCCCATTTTTAACAAGTTGAGCTTCTACTTTTGCACCCTTAATGAATGGAGCACCAACTTCGAGATTATTGTCATCGCCATAAGCTAAAACATCGTTGAATTCTATTTTATCTTTTGCATCTTTTAATCTTTCAATTTTAAGGATATCACTAGCCTTAACTTTATATTGTTTACCACCTGTTTGAATTACTGCAAAAGTCATAATTAAATTTTTTCAGCAATATAGATCTAGAACCTATATAGTCAAGTTATATAACTTAAAAATTATCCTTTAAATCTCTTAATTTTGCAAAGGTTTCGATTGGATCACTTGAATTTATACCTAAATGTTTTTGAATCTCTAAATTATTTGACCTTAAAAAAATATTACATGAAAGTTCATCGGCTAATATTGAAGGGATAGTAGGCATTCCATTATTAATATTTTTATTTATTTTTTCAATTTTTCTAACAAGGTTGGAGTTGTTTTTATCAATACTTAGACAAAAATCAGAATTTTTTTTTGTGTATTCGTGACCACAATAAATTTTAGTATCATGTGGAAACTTTTTTAATTTATTTAACGATTGATACATTTCTTCATAAGTTCCTTCAAATATTCGTCCACATCCTAACGAGAACAAAGTATCTCCTGTAAATAGAGCATTTAATTTTTTAATATAAATACATATATGACCAGATGTATGACCTGGGATATGTTTTATTTCACATTCAAACAATTCATTTTTCCATTTTTCGTTATCTTTTAAACCAATATCTATGTCAGGAATTCTATGTTTATCTTTTTCAAAACCTACTACTTTACAACTGTATTTTTCTTTCAATTTTTGATTACCACCTACGTGATCATAATGATGATGGGTATTAAAAATATATTTTAATACTAGTTTATTTTGTTCAATTTGATTGATTATCGGGTCAGCTTCACTTGGGTCAATTACTGCTGCAGATAATGTTTTTTCATTAAAAATTATATAGGAATAATTATCAGTTAAACACTTAATTATTTTAATTTTCATTTAATTTTCAATTAGAAAAATTCCTAAATCAGAAAAAAAATTTCTTGTACCTAAATTACTTTTTGAAATATCTAACACCTTTTCTTGATTTAAAGCTAAAGATTTAATGAATTTTATTTTTTTACTATCACAAAAATTAAAAAAATCCTTGATTGTACACATATGTAGGTTTGGAGTATTATACCATTCATGAGGTAAACTTTTAGTTACAGGCATTGTTCCTTTTAAAAGTAAATCAATTCTAACTTTCCAATGACCAAAGTTAGGTATAGTAACTATAGCTTTCTTTCCTACTCTTAATAACTCATCTAAAACTTTTTCTGGGTTCAAAAATGCTTGCAAAGTTTGACTAAGAATCACAAAATCAAAAGAAGAATCTGGAAACTGAAATAAATCGCTTTCTGCATCACCTTCAATAACCGTTAATCCTTTCGATATACATTTCTGAACATTAGTTTTTGAAATTTCAATACCTCTAATATCTTGACTTATATTATTTAATATAAAGCTCATAAGTTCTCCATCTCCACATCCAACATCAAGGATTCTTGAGTTTTTTTCTATTAGGTTAGAGATGATTCTAAATTCTTTTTTCATGTAATCTTTCATATGAAGTATTTAAAAAATTTCCCAATGTTTTAAGAAAGTCTGGAACATTTAGTAAAAAAGAGTCGTGACCTTTGTCTGATTCTATTTCTACAAATCCCACATCCGCTCCAATAGAATTTAATGCAATAACTATTTCTTTGTTTTCAGGAGTTGGATACAGCCAATCTGAAGTAAAAGACATTATAAAGAATTTGGTTTTACTTTTTTCAAAAGCTTTAGATAAATTTCCACCAAATTTTTTATTAAGATCAAAATAATCCATTGCTCTAGTTATATAAAGATAACTATTTGCATCAAATCTATCTACAAAAACTGAACCTTGATGTCTTAAATAGCTTTCAATTTGAAAATCAGCATCAAAACTAAATTTTAAATCATCTCTCTCTTGAAGTTTTCTTCCAAATTTTTCTTGCAGGGCATCTTTTGATAAATAAGTAATATGAGCAGCCATTCTTGCTACAGATAAACCTTTATTTGGAGAATTATTTGTCTCTTCGTATTTTCCATTTTGCCAATTTGAATCTGCCATTATTGCCTGTCTTCCAAGCTCATTAAATCCAATATTTTGTGCAGAATGGTTGGATGTACAAGCGATTGGTACAGCTGTATGAGATGCATTAGGATAATTAGCTACAAATTGTAAAACTTGCATTCCACCCATTGATCCACCTGTTACACAAAATAATTTTTCTATTTTAAAATGTTTTAATAAAAAATATTGAGCATTAACCATATCGTTAATTGTAATAACCGGAAAATCATTTCCATAAGGTTTTCCTGTTTTCTTATTCAGGCTGCTTGGACCAAATGATCCCATACAACCACCCAAAACATTTGCACAAATTACAAAATATTTATTTGTATCAATTGCCTTACCTTTACCAAGAGCATATTTCCACCACCCGTCCTTTTTAGTTATAGGATTTATATCTGTTGCAAACTGATCTCCAGTTAAGGCGTGAAATACTAAAATGGCGTTATCCTTTTTAGAATTTAATTTACCATAGGTTTCATAAGCTATCGGAAAATCAGATATTGTCTGACCACAATCAAGCTTAAGTTGATCTTTCACAATTATATTTTTTATATTATCAAATTTACTCATGTTTTTTTTTGATCTATGAATTGTGAGAAAAAAAACTTATTTAGCGGTTTTTTTATTGCGCTCGCAATTCAGATAAATCAGCGCCTGAAATTACTACTAAATACAAATTTATATGTCAAACGTTAAAATATATTCCTGTTAAATGTTTATTTTTTTTATATAAGCTTTTAAAATGAGTGTTCCAAAATTTAAAAATATAAAAATAGAGGCCTACAAACCTGGAAAATCAGTAATTAATAAAAATACAAATTATATTAAATTATCAGCTAACGAGTCCTCATTGGGAATTAGTCCAAATGTAAGAAAAATTTTCAAAAATAAAAATTTAATTACAAATAGATATCCGGATAGTAAGTCCAAACTCCTTAGAAAAGCAATTTCAAAACAAAACAAATGTGATTTCGATAAAATAATTTGTGGTTCTGGGTCAGACGAAATTATACAAATGATTTGCCAATTATATTTAAATAAAAATGATGAAGTAATTTTGTCTGAGTATAGTTTTTTAATGTACAGAATTTATTCAAAAATTGTTGGTGCAAAAGTAAGATTTTCAAAAGAAAATAACTTTAAAATATCAATTTCAAATATTCTTAAAAAAGTAACAAATAAAACAAAGATAGTATTCATTGCAAATCCAAATAATCCTACGGGGACTTATTTATCAAGGTCTGAGTTAATAACTTTGAGGAAGAAACTAAATAAAAAAATTCTTTTAGTTATCGATGATGCATATTATGAATATAATTTGAATAAAGATTATATTTCTGGATTAGATTTATTTAAGAGTTCAAAAAATGTTTTTGTTTTAAGAACATTTTCTAAGATCCACGGACTAGCCTCATTGAGAATTGGTTGGGGTTATGGTGATAAAAAAATTATTAATGCACTTTATAAAATTAAGCCTCCATTTAATGTAAACTATTTTGCTGAACTTTGTGCAACAAAAGCTATTTCAGACAAAAAGTTCATAAAAAAATCTATAAAACACAATATTTTTTGGGGTAATAAAATTAAAAATGTTTTTGAAAATTATAAAGTATCTTCAAATGAAGTTGCTTGTAATTTCTTCTTGTTAAATTTTAAAAAAAGTAAAATTTCATCCAAAGCTTTTATGAAAAGACTTATAGATAACAGAATTATTGTTAGAAGTATGGAGGAGTATAAAATTAAAAATTGTTTAAGATTAAGTATTGGAAATTCTAAAGAAAACAAGTATCTACTTAAAGTTGTAAAAAAAATTTTTGAAAATGTTTAAAAATATTCTGATTATTGGATGTGGTATGATCGGATCTTCTATTCTTAGAGGGGCGACTAGCCAAAAATTATGCAAATCAATTTTCGTATTTGAAAAAAATTCCAAATACAAAAAACAAATAAAAAAAATTAATAAAAAAACAATATTAATTAAAAAACTCAATAAAGAAATAAATAAAATGGATCTAATTATAGTCTCTACACCAATGAGCGAATATGAAAAAATAATTCTAAATCTTAATAAAAATTTGAGCGACAAAACCTTAATCACTGATGTTGGATCAACAAGAGCAAACGTTGCAAAATTAATTAAAGAAAAATTATCTAAAAAATTAAATTGGATAATGAGTCATCCTATTTCAGGTTCAGAAGCAAGTGGTCCAAAATACGGGAGTAAAAATTTATTTAAAAATAAATGGTGTATTTTGATAAAAAATAAGAAAAAAAAATTAATGGAAAAAAAGTTGGCTAGATTTTGGAAAAAATTAGGATCTAAAGTTTTGTTCATGAATGAGGAAGAACATGATAAAATTTTTGCAGTTACTAGTCATCTACCTCACTTAATTGCATATAATCTAATTAAAACTTCTCAAGATTTCCAAAAGACAAACAAAAAAAATATAATTAAATATAGTGCAGGCGGATTAAGAGATTTTTCAAGGATCGCAGCATCAAATGAAATTATGTGGAGAGATGTATTTTTTAATAATAGTAAAAATATGTCTAAAATAATTGATTTATTTATCAAAAATTTAAAAAATTTTAAAACTGATATTAATAAAAAAAGAAATTCTTTACTGCTAGATAAGCTTAAAAAATCTAAAAGAGTAAGACAACAAATTTTGTCACTAAAACAAGATATTAGTAAACCAGACTTCGGTAGAGAAAATTAGATTTTAAATATTTTTCTTATCCTTAATTTAGCAGTTTTTTCAATTCTTTTTATTGTTTTTTGAATTGACATTATTATAACTTTTTTCTTTGGTCCATAAGCATGAATTAATTTATTTGAGTCAATGCAAACAGCCACATGTCCTCTCCAAAAAATAATATCTCCTTTATTAAATTTTTTTTTTGATCTTAAGCCCTTTTTGTGTTTAATTTGGTCTATTGTATCTCTAGGAAAAAATTTATTGTTATATTTATAATAAATTTGAACAAGCGCAGAACAATCAATACCTTCAAAAGTTTTTCCACCCCACTTATATGGACAATTCAAAAACATCCTGAAAATTTTTTTAAAATTATTGCTTTGGGTAGAAACTGAACAAATATCATTAAATTTTATCCAATTATTTTTCTCAAACATAATAAGGTTTTTATTTTTTTTAAGTAACTCTACTTCACTGCCAAATGGCAAACATTTGCTAGTTAGTATTTTTTTACTATTTTCTGAGCCAAAGTAAATTTTAGATTTAAGAGTTTTAATTTTGTGTGTAGGTTTAAATTTTTTCTTTAGTTTAACCTTTTTACTTATGAATCCAATATAGTTATCATATAAATTCTTTACCTTATAAAAATTTTTATTTTTTGATAAGATTTTGAAACTTTCACCATATATTATTTGCGAACTAATATTAGAATTTTTATTTGGTTTTTCTAATACGTTAATGGTTAATGATTTGCTGAAATATTTATTTGGCACCAATTTTTATTTTGTTTCTTATAAACCATAAACAAATTAATGAAGGAATAACCATCACAGTTGTTATTATAAAAAATGTACCCCAATCTCCATTCAACCAATCTACCAATGCACCTGATGAGGACGCGAGAGTAGTTCTACCTGCAGTACCTATAGATGCAAGAAGCGCATATTGTGTTGCAGTATAGGTTCTGTCCACCAATAAAGATATAAATGCTACAAAGGCAACTGTTGCGAATGCCGCTGAAATATCATCAGCTATCACAGCTAATGCAAATAACCACTCAGATTTACCTGTCCATGCAAGAGCGGCAAATAAAAGATTGGTTGCAGCCATAAAACCACCTGCCACAAACATTGTTTTTATTGTACCAGCTCTCATAGCAAATATTCCCCCTAATAGAGTAAATACCACTGTTGTGATCCAGCCTAGTGTTTTTGAATAAATTGCAATTTCACCTTTTGAAAATCCTACTTCTTTATAAAAGACAATAGACATTCTACCAAGAAATGCCTCTCCAATTTTAAATAAGAATACAAAACCTAAAATCCCAACCGCTATTGAAAATCCATTTTTTTTAAAAAAACTAATTATTGGTCCACCAATAGTACCTGTAATGTAGGCGATAAAGGCTGTAATTGGATTACTTGAACCCAACTTTTTCTGAATCATTTTATCTGTTTCTTGCTGTTTAGCTTTTCTGTCGCTCTGAAGTGGTTCGTGTACAAACATTAAAGCAATATTCATTAAAATCACAACAACACCCAGAATTAAAAAAGTAGTTTGCCAATAATCTTCTACTCCCATATTTTCAAAAAATTCTGCTGTAAATAATGCAATAACTCCACCTAATTTATATCCAGTCCACCATCCCACAACCGCCATTGCCGCTCCAGCAGCCATTGACTTTCCTTCGTTAGAATTAATTTGTTCAATTCTTAAAGCATCAACTGTTATATCTTGTGTTGCTGACGCAATTGCAATGATTAGTCCGACACCAATTAATAATGCTAAATTCTGAGTTGGATTAAGCATACTCCAAATTAACAAACTAATTAAAATTATAATTTGCATTAAAACTATCCAACCTCTTCTATGACCTAATTTTTTTGTTAAAAATGGAATTTGAATTCTATCTATTATTGGTGCCCATAAATAATTGAAAGCATAAACACCAAATATTAAACCTGCCCAACCAATAGTTGATCTACTTAAACCCTCTTCTTTTAACCAAAGACTTAAACTGCTAGCAATTAATACCCAAGGAAATCCACTTATTGCTCCTAAAAGCAATATTCTTAACATTCTAATATCTTTGTAAACTAATATTGATTGTGACCAGCTCTGTTTCTTTTCTATCATATTTATCTTCTCCAAAATGATGGAATGAATAATACTATTATAGCAAATAGTTCAAGTCTACCTAAAATCATTCCTACAGTTAAAATCCATTTAGAAAAATCAGGCAATAATGAAAAATTTCCATTTGGACCAATCATTCCCCCCAAACCAGGACCCACATTTGAAATAGATGTTGCCGCACCTGAAACAGCAGTCACAAAATCTAAACCACTAATTGATAATAGAGTAGTAATAATAAAAAAAATTATAATGTATAAAAATACAAAAGATATTATTGAAGAAATGAACTTTTCGTTAAGAGTATTACCCCCATATTTTAAAACGAAAACACCTCTAGGATATATATATTTTTTTAATTGCATAACAAAAAATTTATATAATATGTGAATTCTAAATATTTTTAATCCACATGCCGTTGAGCCTGCACAACCACCAATGAACATAAGTACTAAAAAAAATATTAATGGAAAACCACCCCAATCGCTATAATTTGTAGTAACATAACCTGTACCAGTAAGAATTGAGACAACATTAAATATAACTTGTCTTAATAAAAAATCCTCAGAGTCATAATTTTTAAATTGCAAAAAAATAAAAATTATTAATACAGAAATAATTATTGTTTTTATAAAAAAACTAATTTGTGTGTCTTGATAAAATATTTTTTTATCTCCATTTAAATATTTTATATATGTAATAAAAGGAATACTTCCTAAAATAATAAACACAACAGCATTTATTTCAATTAAGGCATTATTAAAATGCCCAATTGATTCATTGTAATTTGAAAATCCCCCAGTAGCTATTGTAGTCATGGAATGAGTAAGGCTATCAAAATAACTCATTCCAAATAACTTATAAAATATAGCACAGGTAAAAGTTAATAAGGAATAAATAACTATTAATCTAAATGATACTTCTTTAGATTTTGGTAAAATTTTTTCCGCATTATCATTAGAAGATATTTTAAACAATTGCATTCCTCCAATGTTCATAATAGGCATTAAAGTAATAGCCATAAGAATTATACCTATACCTCCAAGCCATTGAAGTATAGCTCGCCATAACAAAATTCCTTTAGGCGCATTATCTAGATCAGTAATAATTGTTGATCCTGTTGTAGTTATTCCAGACATACTTTCAAAAAATGCATCTGTAAAACTTAAATTTAATTCTGAAAAAATAAATGGCAGAGAACCAAAAATTGCTACTGATAGCCATGAAAGCGAAGTTAAAATAAACGCTTGAGGAAGATCTATATTTTTATCGTGATCTAAATTAGATAAAAAAAAGAGTACACCAAAAATTACGGTAATTATTGATGCCGAAACAAAGGCCGAATCTAGCTCATTGTAAATTAACTGGATTATCACTGGTATTAGCATAAATACCCCTAAAATAATCTGTAGCGTTCCAAGTGTATAAAAAACAGTTTTATAATTGTACATTTTGAATGGACATTATTTTATGGTAAATAAATTTCAACATTTTAACAATCAATAAAACTGTTAAAATATCTACAAAAACATGAAGCAATCTATAGATAAAACAATTATTGAAAAAACAAACGCATGGCCGTTTGTAGAAGCAAAAAAAATTCTTAAAGAGAGAAAGAAGTATATAGAAAAAAAAAATAAAATTATTTTACAAACAGGTTATGGACCTAGTGGTTTGCCACATATAGGTACTTTCGGGGAAGTTGCCAGAACATCAATGGTAGTTAATGCACTAAATGAGTTAACTGATGTACCCAAAGAAATTATTACATTTTCTGATGATATGGATGGTCTAAGAAAAATTCCTGACAACGTACCAAATAAAGATTTATTAGAAAAAAATTTGAACAAACCTCTTACAAAAGTTCCCGATCCATTTAATAAGTTCGATAGTTTTGGAGAGCATAACAATGAAATGTTAAAAAATTTTCTTAAAGAATTTGGATTTAAATATACATTTAAAAGTTCAACTGATCTTTATACTTCAGGAAAATTTAACGATACTCTGAAATTAGTTCTTCAAAACTATCAGGGCATAATGAATATTATTATTCCTACTCTTGGTAAAGAAAGGCAAAAAACTTACTCACCATTTTTACCAATATGTCCTGAAACCGGTAAAGTTTTAGAGATACCGGTTTTAGAAATTAATGAAAACGATTCAAAAATTGTCTTTGACAACAGCGGAAAAAAATTAGAAAAAAGTATTTTAAACGGAGATTGCAAACTGCAATGGAAAGTCGATTGGGCAATGAGATGGTTTGCGCTTGATGTAGACTTTGAAATGTATGGAAAAGATTTAATCGAAAGTGCAATTCTTTCAACTAAAATTATTAATTTATTAGGCAAAAAAAATCCTTCAGGGTTTGCATATGAATTATTCTTAGATGAGAAAGGAGAAAAGATTTCAAAATCAAAAGGCAATGGTATTACAATTGATCAGTGGTTAAATTTTGCCTCACCCGAAAGCTTGTCTTTATTTATGTATCAAAATCCAAAAAGAGCAAAAAAACTTTATAAAGAAATTGTGCCAAAAGCTGTAGATGAGTATTTAGAATTAATAGATAAATCAAAAAATCAAGACGATAAACAATTAATTTTAAATCCTGTATGGCATGTACATAACGGCAAAGTACCAAAAGAGGAAATGATAATGACTTTTTCAATGTTATTAAATTTAGTCGAAACAAGTAATGCAAATTCTAAAGATTTGCTTTGGAAATTTGTAAAAAAATACAAACCTAACATTGAGGAAAATAACTTTCCTATTTTTGATAAATTAGTTGAATATTCTATTAAGTTTTTTAATGAAGTAATTAAAGAAAATAAAAAATATAAAAAACCAAGCTTAAATGAAAAGCAAGCATTAGAAGCGCTAATAAATGCCTTAGCAGAGTGTAATGAAAAAATGTTGCCTGAAGAAATACAAACGAAAATTTATTCTGTTGGAAAAGAGAATGGATATAAAGATAATTTAAGAGATTGGTTTAAATTAATTTATGAAGTAGTCTTTGGAGATGAAAATGGGCCTAGGCTAGGTTTTTTTATAAGTTTCTTTGGTATCCAAGAAACAAAAAAACTTATTTCAGAAAAAATAAACAATGTTTGAAAAAATAAAATCTTTAATTTTTAAATTTGACCCAGAGTCTGCACATGATTTAGCCATTAAAGCTTTAAAAACTAAGTTAGTACCAATAAAGGTTAAAGATTATGATACTTTAAGAGTAAAATTTTTAGACAAAGAAATATCAAATCCTATAGGTATGGCGGCTGGTTTTGATAAAAATGCTGAAGTATATAATTCATTATTTAAGCTGGGATTTGCTTTTGTTGAAGTTGGAACTATTACTCCAGAACCTCAATTTGGTAATCCAAAACCAAGAGTCTTTAGACTCGAAGAAGATGAGGCATTAATTAATAGACTTGGTTTTAACAATGTGGGGTCTATAAAAGCCGCAAATAATATTAATAATGATCCTCCGAGTGGTTTGTTGGGAATAAATATCGGTCCAAATAAGGACTCTAAAAATAGAATTGGTGATTATTTAAAATGTTTTAAAAATTTAAGTAATTCAGGTGATTATATTACAATTAACATTTCGTCCCCGAACACTGAAAATTTAAGAAGTTTTCATAATCCAAAAGAATTAGAAGAATTGTTGAATGCACTTAACGAGGAAAAAATTAAACAAAGCTCTAATATAAAAATTGCTGTTAAAATTGCACCAGATTTAAAATTGAAAGATTTAGATATTATTGGAAATACACTTTTGAATAATAATATAGAGATTGTAATAATTTCAAATACATCAGATGGGACTAGAGATAATTTAAAAAATATAAATAAATTTGAAAAGGGTGGATTATCTGGCAAGCCAATAGAACAAAAATCAAATTTAGTTATAAAAGAATTTTATAAAATTTTTAAAAATAAAATTAAAATTATAGGGGTTGGAGGAGTTGACTCAGGTAAAAGCGCATATGAAAAGTTTATCTCGGGCGCAAGCTATATTCAATTATATACCGGCATGGTTTACCAAGGACCAAATATAGTAAATAAAATTTCTGAAGAACTAAATGGTATTTTAAGTTCAGATGGGGTTAAAAATATCGAGGAAATAGTGGGATCTAACTAAATATAAACTTGACTGAAAACTTTAGCTGAAATATACCTCTCAAAATTATTATGTCAAAAAAATGTGAACTCACTGGAAAAATACCCCTTAAGGGTCATAATGTTAGTCATGCCAACAATAAGACAAAAAGAAGGTTTTTACCAAATCTTAAAAAAGTAAGATTTAAAAGTGTATCGTTAAATAAATCACTTAAGTTAACTGTTTCTAACGCAGGTATGAGAACGGTAGATAAAAAAGGAAGCTTTGACCAATTTTTGATTT
The DNA here is from genome assembly GCA_003210075.1 of Pelagibacteraceae bacterium AG-426-G09. GTDB lineage: Bacteria > Pseudomonadota > Alphaproteobacteria > Pelagibacterales > Pelagibacteraceae > Pelagibacter. Next base: position 27,326 of record QCNR01000011.1, read on the forward strand.
CGGCAAAACAAAAAAATTTATCTCCAAGATTAAAAAAAATAAAAAAAATTCTTTTAGCTAAAAGCGCCTAATTTTTATATATTTTGTATCGATGAATAAAACAATTTTAGTTTTATCTATAACAATGGGGTTTGTTGTGTTGGCCTCTAATTATTTAGTTCAATTTCCGATTCACTACAAAGGATTATCTGAACTACTAACATATGGTGCATTTACTTATCCTATAGCTTTTTTAATAACAGATCTTGCCAATAGATCTTTTGGTAAAGAAGTTGCTAAAAAAGTTGTTTACTTTGGTTTTTTTATTGGAATTTCATTCACACTTTTTTTTTCAACAAATTTCTCAGATCTTATTTCTATAAGAATTGCCATAGGTTCGGGAATTGCATTTATAGTTTCACAAAGAATTGATGTTTTTATATTTGATAAACTTAGAAATAAATATTGGTTTATACCACCATTAGCATCTTCAATAAATGGTTCAGTAATTGATACTTTTTTATTTTTCTCAATTGCATTTTATGCAACAGGAATATCTTGGTTCACTTTAGCACTAGGTGATTTAGCAGTTAAACTTTTTGTAGCTTTATTAATGCTGGTACCATTTAGATTATTATTAAAAACTTTTAAGCCAATTTAACTTATTTAAGTAAAAATTTGTAAGATAAAATTTTATAAACTAGTTTTGCAACTAAAAAGTTATAGCTATTAAAACCTTTTATCGGTGCTAATTCGTTAACATCTGCACCAACTATTCTTGAATTCTTACATGCAATTCTTAAAATCTCTAAAGCTTCGTCCCAAAATATTCCACCTGGTTCTGGAGTGCCAGTTGCTGGCATAATACTAGAATCAAGTCCATCTACGTCAAAGGTGATGTAAACATCTTTGTCTTTAATTTGTTTTTTAAATTTTTTTAAATCCCATTTTTTTTTATCTTTAGCCCAATAAATAATAATTCTTTTTTTGTTTTTTTTTAAAACTGGAATTTCTTCCGCAGATATATTTCTTATTCCAAAAGAGACTACAGATATATTTTTATGATCTATACATCTTTTTATTGCTGAAGCATGTGAAAATTTTTCACCAGCATAACTTTCTCGTAAATCTGCATGGGCATCAAAATGTAAAAGTGTAAGTTTTTTATATTTTCTAACAAAAGGTTTAATACAACCAGGTGTAATAGAATGCTCACCACCTAGAATAATGGGAAAAAGTTTTTTATCTATAATTTTTTTATTAATCTCAGCGATTTGACTGATTGCTTTTTTTATATTTTTATTAATTTTAAATGGCTTTAATGTTTTTATACCAATTTTTTTAAATGGTTCACATTTAAGTTCTTCATCATATAATTCAACTTGATGAGAAGCTTTAATTATTTCTTTAGGTCCATTTTTTGTACCTCCACCATAACTAACTGTTTTTTCTAACCCAAAGGGAACAACAATGGCTTTTTCTTTAAAATTGAACTTATTATCAATTCCTAAAAAACCTTGTTTGTTAGTTAAATAATTCAATTTATTACCTAAAAATTTTAGAAAAATTCTTTCTTTCTCTGTTTTTCCATTCGCCGTTATGGTAAGCATCGCTAGCAATAAGGGGAAGAACGCTTGTTGCTTCTGCAAAAACCATTTGTTCTTTTGTAACATCAACTTTTCCCCAAGAGCTCGCCTCTTTTAGAGTAGAACTACTGCAAGCTCCATCCCTAGAATCGGCCACTGTAATTTGTACAGCATATTTGTGCATATCTACATTTTTCCCTAATAGCTCAGCACATATAACTGTATCTTGAATAAAATTTTTTGGCACACCTCCGCCAATCATAAATAAACCTGAACCTTTTGATCTAATTTTAATTTCAGTTAGTTCTCTAAATTCTCTTATTGAATCTATTGTAATATGCTTTTTAGGATTCCTTTCTTGATGCATTACTAAGCCAAACCCAGCACTAGAATCTGTAAATGCGGGGCAAAATATTGGTACATCGTTATCGTACGCAACTTCTATAAGGGAATCTTTTTTTTTCGCATTTTTCTTTAAATACTTTCCCATTTCGTAGATAAATTCTCTGGATGTATAACTCTTAGGCTCTAAATTGTCAGCTATCTCTCCTATGATTTTGTCACACATCTGAAGTTCATCTTCATCAATGTAGGTGTCATATATTCTATCTATATAATTATCTCTAAGTTCAGTGTCATTTTGATATTGCGATCCTTGATAGTGCTTGAAACCTAGAGCCTCAAAAAAATCCATATCAATTATAGATGCTCCAGTAGCAACTATTGCGTCTACCATATTATACTTAACCAAATCCCTATAAACATGCATACATCCAGCTGCAGAAGTTGATCCTGCTAAAGTTAGAAAAATTGTGCAATCTTTATCTTTTAACATCTCATTGTATATTTTTGCGGCATTTGCAGTTTCTCTTGATACAAAAGACATTTTCTCCATTGATGAAACAATTTTTCTAGAGTCAAAAGACGTTATATCTATGTGCTCTACTGGTTTTTTGAGAAATTCTTGCTTGCTGTTGTGACCTGGATTTTTTTTGTCAGACATTTATGCAACAAGAAACTGATTTTTAGTCCCTTGATTATATAGTGACATTATTGGGTTGTCTTCAACTTCATAAATTTCATCTGAGTAGAAACCGTTAAATTGAGTCCTAAAAGTTAAACCGTAAGCACCCAGCTGACCTAATTCAATATAATCATTTTCTTTAACATTATTTGGTAACAAAAAAGGACCTTTCATGTAATCCATGCTATCACATGTAGGCCCGTAAAAATCAAAGGAAGTTAATTTTTTTGAAATAATTCTTCCATTCGTAATTAGTTTTGTTGGATAAACTATGTTTGGTACACCAGCATCAAAAAGACTTCCGTAGGTTCCATCATTAATATAAAGTTTTTGTTTTTTTCTTAAATTGACTCTTACAATTGTTGATCCACTTTCTGCAACAATAGCTCTTCCAGGTTCACATATAATCTCAGGTAATTTTTCTAGTTTTAGTTTCTCTAAACTATTTTTTATTTGATCAAAATAACTTTCTAAAGATTGAGGTACTAAATCTGGATAAATTGTTGGGAAACCCCCACCAATATTAATATAGTCAGGAATAATTTTAGTTCTTTTGATAATATTTCCAATTTCATCTATACCTTTTGAATATGAAATAGGATGCATACATTGTGAACCAACATGAAAACTTAAACCAACTTTTTTTGAATTAGCTTTAGCTAATCTTAGTAACCCCATTGCCTCAGATGTAAGCGCTCCAAATTTTTTTGATAAATCTATTTCTGCATGTTCGTTTGACACCGCTACTCTTACAAATAAATTTAAATCTTTTGCATTGTTTGTACTTTCTAAAATTTTAATTAATTCCTCTTTTGTATCTAACGAAAAATCTTTAACTCCATACTTAAAATATGCTTCTTTAATATTTTCTCTACTTTTTACTGTATGCATGTAACTACAACTTAATTTTGGGTCTAATTTTTTAATAGTTTTAATCTCCTCTACAGATGCAACATCAAATTGTTTTATTCCACTTTGAATAATAGTTTTTAATACTTCTTTATTTGGGTTTGTTTTTACTGCATAAAGTATTTTTCCATGGAATTTGTCTTGAAAGAATTTTGATGCAATTTGTATAGATTTTTTTCTTATACAATAAACTGGTCTATCAGGTTGTAGTTGACTAATTAACTCGTCAACCGATTTAAATTTTTTCATATCTTGCTCCCCAAAAAAAATTTAACAAAAAAAATCCGCATATCTGCTATGCGAATTATCAATAATCGACCATTTATGAGATATATTGAGCATTGTAAAGTTAAATCTTTACTTGAAATTAATTTTATCCACCCCATATAGTGTAATCAGATATGGACCTAGAAATGAAAAAAATTACTGATTTTAGCAATAAAAACTTGCTATTAGTTGACGATGATAGTCCTTTTAGGGAAAGACTAGCTAGAGCAATGGAAAAAAAAGGATTTCAAGTCTCACAAGCTGAGAGTGTAAAAAAAGGAATTGAGGCAGTAAAACAATCGTGTCCAGGATTCGCGGTTGTAGATCTTAGGCTTGGGGATGGCAATGGACTTGAAGTTGTAAAAGAAATTAAAAAGCTAGGCCCAAGTAGCAGAGTTATAATGCTTACAGGTTATGGAAATATTCCAACAGCTGTAGCCGCCGTAAAAGATGGTGCGATTGATTATTTAGCAAAACCAGCTGATGCAGAAGATGTTGAAAAAGCACTATTAGCAGATCCAAATAAAAAAGCTTCTCCGCCAGAGAATCCAATGTCAGCCGATAGAGTTAAGTGGGAGCATATACACAGAGTTTTTGAACTTTGTAATAGAAATGTATCTGAAACGGCAAGAAGACTAAAAATGCACAGAAGAACCTTACAAAGAATTCTATCTAAAAGATCACCTAAATAAATTTTCTAAATTTTAATAATTTTTCAGCTGACAATACGAGTATTGATATTTTAAATATTTCAGCCAACATAAAATTTTTAATCCCCCAAATATATGCAACTTCCCATCCTTTTAAATAAGCTAACCATGGGACTCCAGTTAAATAAATTACAAATATAGCAAAAGAAATTATTAAAAATTTTACAAATATGTTTTTGTTTAAATTTATAAATCCTGCAATAAATACAGAGAAAATAAAACCAACCAAATATCCTCCAGTTGGTCCAATTATATAACTTATTCCTAAACCTTTTTCAGGAGTGCCAGCAAAAACTGGAAGCCCTATTGCTCCCTCAAATAAATAAGCAAAAATTGTAGCTAGACCTAATTTCCAACCTAATGTTATTCCAATCAAAACAACAACAAATGTTTGCATAGTCATAGGCACTGGATAAAAAGGAACTTTTATTTTTGCTGAAATTGTTAAGAGTAATGTCCCAAACATAACTAATAAAATTTTCTTTAAAATATTTACTGATTCTATTTTTTTTGCTAATTCCATAGCATCATAATACAAGTTTTTGAATAATCTTACAAATACAACTTAATAAAGTCTATGATCCGTGGATATATGGTATAATTAGTATAAACTAACTCATACTTTTTATGGCGAAAATAAAAAACACAGATCATTTCTATTTAATTGATGGATCCGGATATATCTTTAGAGCATATTACGCCTTACCACCGTTAACAAGGAAAAGTGACGGCTTGCCCGTTGGTGCTGTTAGTGGTTTTTGCAATATGTTATTTAAACTTTTAGAGGATGCTAAATCACAAGATAATAAAGAAAGACCCACACATTTTGCTGTAATCTTCGACTCTGCTAGAAAAAATTTTAGAAATGAAATCTATTCTGACTATAAGGCAAATAGATCCGATGCTCCTGATGATTTAATTCCACAATTTGATTTTATTAGAAAATCAGTATTAGCATTTAATTTGCCATCAATAGAACAGATTAATTATGAGGCAGATGATTTAATTGCAACTTATGTTGAGCAAATAAATAAAGCTGGTGCAAAAACAACTATAGTTTCGTCTGACAAAGATCTTTTACAGCTTTATGGAAAAAATACGCGAGTATTCGATCCTATGAAAAATAAGTTTCTCGGAATTGAAGATATAAAACAAAAGTTTGGAGTTAAGCCCGATCAAATAATAGATGTTCAATCATTAGCTGGCGATACAAGTGATAATGTTCCAGGTGTGCCTGGCATTGGAGTAAAAACTGCCGCTGAATTAATAAACACTTTCGGAACATTAGAGAAGCTTTTAAAAAAAGCTAGTACAATTAAACAAAATAAAAGAAGAGAGACTCTTTTAGAAAATAAAGATAAAGCTATTTTAAGTAAGAAACTTGTAACTTTAAAAAAAGATGTTCCTGTTAAAGATAAATTAGAAGATTTTATTTTAAAAAATATTAACAAAAATAAACTTTATTCATTTCTCAGAGAAATGGAGTTTAATAGACTTTTAAGTTCTGCTATTTCAACTTATGGTGAAGAGGGATTTGAAGATAATAATCAAAAAAAAAATAATACTAAGCTCGATAATAGCAAAATATCTAAAGAAAAATATTTCTTATTTAAAAATGAAAATGAAATTGAAAATTGGCTAAAAGAGGCAGATGAAATTGGTGAATTTGCAATTGATACTGAAACTACTTCTCTAGATCCGCATCAGGCTGATTTGGTTGGGATTTCTTTATGTTATAAACCCGGTCATTCAGGATATATTCCATTAGCACATAAGTCTGGAAAAAATTTAAATTCATCTAAAGTTTTAAAAATTTTAAAACCTTATTTGGAGGATAAAAGTATTAAAAAAATAGGACAAAATATAAAATTTGATTATATAATTTTTTCTAAAAGAGGAATTAAAATTTCTTCGATAGAAGATACTATGTTAATGTCTTACGTTTTAGACGCAGGTAAAAATAGACATAATTTAGATACTCTTGCAGAAATTCATTTTCAACATAAAAATATTTCTTTCAAGGATCTTGTGGGGACAGGCAAGAAACAATTAAATTTCAGTGAAGTTGATATAGTATTAGCAAAAGATTATGCGGCAGAAGATACAGATATAACCCTAAGATTGTATAAACTTTTTCTTGAGAATTTAAAATCAGAAAAATTATTACAAATTTATGAAAACTTTGAAAAGCCAATGGTTGAAATTTTAGCTCAAATGGAGATTTATGGAGTTAAATTAGATAACAAATTTTTAGCAAAATTATCAGATAAATTCAGTATCAAAATAGGATATTTAGAAAAAGATATTTTTAAAATAACAAAATCTGAATTTAATATTGGTTCTACTAAACAACTTGGTGAAATATTATATAATCAATTAAAAATTGCTTCCCTTAAAAGAACTAAAAAAGGAAGTTTTGCTACCAGTGCATCAGTTTTAGAGGATCTGGCATTTAAAGGACACAAGCTTCCAAAATTAATTTTAGATTGGAGACAATTAACTAAGTTAAAAAATACATATTCAGACTCTCTTCCAGAGCATATTAATCCAGAATCAAAAAGGATACATACATCTTTTTTGTTAGCAGCCACTACTACAGGACGCTTAGCGTCAAGTGATCCAAATTTACAAAATATTCCTATTAAAACAGACGATGGCAAAGATATAAGGAAATCATTTATTGCAGAAAAGGGATATTCTTTAGTATCAGCAGATTATAATCAGATAGAAATGCGAATTTTAGCGGAAATTGCAGATGTAAAGGAACTTAAAAAAGCATTTAAAAATAACGAGGATATACACTCAATTACTGCGAGCCAAGTTTTTAATAAAAAAATTAAAGAAATAGATAAAGACATGAGAAGAAAAGCAAAAGCAATAAATTTTGGGATTATATACGGTATCTCCCAATATGGTTTGGCAAAGCAAATTGGGGTTTCAAATGCTGAAGCCGAGGATTTTTTAAATGCATATTTTATTAAGTTTCCAGAAATAAAAAATTATATGAATGAGACTATTAAATTTTGCAGAAAAAGCGGTTATGTGAATAATATTTTTGGAAGAAGGACTCATCTAAATGGCATAAATGATAAAAATTATAATGTAAGAAATTTTCAAGAAAGGGCTGCAATTAATGCTCCAATTCAAGGTTCAGCCTCAGAAATAATGAGATTAGCAATGATACGTTTAAATAATAAATTTTCAGAATATGATAAAGAAAATGTAAAAATTTTACTACAGATACATGATGAACTGATTTTTGAAATTAAATCTTCAAAAGTAAAAGAAATGTCAAATATAATTAAAGATATAATGAATGGAGTTGAGTCCAGTGATTACCATAAATTCACTGTTCCTCTATCTATAGATTTGAATTCTGGAGAAAATTGGGGCATGTTACACTAATTAAGTAATGTTGCCCTAATTAGAACAATTTAGTATTTTTATAAATAACTTATGAAACAAACAATTGCATTAGTTGACGATGATAGAAATATTTTAACAAGTATAAGTATTGCATTAGAAAAAGAGGGTTTTGTTGTGCAAACATATCTAGATGGAGAAAGCGCATACATAGGCATAACAAGAACTCCACCAAATCTGGCAGTAATTGATGTTAAGATGCCAAAAATGGATGGGGAAGAACTGCTGAGGAAACTTAGAAAAAAAACTTCATTACCAGTAATTTTATTAACATCTAAAGATGAAGAGGTAGACGAACTACTTGGATTAAAATTAGGAGCTGATGATTTTATTAAAAAATCAGGAGGATTTTCTATTAAAGTTTTAATTGAAAGAATAAGAGTTCAACTTAGAAAAAAAGAAAATGCAAATATTGATGAAAATAAAAATATAATATCCCATGGAAAATTAAGATTAGACCCATCACAACTAGAATGCGAATGGAATGGCAAACAATTGCCTGACAAATTAACAACTACAGAATTTTTAATCGTCAAAGAATTAGCAAAAAGACCTGGAATAATTAAAGAGAGATCACAACTTATGGACATTGCATATAGGGAAGATACAGATATAGAAGATAGAACTATCGATAGCCACATCAAAAGAATAAGAAAAAAATTTAAAAGGGTAGATAACAATTTTTCTGCTATAGAAATGATGAGCTTGGAGTCCTGTCGAAATCATTGGATGAAATGACCAAAGAATTAAATAACAGGATAAAAGCAACAGAAAACTTTTCAACTGATTTAGTGCATGAAATTAGAAATCCACTTGCATCTCTTAAAAGTGCTTCAGAAATAATCTCTGATACAGCAGATAAAGGAAAACAAGAAAAGCTTCTTAAAATTATGATCCATGATGTTGCAAGAATTGATAGATTAATGACTGATTATTCTCAAATGTTGAAAGATGAGTTAGCAATTTCATCTGAACAAATGGAAGATCTAGATTTAAGACCAATAATCGAGTCAGTAGTTGATGATTTTAATAATATTTACATAGAAAAGAAAAATATAAATATTATTCTTAATATGTCAGGCTCAAATAAATACTTTATTAAAGGTATAAGCAATAGAATAGAACAAATTATTGCAAATTTATTAGATAATGCCGTTTCTTTCAGTAAAAATGGAACCACAGTTAAAGTCGATTTAGACGAAAATGAAAAATATACTATTTTAAAAGTTTCTGATCAAGGAGAGGGGTTTAAGGAGTCTGATATAAAAAAAGTTTTTGATAGGTTTTATAGTAATAGACCCGAGAACTTTGGAGAACACTCAGGATTAGGTCTTAATATTGTAAAAAATCTGGTACAAATACACAAAGGTGAAATCTATGCTTCAAATAGTCCTAACGGTGGCGCCATGATTGAAATTAAATTTCCAAAAAACATCAACTAAAAAAGTTGATAATTTAAATTAAAGCTGATAAATCCGGCATCATGGAAGATTTTAAAGTCAAAGATATAAGTCAAGCAGAATTTGGGAGAAAAGAAATTTCTATAGCAGAAACTGAAATGCCTGGCCTAATGGCATTAAGAAAAGAGTACAAAGGTAAACAACCACTTAAAGGAGCAAAAATTGTAGGCTGTTTACATATGACAATACAAACTGCTGTTTTAATAGAAACTTTAGTTGAATTAGGAGCTGAAGTTAGATGGTCCTCATGTAACATATTTTCAACTCAAGATCATGCCGCTGCCGCAATTGCAAAAGCAGGAATTCCAGTTTTTGCCTGGAAAGGTGAAACAGAGGAAGAATATTGGTGGTGTGTAAGACAAACTATTGAAGGAAAAAAAGATTGGAAACCCAATATGATTCTTGATGATGGAGGTGATCTTACTGCATTAATGCACAAAGATTATAAAGATTTAATGAAAGATATCAAAGGTCTTTCAGAGGAAACTACTACAGGAGTATTAGCTCTTAAAAAAATGGAGAGTGAAGGTAAATTATTAGTTCCAGCAATCAACGTTAATGACTCTGTAACTAAATCTAAATTTGATAATTTATATGGATGTAGAGAAAGTTTGGTTGATGGAATTAAAAGAGCAACAGATGTGATGATGTCAGGTAAAGTTGCAATTGTAGCTGGATTTGGTGATGTAGGCAAAGGTAGCGCTGCTTCTTTGAGACAATCAGGTGCTAGAGTAATGATAACTGAAACTGATCCTATATGTGCATTGCAAGCTGCGATGGAAGGGTATGAGGTTGTTACAATGGACGATATGATAGGACATGCAGATATTGTTGTAACTGCAACAGGAAATAAAGATATTGTTACTGCTGATCATATGAGAGAAATGAAGGATAGGGCAATATTATGTAATATTGGACACTTTGATAACGAAATTCAAGTTGAAGCCTTAAAAAATTATAAATGGGACGAAATTAAACCTCAAGTTCATGAAATAACATTGCCAAGTAAAAAAAGAATAATTTTACTAGCTGAGGGTAGACTTGTAAATTTAGGCTGTGCTACAGGCCATCCTAGTTTTGTTATGAGCGCTTCTTTTACAAACCAAACAATAGCACAAATTGAGTTGTGGAATAATTCTGACAACTACGAAAATAAAGTGTATGTTTTACCAAAAAAACTTGATGAAAAAGTTGCTATGCTTCATCTTGAAAAAGTTGGAGCCAAACTTACAAAACTTTCAAAAGATCAAGCAGAGTATATAGGTGTATCAGAACAAGGACCATACAAGCCAGAGGCATATCGTTACTAAAAGTAATATTATTGATATTTCTAATCAAAAAATTTTATTTGAAATTACAAATAAAATCTCAAAATTAATTAGGAAAGGTGACAATCTTTTATTATATGGTGAACTTGGTGTTGGTAAAACTACTTTTACAAAATTTTTAATAAATCAGTTACAATCTGAAAATAAAATTAATATCACTGAAGTATTAAGCCCAACATTTAATATTTTAAATGACTACCAGATAAATAATTTAAATGTGAAACATTACGACCTGTACAGAATAAAACAAAAAGAAGAACTTGATAATATTGGTTTATTTGAAGAAAAAGATGCTATAAACATTATAGAATGGCCAGAAATACTTAAGTCAAAAGATATAAAATATTTAAAATTTGAGTTTTCATATTCTGAAAATTTTCAAAACAGGAATTTGATAATTTCTTCAAATTATAAAAATAAAATTATTGATGAATTTAAATAAATACAAATTATTAGCTGGCGATGCATCATTTAGAAAATTTTATAGATCTACAGAAGGCTCCGTAATTGTATTTTCGAAAAAAAATAAATACTCAAATTTAGTTGTATATGATGCTGTTAATAAATGTCTTAGAAGCAACGGTGTTAACGCTCCAAGATTAATAAAAGAGTTTTATAAAAAAAATTATGTAGAAATTGAGGATTTAGGTGATGATACTATTTTAAAGATACTAAAAAAAAAAAACAACAAAAATAAAATATATTTAAATGTAATTAAACTTTTAAAATCAATACAAAAAATTCGTGCTAAGAATATTAAAACATTTACAGGAGATAAATATAAAATACCCCAATACACAAAAGGAAAACTATTAGATGAGTCTAAACTTTTTTTAGATTGGTACTTACCAAAAGTTATAAAAAAAAACAAAAATAAAAAAAAGCTAAAAACGAAATTAAAAATGTTTTGAAACACCTTTATAAAAAATTAAAATTAAATAAAAAAGTATTTGTCCATAGAGATTTTCATGTTTCCAATGTGATGTATCATAAAAAAAAATTTTATTTGATCGACAGCCAAGATGCAGTTTATGGAAATATCGCCTATGATTTAGCCTCTTTAATTGATGATGTAAGGTTAAAAACCTCTCAAGAGTTAAAAAATAAGATATTTAAAATGTATATAGGAGTAAATAAATTAATTGATAAAAATAAATTGAAAAATGATTTTGAAATTTTGTCAGTATTAAGAAATCTTAAAATTATAGGAATATTTACTAGATTGGCTGTACGTGACAGGAAAAAAAAATACATGAAAATGATACCTTATGCATGGAAAATAGTTGAACAGAGGATGTCAAAAAATGTTCTTTTCGAAGATTTAGAATTCAGCTTAAATAAATATTTTAGTAAAAAAATAAGATTAAAAAAATGGAAATAAAAACTGCTTTAATTTTGTGTGCAGGATATGGAAAAAGACTCAATCCAATTACTTTAAATAAACCAAAGCCACTAATTGAAATAAATAAAACTTCCCTTCTGCAAAATACTTTAAATTTAGTTAATTCTCTCGGAATAAAAAATATTTTAATTAATTCATTTTATTTAAGTGAACAAATAGAAAAATATGTTCATAATCTAAATTTAAATTTAAAAGTAATTAAAGATGGGGATAAAATTTTAGATACTGGTGGTGGTATTTTGAATTTGATAGAAAATTCTAATCAAAATGATTTTTTGATATTTAATCCTGATACAATTTGGAATGAAGGTTATCTTAATGAAATACAAAATATGGAAAAGTTTTATTTTGAAAATAAAATAAAAAATATTTTATTGGTAGTAGAAAAATCTAAGAGCTTTGATCATAGAATGCAAGGTGATTTTTCAATAAAAAATAATATTTTAAGTAGGGTAATTGATACGAACTTTATATTTACAGGATGTCAAATTTTAAACAAAGGTATTTTTGAAAATTATAAAATTGAAAAATTTTCTATAAACAAAATATGGGATGAAATGATTTTAAATAAAAAACTTTATGGGTATATAAGTGAAGAAAATTTCGTTCATTTGACTGATATACAAATTTACAAGAAACTAACTAAAATTTAATTAAATCCTTAGCCCTAGAAAAATCAAGATATTTTGCTTCTTTAACATTATTATTATCAAAAGTAATTAAAAGTGGATTTCCAGTCGGAATTTCTAATTTTGAAATTATCTGATTGTCTAAATCGAATAAATATTTGCACAATGCTCTAATCGAGTTTCCGTGCGCAGCAATTAAAATATTTTTATTTAAATTATTTTTTATATTATCTAGATAATATTTAATTACTCTTTCGTAGGTATCTTTTAAAGATTCAGTATCAGGTAATTTTTCTCTTGGAATGTCGTTGTATGTTTCAATATTTGAAGGATGATATGGATTATTTTTACTAAGTGGTTCAGGAGGTATATCCCAAGATCTTCTGAATTTAAAAATTTTTTCTTCACCATATTTTTTTTTCATTTCGTCTTTATTTAATCCTGTAAGCTCACCGTAATGCCTTTCATTAAGTTCCCATGCTTTTAAAATTTTATCATTCTTTATTCTCATAGTGTTTAAAATTAGTTTTAAGGTTTCGTGAGCTCTTTTTTGATAAGAAGAATAAAAATAACTTATATTAATATTTAAATCTTTTATTAACTCACCAGCTTTGCATGCTTCCAATTTTCCTTGGGCTGTTAGATCAACATCTACCCATCCAGTAAATCTATTTTGTAAATTCCACTCACTTTGTCCGTGTCTGACTAATATTAAATGACTCATCAATGATTTTTATTTATAAGATTTACATGAAAATAACAAAAATTTTTTTTCACTTAATAAACTTAATATTTATAATATTTTACCTATACCCAGGAAGTATTTTAGGCTTTGTATTATATAGTAATTTAAGCAAACAACCACAAGTTACTCCAGATTTTTATTTTTCATCTAATCATGTATATGCCTTTACGGCTCTTTCATTTCTTGGTCTGATCAGTCATGTTAACAAAAAACATATTCTCATTTATTTTACTTTTATATCAATTTTTTTAGAGCTATCTCATTTGATTATACCAAACAGATCATTCCAATTTGGTGACTTATTTGGTAATATTCTAGGAGTATTTATATCGATTTTAATAATAAAAATTTATAATTATTTGGAGAAAAAATGAGTTCGTTTGATGAAAGAGAAAAAGGTTTTGAAAAGAAATTTGCTCATGATGAGGAATTGCAATTTAAAATTAATGCTAGAAAAAATAAATATTTAGGTGAATGGGCATCAAAAATCTTTGGCTACAAAGATGAAAAAGAAAAAGAATATATTCAATCTGTAATCAAAGCAGATTTTGCTGAGGCAGGAGATGAAGATGTATTCAGAAAATTAAAAGCAGACCTAAAAGATCATAACATTTCAGACGAAGATATTAGAAAAAAAATGGATGAGCTTAATGAAAAAGCTAAGTCTGACTTTAAGTAGACTTATAATTATAATCTTACTTTCAATTTCGTATTCATATAGTAGTGAAAATATTATTAAAGGAAATGCTATTATAGTGGATGGTGACACAATAAAGATCAAAGGTCAACAAATACGCTTTGGTGGCATTGATGCTCCAGAAAGTTATTATAGAGGCAAAAAGCAAACTTGTATTGAGGATAGCAAAAATGTCTTTTGTGGACAAATCTCAAAAGAAAAATTGATAGAAAAAATAGGAAATAATTTTTTAATTTGTAATATTGAGATAAATAAAGACAAATATAAAAGATTAGTTGGAGAATGTTTTATAAAAGAGGAAAGTTTGTCTTTTTTTATGGTTAGAAATGGCTATGCTTTTGATTGGCCTCGCTATTCAAACGGAAAATTTGCAAAAGCAGAAGAATACGCAAAGAAGAATAAGTTAGGTTTTTGGAATATGAAATTTGAATATCCGTGGATGTGGAGAGCAAAAGTTAGAGAAAATAAATGAAAAAATTATTATTACTTATATTTTTTTTAATTTCTGCTTGCTCATCAATTCCAAAAAATACATCTGACGGTTGTTCTATATTTTCTGAGAGATATCTTTGGTATAAACACGCAAAAAAAACTGAAAGAAAATGGGGGACGCCTATCAGCTTACAGTTAGCAATTATCAAAATGGAGTCCGATTTTGATTGGTTGGCAAAACCACCTCGCCATAAACTTTTTAAAATTATTCCATATAAAAGAAAATCAAGCTCATTAGGCTATTCTCAGGCAGTAAAAGGAACATGGGAACAATACAAAAATGAAACAAATAATCCTATTGCGACTAGAGTAAGGTTTAAAGATAGTGTTGATTTTATTGGCTGGTATACAAATAAAACTGAAAAAATATTAAAAATTTCTAAAAAAGATTCTTTTAGACAATATATTGCTTACCACGAGGGATGGGGAAATTATAAAAATTATAAAAAAAACGCAAAAGTTGTTTCTTTGGCAAAAAGAGTAGAACAACAAGAGAATAAATATAAAAAACAACTCTATGATTGTAAAAAAAGACTAAATAGAAATAAGTATATTATTTTTTAACGAAGTTCTTTTTTAAGTTCAATATCAACAGCATCTATTCTTTTTGTATTTTTGGCCAAAGCTAAATACATTGTTGGAGTAACATATAAAGTAAAAAATGTTGAAATAATCATTCCACCAAGAATCGTCGATCCTACCGCAAGTCTAGATCCTTCACCCGCACCTGGACCAAAATTACCAATTACAAGAGGCAACATAGCAATCATTGTACTTAATGAAGTCATTATAATTGGTCTAAATCTAATATTACATGCCTCTTTAATTGCACTTTCTATATTTTTACCAGTTGTTCTAATTTGATTAGCATAATCAACAATTAAGATACTATTTTTTGTAGATATACCGATCAAAATAATCAAAGCTATTTGAGAGAAAATATTTATTGAACTGTTTAAGAATAAAATAAATATTAATCCACCAAATATCGCCAGAGGAACTGTTAAAACTATTATAAACGGATGAATAAATGAATTGAATGTTGCTGCCATTACTAGATAAGCTGTTAATAAGGCTAGTGCAAAAATAATAAATAGTTCGTTGCTTGTTTCTTTAACTTCTTCAGATTTTCCTTTCCAGGTAATTTGATTTTGAGGAGCAACCTCTTTCATCGTATTTTCTAAATATTTAATTGCCTCTGGCAATGAATAGTTTTCAGATATATTTGCTGAAATAGTTACCGCTCTTTGTCGGTTATATCTTGCAAGCTCTTTTGCTGTTCCTTCTTCTTTAAAATCAACTAAATTTACCAATGAAACTAATTTTCCATTAGTCTCTGATCTTACAAATATTTTTGATATTCCTTCTTTATTTCTTCTATCTGACAAATATTGTTGAAGTATAATAGGATACTCTTTCCCTAGTTTATTGAATGTTGTAACTCTTTTTCCTCCGTACAAGGTTTCTAAAGTTCTTCCGATTGATTCAGCAGAAACACCAAGATCTTTTGCTTTATTTTTATTTATTATAAGTTTTACCTCAGGTTTATTTCTAGAGTAGTCAGACTCAATTCTTGATAGATTTGAATTTCTTCTTAAATTTCTAATTACTTCATTTTGAATTTTTTCAAGTTCTTCATAAGTGGTTCCATAAATCACCATCTGAACAGGTTTATTATAACTTGAAACTCTGATTGATTGTGGAGAAATCGGAAATGCAACTGCTTGTGGCACAGTTACAATTTTTCCAATCGCTTGTCTCATAACAGTTTGAGAATCTTGATCTCTATTTCTCCAGTGATCTAAAAGTGCAATTATTATAAAACTATTATAAGAATTTGCAGAACTACCAAATCCTGGAACTCGCATTATAAATCTCTGATAAGGACTGTTCTCTGCCTGCAAAAGTGGAATTAATCTCTGCTCAATTATTTGAGCTTTTTCCTCTGTATATTCAAAAGAACTGCCTTCATCTGTGAATCCAATGATTAAATATGCCCCCCTATCTTCCATTGGGAGTAATTCTTTTTTTGAAAAATTAAAAAGTAAAACTGATGAAATAATAACAAAGATTATAAAAAAAGTGATTGTTTTAGTTTTATGTAAAGTTACAGATAATGTCTCTTGATAAAATTTTGAAAAATTTAAAAACCAAATTTCAAACTTTTTAATAACAAAGTTTTTGGTATTCTTTTTTGTTAAAAATTTACTTCCAAGCATTGGAGAAAGAGTTAAAGCAACAAATGAAGATACAACTATTGAAAAAGATAGAGCTATAGCAGTTTCTCTAAATAAAGTTCCAGAAATTCCTTCTATAAAGATTAAGGGCAAAAATACTGCAATTAAAATCAAAGTTGTTGCTATAATTGCAAAAGTGATTTGTTTAGATCCATTATATGCTGCAGCCAAAGGTGTTTCACCATTTTCTATTCTTCTATATATTGCATCTGTCATTATTACCGAGTCATCAGTAATGATTCCAATTGCAAGTATAAAACTTAAGAGAACAAATATATTTATTGATAACCCAAAAATATAAATTCCTAAGAATGAAGCAATCAAACTTACGGGTAAAGCAATAGCAGGTACAATCACAGCTTTTAAATTACCTAAGAATAAATAAATAATTAGTACTACTAATACAAAGGCAATCATCAATGTCTTGTAAACCTCGTTAATTGCGGCCCCAACATAAGTTGCTCTATTAAATGCTATTTCAAGGTCTAAACCATCAGGAAGAGTTTTCTTAACTTCATTGATCTTTTTTTTAATTTCTCTTGAGAGTTCTACTGTAGATGCTCCACTTTTTGCATAAATTCCTATACCTACTGTTTTTAAATTTAACTGATCCTTTCTTTGTGCTTTAAATAAAGTTTTTTCTGATACAGGTCCAAATTCAATGTTTGCAACATCCGAAAGTACAATTGTCCGCTTGCCGGTCTTTTTAATCGGTAATTTTTCAATTGTATCAATACTATTATAGGATTTATCTAAATTAAGAGTTAGGTCAATATTATCAGCCTCCAAAGTACCTGCAGGAAGCCTAATATTTTCACCCCTTAGTGCACTCTCTACCTCTTGAACAGTTAGATCATTGGCTGCTAGTTTAACTGGATCTATCCATACTCTTATACTTAGTTCTCTTAGGCCTCCTACTAAAATTCTTCCAACATTTTTTACACTTGAAAATGTATCCACTAAATATCTATCTGCATAATCTCCTAGCTCTAAATCACTCCAAGTGGGCGAAGAAAGTGCAAGCCACATTGTTGTTGTAAATCCTGCAGCTCTTTTTAAAATTTGTGGTGGATCAGACTCGCTTGGCAGATTATCCACAACTCTTGCCACTCTCTCTCTTATATCATTTGCTGCATTATCTAGGTCTATACTTGTATCAAATTCTACATTTATAGTGCTTCTTCCATTTTCAGATTTTGACTCAATATTTTTAATACCTTCAGCACCACCAATTACATCCTCAATTACTTGTGTGACTTCCTGGTCAACTATCGGTGCAGCCGCTGAAGAGTAATCGACCTGAACTTGTACTACCGGAGGCTGTATACCAGCTGGTAATTCTCTAACAGGAAGCTTCCAAAAAACAAAGATACCAAACGTTATTAGTATTAAAGACATTACCCACGAAACAACTGGTCTTCTTATACTAATGTCAGTTATGAACATTTATTTAATTTTTATCTTCTTTTTTTTTCCAACTAGATTGATCTTTTTCTTCACCTTCTTTAATTGGTTTTATTTTTGCTCGCGGGTATACTTTTTTTAAACCTTCAGCTACTATAATATCGCCTTCTTTAAGCCCTGATAATATTTCAATTTTACCTTCACTACGGTTGCCAATTTTTACTTCTACTTTATTAGCTATGTTTTCTGGAGTTACTTTATACACAAATGTTTTCTCGCCCTCCATAATTATACTTGTATCAGGAACTCCCAAGGAATCTCTCATATTAAACATAATGCTTACTTCTAATAGAGAACCAGAAATTAATTCTAGATCTGAGTTATCAATTTTTATTCTTGTAAGTAAGCTTCTTGTGTCTGCATTAATTCTGCTTGAAATAAAATCAATTTCTCCACTAAATGTTTTATTTTTAAAACTAGATACTTTTGCTTCTATGGGTAAACCTTTTTCAAGAACAGATGAATAATTTTCAGGAATTTTTATATCTGAGTAAATTACTTTGGTGTCATCTAATGTAATAATAATAGTTTTATCAGATACAAAAATATCCTCAGTCAATCCTGTGTATCCCACAACCCCACTAAATGGAGCAATGATATCACCACTTTTTAATTTTACTATTACATCACCTTTATTTACATAGTTGTTAAGCTCTAATTCACTTAAAAGATCATCTTTTTTAATTCTAAAAGAGTCATTTCTGTTTGATATCGCTGTACCAAAAGTTTCAATTTTTTCAAAAAATCTATTTTCTACTACTTCAGTTATCATTATTCCAGGAGGAGGTCTCTTTCCAAACTTTTTCTTGAAATGATTTCCTATCATTGTTCTAGCAATAATTACTGAGGCTATAATAAGAAAAAATATTATAACTATTGATAAAATTTTTGTAGATCTTTTCATTTAATTAATCCGTATTCACTCCATGAACCATCGTAAATGGTAGGGGTATATTTATTATTAATCAAAGAATATGCAAGCGCTAATACTGAGGCAGTAATACCTGAACCACAGCTAAAAACAATATTATTATCCTCAGTATTTACAATTTTTTTGAAAATTTGATTTAAATCATCGATATTTTTAAAAGTATTATTATTTTTGTTAATAATTTGATTGAAAGGAAGACAGCTTGACCCTTCTATTGATCCACTACGTACATTTGATCTAGGTTCAGGGGCTTTACCCTCAAATCTTTCTAAACTTCTTGCATCAATTACTTTAAAATTATTTAAACTAATATTTTTTTCAATTTCAATTTTGGATTTAACCATTACTTTATTTTCTTTTGCTGTATAATTACTAGGATTAATTATTGTCTCAGATTTTACAGTTGGTTTATTTTCTTGTTTCCATTTTTTTAATCCACCATTTAAAACAGATACTAAATTGGGATCATGACCAAAATATATAAATGTATACCAGCATCTACATGAACTGATTAAATCCGAATTATCATAAATAATTATTTTATCTTTATTTGCTATGCCTAACTTAGATACAATATTTTCCCATTCAATAGTTTTAGGTAACATATGAGGCAAATCTGTTTTTTGGTCTGAATTTTTGTCTATATCAAAAAAAATTGAATTTATAATATGTTCATTAAAGTACTCTTTTTTTGGATTTCTATTCTGATTTGGTAGATGCCATGAGCTATCAATTATTTTTACATTATTTAAATTCTCAATTAACCAATTAGTTGAAACTAATGACATTAAAATCTATTTTTATCTAAATATTTCTGATGATAATCTTCAGCTTTAGTATAATTTTTTACTTCCGAAACTTTTGTAGTAATTTTTGAATTAAATTTATTATTTAATTTTTCTATCTTTAATAACGAAATATTTTTTTGTTCATCATTATTATAAAATATTTCACTTCTATATTGTGTTCCTATATCGGGCCCCTGTCTATTTAATGTTGTTGGATCATGAAATTTAAAAAAGTATTCAATTATTTTCTCATAAGATATTTTTTTAGGATCGTAAGTTAATTTAACAACCTCAGCATGTTCCGTTTCTCCTGTACATACTTCTTTATAAGTTGTGTTAGACATTTTACCTCCACAATATCCCACTTCTGTTTCAACTATACCTTCAATTTCACTAAATTTTTTTTCTGGTCCCCAAAAACAACCTAACGCTAAAACAGCTATTTCCATTGATTATTCCTCATTTTTAATTAAAGATAATATTATGCTTTCCAAAAATCAATTAGGTTTTTTTTACATGTTCATATCAGTATGCGCATTCTCTTTAATGGACGTTATTGTTAAGTGGTCTGATGAATACCCAGTAGGACAAGTTTTATTTTTCAGAGGTTTTTGTGGCATGATACCTATATTGTTTCTTATTCCAAAAGATAGATTTATAGATTTTTATAAAACTGATAGACCTTTTTTGCATTTAAAAAGATGTTTTGCGGGTTTAATAGCCTTAATTTCTATATTTGTTGCACTTAGAAATCTTCCTTTAGCAACAGTTGTAAGTATTACTTTTGCCGCACCAATATTTACAACAATTTTTTCAATATTTTTATTAAATGAAAAAGTACGTTTATATAGATGGCTAGCTGTTCTTGTAGGGTTTTTAGGTGTTATAATTATTTCTGAACCAGGATTTACATCATTAAACATATATTATCTATATCCAATAATTTTTTGTATAGGCTTGTCTTATGTTGCAATCGCGATAAGAAAATTATCTACAACTGAACCTGTGTGGTTAATTGGCTTTTTCTTTTCTTTTTCGATAATGATTTTAAGTTTTTTAACTTTTTATCAGGGCTGGATAATGCCAAGCCTGATTGATTTATCTCTATTGTCTATGATTGGAATCCTTGGGGGATTAGCAAATCTGTGGTTAACCCAATCATATAAATACTCAGAGGTTAGCTTAGTAACTCCTTTAAAATATTTAGCTTTGGTATTTGCAATAATTTTTGGATATTTTATTTGGGATGAAATTCCAACAATAAAAACATTAATCGGCGCTTTTTTAGTTATTGCTTCATCTTTTATAATCTTCAGAAGAGAAATGTATTTAAAAAAACAAGTTTCTATTACAAGACATGAGTAATCAGCCAGCTTATTGGAATAAAGCGAAGAAATATCTTAATAAAAAAGATAGTATAATGAAAAATTTAATAAATAAATATTCAGATGCAAATTTGACATCAAGAAAAGATGTTTTTTTCTCATTGTGTAAAAGTATCATTGGTCAACAAATCAGTGTAGCTGCGGCTAATTCAGTTTTTTTAAAATTTAAAAAAAAATGTAAAAATAAAATTAATGCAAAAACTGTTTCTAATTTAAATTTTAATCAGTTAAAGAGTTGCGGCTTAAGCCGACAAAAAGTATTAGGAATAAAAAGTTTATCAAAACAAATACTTAATAAGTCTTTTAATCCTCAATTGATAAACACAATGAGTGATGAGGAGGCTATCAATTATTTGTCTAATTTAAAACAGATTGGAAGATGGTCAGCTGAGATGATACTGCTTTTCACTTATAATAGATCTAATATTTGGCCTATTCAGGATATTGGCCTTTTGAGAGCAATTTCAAAAAATTACAAAAAAAAATACTTACCACCAGAAAAGTTTGTAAAATTACTACAGAAAAGATATACACCATATTGCTCTGTCGCAACGTGGTATCTTTGGAGAAGTATCGACCCTGAACCTATTCAGTATTAAATCCCTCAATAACTTGCATATGTCTTTTGGTTGTTTTTTTAGCAATGTCCCAACCAGCCTTATATTCTTTCGAATTTTTACATTCCAAAGCTTTCTGATAATTAGGAAATTCCCAAACAACTGTTCTAATAAAATCTTCGCCCTCAAATGTTTCATGATCACCACCTCTTATAAGTGGAACTCCACCAAAGCTTTGTATAATTGGTGTAACAGTTTCAGCATATCTTTTTAAATTTTCTTGATTTTCAACTTTATAATATAAGCTAACCCAATACCCTTTTTTCATATCAATCTAACCATTCTTTATATTTATTTAGATTCAATTTAATCACTTCTGGTAATTTTTCTATATTGTATTTTTCAAGCTTATCACCTGATCCTATTTTATTAACAGTTTTATCAACTCTTAAATCATAAATTGCCTGTTTATTTTGCATTATCTTTTTAATACCTTTTGTATCAAGTGGTTCCAAATCAAATTCTCTGTGGTGCAAATATGACTTTAACTTAAGCTCTATTTCTTCAGCATTTTTAATGTTTGAAAAGTGCCAACCACCATTGTTTACTATATTGACGCTAATAAACTTTTTGTCTGAAAATAAAGCATCTATTCTAAAAAATGGATACTTTCTATCCTTGATATTTCGAAGCCATTGAGCGCTAATAAAATTTTTTTTCCTGCAAGCCTTTGTCCCAGTCCATTCCATATTTGGTAATTTCAAGTTGAATTTATAGTAGAACATATCTTGTTTAAATAAGATAATTCTTTCTTTAATTTTTTTAATATCGATAATGGATAAATTTGGTATTTCATCTACATCAGAAACCAAAATTATATCTTCATCTTTTGCAGTTTTAATACCTTCGCTTATATAATTTCTTTGACCATTTTCTCTATAAAGTGCATTCATAATGTATTTATACGACTTTGTGCCCTCATCATCATTTTCATAAACTTCTTGAATTTTTTCTGGAATCTCGTCGTAAACTTTATAAATAATTTTATCTTTAAATTTTTCAAATTTTTTTATATCAAACTTTAAGTCACGTTTGTCACCTCTGTGAGTGAAGCAAGATTCGATTATTACAAAATAGTCAACATATTGATCTAAGTAATTTAACCTAGTATCTAGTACTATTTCCTCATCAAAATACATGAAACAATCAAAAATTCTCATTATGAACAATTGTTTTAATATAATTTTTGAAATAAATCGAAGAATAAATTAAATAATTAATATATTATGAAAATAAAACTTGTCTTTTTATTAATATTAAATTTTATAGTATTTAATCAAACTTTTTCAGAAGAAATGTTTAATCTTGGAAAAGAAGTTTTTTTAAATAAAGGAAACTGTGCAACTTGTCATTCTCTTAAAGATGCTGGTTCAGTAGCAAATGTAGGGCCAAATTTAAATGAGATTAGGCCAGATATTGGAAGAGTAATAAATTCGGTTACGAATGGAATTGGTGTAATGCCGGCTATGCTAGGAATACTTTCTGATAAAGAGATAAAAGCGGTAGCATACTACGTTTCAGAAGCTTCTATTAATTAATTTTTAATGTTGTGATTTTTTATCCAATGATTTGCAATCTCTTCTCTTTTACAGATCCAAACTTTATCTAAACTAACAATATAATTTAAAAATTTTTTTAAAGCTTGTATTCTTCCAGGTTTGCCAATTATCCTGCAATGTAAACCAACTGACATCATTTTAGGTTTATCATTTCCTTCTTTATACAATGTATCAAAACTATCTTTTAAATAATTAAAAAATTGATCACCAGAATTGAAACCTTGATTTGTTAAAAATCTCATATCATTATTATCAAGAGTATAAGGTATCATAAGTTGTTTTTTTCCATTTCTAATTTCCCAATATGGAAGATCATCACAATACGTATCACTACAATATAAAAAATTTCCGTTTTCAATTACAAGATCTAATGTATTAGGACTACATCTACCCGTGTACCATCCAACAGGTGTCTTACCAAAAATTTTTTTAATACTACTAATTGCTTTTTGCATATGTTTTTTTTCAATTGACTTAGAAACATTTTGATAATCAATCCATCTCCAGCCGTGAGAAGCAATTTCGTAATTAGATTTTTTCATTTCATTACAAATTTCAAGGTTTCTTTCAAGAGCCATTCCGACTCCAAATATAGTTAAAGGAAGATTATAATTTTTAAACAATTCATGTATTCTCCAAAAACCAACTCTAGAACCATATTCATAAAGCGACTCCATATTAATATGACGTCCTTTAATCGCTTTAGCA
>QCNR01000012.1 GCA_003210075.1 Pelagibacteraceae bacterium AG-426-G09
AAAAATATTACTTATCATTTTTTTAATTACATTAAGTTGTTCTAATAATAAAGTTATAAATACACATGGTCAATCAGCATTAGACATTAAAGCTAATAAAATTGAAGTATCAAAGATGAATAAAAATGATATTTTGTTAATTTTTGGCAAACCATCGACGGATAGCATGTTTGATGACAATAAATGGTATTATATTGAAAGAAAAAAAATTAATCAGTCAATTATTAAATTAGGAAAACAAAAAATCGATAGAAATTATGTCCTAGAAGTAAACTTTGATAAATATGGAATAGTTTCTTCAAAAAAATTGTATTCTTTAGAAGATATGAATAACATTAAAGTTACAAAAGATATTACTTCAAATAGTTTTGGAGACCAATCTTACATACAAAGAATTTTAAATAGTGTTAGGCAAAAGATTGACTCACCCAAAAGAAATAGATCTAAAAATTAATTTATCCGGCAATAGCTGCTAATAATAATAAAGCAACAATATTAGTGATTTTGATCATTGGATTAACTGCAGGGCCAGCTGTATCTTTGTATGGATCTCCAACTGTATCCCCTGTAACAGCAGCCTTATGTGCTTCAGAACCTTTGCCACCGTAATTTCCATCTTCTATATATTTTTTAGCGTTATCCCACGCACCACCTCCAGCAGTCATTGAGATAGCTACAAATAAACCTGTAATAATTACCCCAAGCAACATTGCACCCACAGAAGCTAAAGCAGCAACTTGACCACCTATTGCGAAAATTACAAAATATAAGACTATTGGCGAAAGCACAGGTAATAAAGAAGGTATTATCATTTCTTTAATTGCGGCAATAGTTAAAAGATCAACTAATTTAGCATAGTCTGGTTTTTGTTTTCTTTTCATTATTCCAGGAAATTTTTTAAATTGTCTTCTAACTTCAAT
The DNA here is from genome assembly GCA_003210075.1 of Pelagibacteraceae bacterium AG-426-G09. GTDB lineage: Bacteria > Pseudomonadota > Alphaproteobacteria > Pelagibacterales > Pelagibacteraceae > Pelagibacter. The sequence continues at coordinate 921 of QCNR01000012.1, forward strand.
AACTACAGCACCACCTGCTCTTCCAACAGCTTGCATTCCCATTGATCCAAATAAATACGGCAACATTCCGCCTACTAATAAACCAACTACTACAAATGGATTAGATAAATCAAATGTAACTACAATTCCCTCTAAGTTAGAGCCAGCTATTTTAGAAAAATGTTTAATATCCTCTGTGTATGCAGCGAATAATACTAAAGCTCCTAATCCAGCTGAACCAATAGCGTACCCTTTTGTTACAGCTTTTGTAGTATTTCCCACTGCATCTAAAGCATCTGTTGTTTTTCTAACATTGTTGGGTAACTTGGACATTTCAGCAATACCACCAGCATTATCAGTAACAGGTCCATAAGCATCTAGCGCTACCACCATCCCTGCTAAAGCTAACATAGATGTGACTGCAATTGCTATTCCAAACAAACCAGCAATATAATTTGTAATCAAAATACCAGCTACAATTATAAGTGCTGGGACAGCAGTTGCTTCTAAAGAGACTGCCAAACCCTGAATTACATTTGTACCGTGACCTGTTGTTGAAGATAAAGCAACACTTTTTACAGGTCTATAATTTGTACCAGTATAGTATTCAGTGACCCATATAATTAAACCAGTAATAATTAGACCTATTACTCCACAATAATAAAGACTTAATCCTGTAAATTCTTTTGAACCAATATTATAATAATTATTTAAACCCAAAACATAATCAGTAATTGGGTAAAGAATGATTAAAGAGGTAATGGCGGTTACTATAAAACCTTTATAAAGCGCGGTCATAATATTTTTAGATTTACCTAATTTGACAAAATAAGTTCCTAAAATTGATGTTAATATACATGCGCCACCAATTGTTAAAGGATAAATCATCATCTTAAGATCACCTACAAAAAATATTGAAGACAAAACCATTGTTGCAACAATTGTAACAGCATAAGTTTCAAAAAGGTCCGCAGCCATTCCAGCACAATCTCCTACATTATCACCTACATTGTCAGCTATCACAGCTGGGTTTCTTGGGTCGTCTTCTGGAATTCCAGCTTCAACTTTGCCAACAAGGTCTGCCCCCACATCAGCACCTTTAGTAAAAATACCACCGCCTAATCTTGCAAAAATTGATATCAATGAAGCACCAAATCCCAAAGCAACTAAAGCGTTTACAATTTCTCTCTCTTCTACATTAAAGGATAACAACAAGTAATAGTAAACAGCAATAGATAATAATGCTAATCCTGCAACCAACATACCTGTTACAGCTCCAGATTTAAATGCAACATCAAGTCCATTATTTAGACCTTTTCTAGAAGCCTCCGCAGTTCTTACATTGGCCTGAACTGATACATGCATACCAACATAACCTGCTATACCTGATAATGTAGCTCCAATTAAATATCCAAAACCAACTAATAAGCTAAATGCGGCGCTAATAATCACAAGAACAACCAAACCAACTATAGCAATAGTTTTATACTGTCTGTTTAGATATGCTTTTGCACCAATTTGTATTGCAGATGCAATTTCTTGCATTTTTGCATTACCTGGGCTTGAATTTAAAATAGTTTTACCAGTAATAAATCCATAAACTATTGAGAGTAAACCTGCTAAAATTGTATATCCTAATATTGTTTCTGCGTTCATAAATGTTTTTAACCTTATTTGATAGCGTATTGTTAGTTTTTAAAATCCGCACATTACAAAAAAAACTTTAAAAGGCAATAAATAATCTTAACTTATATTGTGTATATATCCTTGATAATCCTTAATTTTTTTTAATATTCCTCTAAAATTTAAGTAATTAGCTCTTCTATGTGTTATTTTGCCGATCCTGGTAATTTTTTGATTCCTGTTTTGGGCACAATTTAGAATAAGTTTTCTATATTTTTTTTTTGCAGTAAAAAGAATTTGATAATCATCTCCATTAAATAAATGCTTTTCAATAGAAATCGTTTTGCTATTTACTAATCTATTAAAAAAATTAGATTTAGGAATAAGATCAAAATCAATAACAAACCCAAATTTTTTGTTATCTACAAGATTTCTTAAATCAATTAATAAGCCATCAGAAACATCTATTGAGGAAGTTGCAAACTTACATAAATCCTTATGAAAACCAAATGCTAAACTTGGACAAAAATATTTATCAATAAAATACTTTTTTGTTTTTTTATCTACTTTGATTAAATTTTTTAATATTGAAAGACCAACTGATGAGTCACCAACATTTCCTGTTATGTATATATCATCATCATTTGTACATTTTTTTCGTTTAATAATTTTTTTACCGTATGCTAAAGAACATATAGTAAATGATGAATTAGAAGATGATGTTGTATCACCACCAACTAGAAAAAATTTATATTTTTTTTGCTCACGATTAATTGATTTTAAAATTAAATTTATATTTTTTTTATTAAAATGATCATTTGAACCTGTAAAAGATATTAATAAATATTTAGGATTTATACCTTTGGATATTATATCAGAAATAGATGATCTAATAATTTTTTTAATTACAAGATCAGGTTTTTTAAAGTCTAAATAATGAACTTTTTCATTATATGTATCAATCGATCCAACTAGGGATTTTTTTTTATCATAAAAAACATCATCTGCAAGATTAAGAGCTGAGGTGTTGTTAACTATACTTTTAAGACTATTGATAACTTCAAGTTCATTCATTTTGATAGTGATTTTGATATATTATCTAATATTGCATTTAAATACTTAGTTTGCGAGGTACTTAAAAAAAAGTTTGAAACATTTAAATATTCTTTGATGATAATTTTTCTTGATAAATTAGGTTTATACATAAATTCAAAAGTAGCACACTGAATTATTATTTTAAATATATCATCTAAATTTTTTATATTAAAATGACTTTCTATCATTTTAATTTCTTCGTTAATTAATTCTATTCTTTCAATAGTTCCTAGAACAACATCTTTGATAAATTTTTTAAAACGATGTTTTTCAAAAATAATATTTTGATCATTATTGATTTGTTTTCCGTATACTTTTTGAATAATTAACACTCTTGGGTTTTTAGCTGGCTTAAATTTATATTTCATTTGCTTTTTAAGATTGAAATAATGCCTAATGCAACTTCTTTTCCTTTATTTTTTTTGAAAATTGATGCCCTGCTCTTTGCTTGTTTAAGATTACTACAAGTTAATATACCAAAACCAATTGGTTTTTTTGACTGGATTGATAAATTCATTAATCCAGTTGATACTGCATTTGAAATAAAATAATAATGATCTGTTTCACCTTTTATAATACATCCCAAAGCAATGAAGGCATCAAATTTTTTTATATTTTTTGATATAACATTAGGTATTTCAAATGCTCCAGAAACAAACTTTATTTTTAGTTTTTTATACTTATTTTTTCTAAGCTCATTAATTGAACCCTCTAATAAATTATTAGATATCTCTTTATAATAATCGGAAACAACAATACAAATTTTCATATAATTTCTTGCTTAGTAATAGACAAGTTATAACCTTCTAAACCTATAACCTTCTTTTTTGATTTTGTAACTAAAATCATTCTCTTAACTTTTAAATACTTTAAGATTTGCGCTCCTAGACCATAATTTCTTATCAATTTGTCGTTGCCTTTTTTATAATATTTTTTATTTTGATAATCTTTTAAGGTTGCTGTGACTGATTTTAAATTAGGATCTTTAATAAAAACAAGAATACAGTTTTTAAATTTTTTAAAATAAGTAACAGTTTGGTTAAATGAGTTGGGTATTTTATCTCCAAGTAAATAATTTTGTACTATGTTAGATGAGATGACTCTTACTCTAGGAATTACATTTTTAGTCATTTTGCCTTTTATCAATGCAAAGTGTTCGGAACCATCAATAATATTTTCAAATATTTTAATTTTAAATTTTTGTTTTGCTAAAGTTATATTTGATATTTTTTTAAGCTTAATAAAATTCTCTTGTTTAAGCCTGTATGCAATTAAATCCTCAATTTTTCCAATCGATAATTTATGTTTTTTTGCAAAGCTAATTAGTTCATCTCGTTTAGCCATAGAACCGTCTTCATTCATAATTTCACAAATAACAGCTGATGGATTTTTCTTTGCTAATTTTGATATATCAACAGATGCTTCTGTGTGTCCTGCTCTAATTAATACCCCACCATCACGAGCAACAATTGGAAACACATGGCCTGGAGAAACTATGTCATTTTTAGATACATTTGATTTTGTTGCGACTCTAATTGTAGTTGCTCTATCTTTAGCAGAGATGCCTGTTGAAATTCCTTTTTTAGCTTCTATTGAAACCGTAAAAGCAGTTTGATTTCTGGATTCATTCTTTGGGGACATGTAATTAAGATTTAGCTTTCTAGCTTGTATTGTGTCTAATGCCAGGCAGATCAAGCCTCTTCCATATTTAGCCATAAAATTAATTTTATCTGCACTTACATCTTTTGAGGAAAATATTAAATCTCCTTCATTTTCTCTATTTTCATCGTCTACTAAAATATACATTTTGCCTTTCTTAGCATCAGAAATAATTGTTTCTATAGAATTAAACTTGAGTTTTTTCATGAAAGATAATTTTTTACATATTTTGATAAAATATCAAATTCAATATTTACAATACTGTTTACTTTAATTTCTGATAAATTAGTTAATTCCAAAGTATGCGGGATTAGCCATATCTCAAAACCTTTTCTTGTGACTTTAGAAATTGTCAAAGAAACGCCATTAATAAGTATTGACGCCTTTTCAATAATAATTTTTTTATATTTACTATTTATTTTAAATTCTAATATTTTAGATGATCCTTTATTCGAAATTTTTACAACTTTAGAGGCAGTATCAACATGACCTTGACATATATGACCTGAGATTTTTTGACCATACTTTAATGGTAACTCTAAGTTAATCATATCACCTATTTTAACATATTTAAATTTAGATCTGCTTATCGTTTCACGTAGCAGATAAAACTCTAAATTTTTTTTTTTTAAAGAAACCAGGGTTAAACAAACACCATCACAAGCTATTGACATACCTATATCTTTTTTATTCAAAGAAAGTTTTGAATTTACAAAAATTGACATTCCTTTCTTTGTATTTGTAATTTTAACAACTTTTCCCTGGTTATAAATAATTCCGTTAAACATAATTTAGTAATAATGTATTAATCTATCTTTATCTAGGTAAGTTTCATTTAAAATAGTTTTTTTGAATTTGCTAGAAAGAATGGATTTAATATTTTTCATTTTAAGAATACCTTTTTTTTTAAGATTTCTTGATGAAATAAAAAGGTAAAATTCATTAAAATAACCTTTATCTAATAATGAAGAAACTAGTGATTTTCCACCTTCGACTAATACACTGCTAATTTCATAATTATATAATTTTTTTAATATAAAATTAAAATTTAATTTCTCTTTATAAAGTGGTGTATATATTAGTTTAATTTTCTTAAATTTAAGATATTGGATCATATCTTTATTTTTTCTATTATAAAAAATAAAGGTTTTATTATTTTTAGCATTATTTACTAAAAAGGAATTTTTTTTAATTTTTAAATTTTTATCAAGTATAGCTATAAAAGGTGAATTTTTACTTAAACCATCAATTCTACAATTAAGTTTTGGATTATCGTCGTTTATTGTATTTGAAGATGTAAGTATACAATTGACTCTGCTTCTAAGAATATGAGCTGTTTTTAAGGACTCATTATTGGTAATATAAAATTTTGATTTATCTTTTAGAAAAAAATCTTTAGAGATTGCTAGTTTTCCAAAAATATAAGGTTTTAATTTTTTTTTAGAATAAAAATAATTTTTATAAATTAATTTAGATGTATTTTTTAACAAATTATTTGTAACTTTAATTTTTCTTGATTTTAAAATTTTAAATGATTTTCCAGAAGTTCGTGGATCAACATCATTTATAGAGTAAACTACTCTTTTTATTTTTGCATTTAATATTTTATTTACACAAGGAGAAGTTTTTCCATAATGGGAGCAAGGCTCTAAAGAAATATAAATTGTTGAATTTTTTGATTTAGTTTTTGAAATCTTTTTTAATGCATTGGATTCTGCATGAGGTCTTCCAGAACTACCTGTGGATCCAAAAGAAATTACTTTATCATTTTTAACTATTATGGCTCCTACTGATGGATTCGGGCCAGTATACCCGCTAGAGCTTTTAGCTAAATTATTAGCGAGATTAATATAATATTTATCTTTTTTTATAGACATCTATTCTGTCTACGAATGTTACGAAATCTTTTTCCTCTCGAAAATTTCTATAAACTGAGGCAAAACGAACATATGCAACTGGGTCTAAATTTTTTAATGCATCCATGACCATAGTTCCTATTATATTTGAGGAAATTTCGTTTTGCCCTAATTCTTCTAAGGATCTCGATATTTTCGTTATGAATTTTTCAATTGTATCGGTATCTATCGGTCTTTTTTTAAGAGCTATGTAGATAGATTTTGAGAGTTTATCTCTATCAAATGGAGATTTTCTCCCGTTTTTTTTAACAACAACTAATTCTCTATATTGAACTCTTTCGAATGTAGTAAATCTTTCTCCACAATTGCATAATCTTCTTCTTCTTATAGATGTTCCGTCTTCAGTAGGACGGGAGTCAACAACTGATGTTTCTCCTTTTTTACAAATAGGACAAATCATTTATTTCCTTAGGTTTTTATAAATCGGAAATTTTGAACACAAATCTGTCACTTCTTTTTGTACTTCTTTTTCTATTTTTGAATTATCTTCTGGATTTTCTGAGAGACCTTTAATAGTTTTTGTAATTAAATTACCAACTTTTCTGAACTCTTCTAAACCAAAACCACGTGTAGTTGCAGCTTGCGTACCTAATCTTATACCTGAAGTTACCATAGGACTTTCAGTATCAAATGGAATGCCGTTTTTATTACACGTTATATTTGCTCTATCAAGACTTTCAGCTGCTAAATTTCCCTTAACATTAAAAGGTCTTAAATCTACCAACATCAAATGAGTATCAGTTCCGCCAGAATATATTTTAAATCCATTATTTATTAATGTTTCACTTAAAATTTTTGCGTTTGACAAAACAGATTTAATATATGTTTGAAATTCTGGTTTTAATGCTTCCAAGAACCCTACTGCTTTAGCAGCAATAATATGCATTAAAGGACCACCCTGGTATCCTGGGAAAACAGCTGTATTAATTTTTTTTGCAAGATCTTCATGGTTCGTTAGAATAATTCCGCCTCTTGCACTTCTAAATACTTTATGTGTTGTTGAAGTAACAACATGTGCATGGTCAACTGGATTTGGATAACCTTTGCCAGCAACTAAACCAGAAAAATGAGCCATATCAACCATTAGATATGCGCCTACTTTATTCGCTATTTCTCTAAATCTTTTAAAATCAATTACTCTTGAATATGCGCTTCCACCTGCAATTATTAATTTTGGTTTATGTTCTAAAGCTAACTTTTCAACATTATCATAATCGATTAATTCAGATTTTTTATCAACATCGTAACCAATTGCGTTAAACCATTTTCCTGACATTGCAATTTTTAAACCATGAGTAATATGTCCACCCGAATTTAAACTCATTCCCATAAAAGTATCGCCCGGATTTAGAATTGCTAAAAATACTGCACCATTTGCTTGAGCACCAGAATGTGGTTGTGAATTAGCAAATTTGCAATTAAATAATTTTTTTAATCTTTCATTAGCCAAGTTTTCAGCTACATCAACATGAGCACATCCATTATAATATCTTTTACCCGAATAACCTTCTGCATATTTATTTGTTAAAACTGAACCTTGGGCTTCAAGCACAGCCTGTGAAACAATATTTTCAGAAGCAATTAATTCGATATGACTTTGTTGTCTATTAAGTTCATTCGTTATAGCTTTATGAATATCAGGATCAATATCCAAAAGACTCTTTTCAAAAAAATCTTGGTACTGGTTGTTTATATAATTGCTTTCTTTTGACATTTAAATTTTTTTAATCCTTTTTTTGTGTCTACCACCTTCAAACTTAGTTTTCAAAAAAATATTTACATATTTAATTGCATTTTTTTTTGAAATAAGCCTAGAACCCAATGTAATTATATTTGCATCATTATGCAATCTCGATAATTTGGTTGATTTAACATCATAACATAGGGCAGCCCTAATATTCTTATGTTTATTTGCTGTCATTATCATTCCTTGGCCAGAGCCACAAATTAGCACACCTACGGTACTATTATTTTTAATCAATTTTGATAACTTATGAGCATAATCAGGGTAATCGACTTTATCATAAGATTTTGTACCTACATCTTTTAAAAGTAATTTTTTTTTTAATAAAACTTTTTTAACATGCTCTTTTAAAGCATATCCAGCATGATCAGAAGCTATAATTATTTTTTTCAATTAATTAAATTTATAATCAAGCACACATGCAACTAAATGAACTCTATTTTCTTCTCCACCATTAAATGCATTGTGATACTTTCTATTGTTTGTAATCCATACAGATCCGTCAGCCGGCATATGTTTAGCGATATGATCTATAACCATTATCGCACCAGGATTTGTATATATAGGTATATGTAATCTAGGTTCTGGATCTCTATGCCAACTTAAAGTAGATCTTGGCTCCTTTAATAATAATCTTACTCTTCCAAGTTTGTATTTTTTAGAAAGTTTGTCATAAACCTCCTTAAAATATGTATTTTTATATTCATCTAAAAATTCAGTATATTTGCTCTCATCAATTTTAGAATCTCTAATAACTTCTTTTCCTGAACTATCAGGCTTAGTCCAAAATACACCTCTTATATTATTACCAGTTATAGATTCTGGCTTTCCTGGTATCTGGTTTAAGGATATTCCAGCAAAATGCGGAATTCCAAGGCTAGTATCAAAACCTTTGATTTTTAAAACTTGGTCACATGCATTTTTTAGCTCAGAAATATCAAAAGAGATATTTTGTTTTTGAAAATCGTCAAAGTTTAAAGACATAAATTTTTTAATAGCTCAAAAATTAATATAGTATATATAACTTTTGTCGCATAATTAAATAAATAAAATTAATATGATAACAGGCAAATATCCATCGCTTAGATTAAGAAGAAGCCGAAAATATAACTGGACTAGAAGATTAATAAGAGAAAATGACCTATCAGCAAGTGACTTAATCTTACCAATATTTTTAACAGAAGGAAAAAATAAAAAACTTAAAATAAAAAGTATGCCAGGAGTGTTTAAGTATTCAATTAATCTATTACCAAAAATTATAGATGAAGCTTTATCAAACAAAATACCTATGATTGCTTTTTTTCCAAGTACACCCGATCATAAAAAAAATAATGATGGAACTGAAGCATTAAATGAAAATAATCTTGTTTGTAAGGCACTTAAAGCTACTAAAAAAAAATATAAAAACGAAATTGGTTTAATGACAGATGTTGCTCTTGATCCTTATACCTCACATGGACATGATGGATTGTTAAAAAAAAATATTATTTTAAATGATGAAACGTTAAATGTATTAATTAAACAATCTTTATTACAAGCAGAAATGGGATCAGATATATTGGCTCCATCAGATATGATGGATGGAAGGATAGGAAAGATTAGGAAAGCATTAGATAAAAAAAATTTTTATGATACTCAGTTGTTGTCTTATGCAGTTAAATATGCCTCAAATTTTTACGGTCCATTTAGAGATGCGGTAGGATCAAGATCTGCTCTGAAAGGTGATAAGAAAACATATCAAATGGATTTTTCAAATTCTGATGAAGCTTTAAGAGAGGTGGCATTGGATATTAAAGAAGGAGCAGATTTAGTTATGGTAAAACCAGGTATGCCTTACTTGGATATAATTAGAATAATTAAGAATAAATTCAAAATTCCAGTATTTGCCTATCAAGTATCAGGTGAATATTCTTTAATTAAACACGGCATAAATAAGAACATTATAAATCAAAATGCAATCATAGAAAGCTTAATTTCATTTAAGAGATCTGGGGCAAGTGCAATTGTAACATATTTTGCAAATGATATTGCAAAAAAATTAGATTAAATTAATTTAATAAACTGATTTCTTAATGATGGATAATTAATATTATTTGGTATTAAAACTGATTTATTTAAAAAATCACCAACTACTTTCAGGCCAGCCTTTAATTCATCTTGATTAATTTTAATATTATCGTTTTTAAATAAGAAGGATGGAATTTCTTTAGTACCATCAAATGTTTTCACATATGAATCATTAAATTTAAATTTATTTTTGTCGATATAATCAATAAAATTAATATCGTAACCAACTAGTTTAATTATCTCAAGTTCCCAAAAAATAAATTTTTTAATCCATTCATTTGAATTAAGTAATTCAAAGAATCTATAAAACTGATTATAAATTTTTGAATTTGATTGGTATTCTACAGTAAGAATTTTTATCAAATTAAGTGCATATAAAATACAATTTAGTTTAATTTTATTATCTAAAAAATATGGTGTAAAAATTTTTTCTATTTCAACTTTAAAGTAACCGGCCTTATTATTGTTTTTAGAATTAAATTGAACATTAAAATGATTTCCAATTAATAGAAAGTTTTTAATTTTGGTTGATGTAGCACCAAAAATTAATCCAGAGACTTTTCCATTATTTTCAGTAAAGAATTCAGCTACTACCGAATTTTCATTATATTTGACTTTATTTATTAAAAAACCTCTGTCCTCAAATCTCATTTTGTTTTTCTAATACTTTTAATAACTTCTTAGCTGCAGCTTGTTGTGCCAACTTTTTTGATGTTCCTTCGGCTTCTACAAAAACAGTATTTTTTAATTTGACTGCTACTTTAAAGCTTGGTTTATGCTTTGGTCCTGTATCTGAAATAAATTTATAAGTAGGTAGTAGTTTATATTTTTTTAAAGAAAATTCTTGTAACTTAGTTTTAGCATCAACTATTATTATACTTTTATCATTTATATCTTTATTCCAATTTTTTAAAACAAATTTTTCTACAAAATCAAATCCCTTATCTAAATAAATTGCACCTATAAGAGCTTCACATGCATCAGAGACAATTTTTTTTTCAACAATTTGATTTTTTAATCTCAAATTTCCAATTTTAACTATTTTATCAAGTTTCAATCGCTTGCCAATTTCATAGCATTTATTTTTGTTAACTAGAGATGCTAATTTTTTATCTAAAATTCCCTCTTCTTCATTAGGAAAAATTTCAAACAACTTTTTTGAAATACTTAATCCTAAAACTCTATCACCTAAAAACTCTAATTTTTCGTAATTATTTTTTTTATCAAAGCTTTTGTGTGTTAAACATTTGCTATAAAGAGCTGTATTCACAATTTTAAATCCTAAATTTTGTTCTAATTTATTTAAATTTTTTTTCATTATTTAATTTTTTTAAAAAATCTATCCTTTCTAACGATACTTGGCCACTTCCATATTTCAAGTATACTTCCCTCTCGGCTATTTGATGAAAAAAACAAAATTTGTGCTTTGCCAACTAAATTATTGAAATGCACATATCCAACTTCTGACAAAAATCTGCTATCTTTCGAGCAATCTCTGTTATCTCCTAAAAAGAAATAGTGTTTATCGGGAACTATATACTTATCAGAGTTTTTAAATGATAGATCATTTCTATAAGATACTTTATATGTTTTATTATTAGGTAGCTTTTCCTCATAAATTGAAACTTTAATTTGTTGATTTCCACAATAAAGCAATTCACTATCACTAATTAGCGCAGTAAAGACTTGATTGTTATTTATATATAAATTCCCATTAATAAATTGAATAGTGTCACCAGGTAATCCTATCAATCTTTTTATATAATCAGTTCTATTATCTGAAGGCGTTTTAAAAACTATAATATCGCCTCTGTTTGGTTCTTTTTCAAAGATTCTATTTCTTAAAATTGGAGGGCTAAAAGGAAATGAATGTTTACTATATCCATATGTATATTTTGTTACAAATAATCTATCACCGACTAAAAGATTTAATTCCATTGATGATGATGGGATATAAAATGGTTGAATAAACAATGATCTAATTAAAATTGCTATTATTAGGGCATAAAATAAAGTCTTAATATTATCTATTATTGTATTTTTATTAATCATTTTTTTTCAATCACTACATATGCTATTGCATAATTTTTTTCATCAGACATAGACAAATTAGTTTTAAAAGATTTTACTTTAAATTTTTTTTTTAGATAATCCGATGTTGATTTATTAATATTGATTGTTGGTTTGCCTTTTTTATTATTTTTAATTTCAATATCTTTAAAATATAAATTTTGAGATATTCCAAAACCAGTTGCTTTAGAAAAAGCTTCTTTTGCTGCAAACCTTTTCGAATAAAAATTAATTTTATTTTTAATTGATTGTGAACTTTTCTGCTCTTTTGTGGTAAATACTTTTTTAAGAAAATGTTTATTTTTAATTAATTTTTTAAATCTGTTATTATTAACTATATCTACACCAATACCAATTATGGACATTATTTATTTCTTAAAATATTTTTAAAAGTTTTAATTACATTTCTTAAACCAAATTGAATAGATTCACCAATTATAAAATGTCCGATGTTATACTCTTTAATTTGCGAAATTTTTCTTAAAATCTTTGTAGTTCTATAATCTAAGCCATGTCCAGCATGAACTTCTAGATTAAGTGATTCAGCGAGCATTGAGCATTTTTTTATATTATCTAGCTCTTTTTTATAATTTTTTTTATTTTTAACTAAATTAGCAATTTTTCCGGTATGAATTTCTATACATTTAGTTCCTATTATTTTTGCTAATTTAATGTCTTTAATTGATGGATTTATAAAAAGACTAGTTCTTATATTTGATTGATTTAATTTTTGAACAATTGATGCAAGTTTTTTATTTTTTGCATCTAAGTTTAAACCTCCTTCTGTGGTTATTTCTTGTCTTTTTTCAGGAACAATACAAACGTAATTTGGTTTATATTTTAATGCAATTTTAAGCATTTGTAATGTAGCAGCCATTTCAAGATTTAATGGTATTTTTTTATTAGAAGAAATGATTTTTAAGTCATTGTCATTAATATGTCTTCTATCTTCTCGTAAATGTATAGTAATTGAGTTTGCACCAGAGCTTATAGCTTTTATAGCCGCAAGATAAGGTGAAGGATGTTGTTCACCTCTTGCATTTCTTACAGTGGCTACATGATCAATATTTACTCCAAGTTTGATCATTTAAGTCTTCTGCTGCCAGGAGAAGTTATAGGAATTTTTTTTAAATAATCAGGTAAATTATTTTTTTTATATGTTGGTATATCCAATTTTAATTGTGAAACAATTTTTTTTGAAATTTTTAATTTTTTTTTGCTAGATCGGTCAATTAGACAGGCAAAACCTAAAAGTTTAGCTTTAGATTTTTTAATTAACTGAACACATTCTAAACTAGATTTACCAGTTGTAATAACATCCTCTACTATTAAAATTCTAGAGCCTTTTTTAATATTAAAACCTCTTCTTAATTTAAATTTTCCTTTAACCCGTTCACAAAAAATCGTCTCTAATTTAAGAATTCTACCAATTTCATATCCGATTATTATTCCTCCTATGGCTGGAGATAAAATAATATCTATTTTTTTAAATTTTTTATTTATTTTATAAGCTAATGATTTACATATATTTTCTGCTTTTTTTGGAAAACTTAAAAGCTTGGCACATTGAATATATTTTGATGAATGAAGTCCAGAAGAAAGAACAAAATGTCCTTCTTTTAATGCATCAGTTTTTTTTAAAACCGCTAAAGAGTTTTTTAAAGAAAGCATATTTTTTATTTTTATGTCTAATAATTTTGAAATTTAATTCTTTTTGTTTTAGCTCACTGATTAAATTTGTAAAGTTTTTCAGATTGTTAATAATAAGGTTAAATCTAAAATTTATTGTATTTTTGGTTTTTTCAACCATTTCTACACTTGAAATATTCATTTTATTTTGCCCTATCAGTGTAGTTACATCTCCTAATTGACCTGGTAAATCTGGCAATGATATCCATAATGTTGTGTTGTACTGTTTGGATTTCAAAGGTTTTTTATTTTCTCTATATTGCCAATATCTTCTAATAGCTGCTCTTGCCTTTCCTGTCTTTGTGGTGTTAATCCAATGAAGAGAAGGCGAAACTTTTTTTGATGTTAAAATTTTTATTACATCTCCATTTCTAAGTGTAGATTGAATTGGGCTATCTTTACCATTAATTTCGCATCCGATAGCTGTATCACCTACTTGCGTATGAACAGCATAAGCAAAATCAATAGGTGTAGCATCTTTTGGAAGTTTGATAACTGAACCTTTTGGTGTAAAACAAAAAACATTGTCCTGAAACATTTGTAATTTTGTATATTCATAAAAATCTTCGGGATTTTCATTTTTATTCAATATTTCAACTAAGTCAGCCAACCAGTCGTATTCTTTCCAAGTCAACGAATTTACTTTTTCTGAGGATTTATATTGCCAATGAGATGCAATGCCTCTTTGAGCAAATTCATGCATTAACATTGTTCTTAATTGTATTTCGATTGGTCTTTTATTTGGTCCAATAATTGCTGTATGTATAGATTGATAATTGTTAATTTTTGGAGAAGAAATATAATCTTTAAATCTTCCAGGTATACAATTGTACTTGCTATGAAATATACCTAGGGCTTTGTAACAGTCTTCTATATTATCCATAATAATTCTAAAACCCATAATGTCTGTAATTTGTTCAAGAGACGTACGTTTTTTTTGAATTTTTCTCCATATAGAAAACGTTGTTTTTTCTCTCCCAAAAATCTTGCATTTTAATTTCTTTTGACTCAAAATGTTATGAAATTCCTCTGAAAGATTTTTAAAATTTAATAAATTTTTTTCTTTAATATCATCTAATCTATCCTTAATCATTTTTTTTGCTTTAAAATTAAGTACACCAAAAGATAAATCTTCTAATTCGTCTCTAATTCTATTCATACCCATTCTGTCAGCTAATGGAGCATAAATTTCCATTGTCTCTTTTGCTATACGCTCTCTTTTTTCAGAATTATCAATGGCGTTTATTGTTCTCATGTTATGAAGTCTGTCAGCAAGCTTAACGAGTAGAACTCTAATATCTTTTGATGTTGCCAGTATAAGTTTTCTAAAATTTTCTGCTTTAGTGGATGTATTTGCCTGATTTTCAAGAACGCTAATTTTTGTTACACCGTCAACTAAATCTGCTACTTCTGTTCCAAATTCTTTAGCAATTGTATTATAAGTTGCATGAGTATCTTCTATAGTATCATGCAATAATCCAGTAGCAATAGTTGCGCTATCCAGCTTTAACTCAGTCAAGATATCTGCTACTGCAACTGGATGAATAACATAGGGATCTCCGGAATGTCTTTTTTGATCCGCATGTGCTTTAACAGCAAAATTGTATGCTTTGGATAAAGTTTCAGGATTAAGAAACTTATTATATATTTTTACTTTATTTATTAAATCATCAGATTTTAACATATTGATAGTATACCATTAAATTTTAACAATTCTAATGTCACAAAAGTCCACATTTTTAAATTTATTAATTATATTATTTATATTTGCCTTTGTTTTGGGGTGAATCCAGCTTTTATTTAACTCTAAAAGAGGAAAAATGACAAAATTTCTACTATGCATTCTAGGATGTGGAGTTTCAATTTTTTGACCGTCTGTATATAATTTTAGATTCAATCCTTTAAAATCAATAATATCAATATCACAAACTCTGGGGTGATTTTTTTTTGCTTTTTTTCGACCAATATATTTTTCAATTTCTTTAATTATTTTAAAAAGATCTATCAAAGGTAAATGGGTTTTAATTTTAATAACTACATTAAGAAAATCAGGAAAATTTCTATTAGGCCATGAAGGAGTCTGATAGTAATTTGAATAATCCTCAATAATAATATCATTTTGATACAATAGATTTTTTGCAAGTTCAATATTAGAGATTTTATCTCCTAAATTGGAGCCAATTGCTAAATAGCTATTTTTAACTTGTTTTTCTAAAATATCTTGCTTTATCACGGTTCCAATCTCTAGTTTTTTTGGTCTGACGTTTATCAAAATGTTTTTTCCCTTTTCCTACTGCTATCTCTATTTTAGCTTTTCCTTTTTTAAAATACATTTTAGTTGGTACTATTGTTAGTCCATCTTTATTTATTCTTCCAATTAATTTATTAATTTCTTTTTTATTTAGTAAAAGTTTTCTCTCAGCATAAGGGTTATGATTAGCATAACTAGCTTGTTTATATACTGGAATATGTGAGTTGATTAAATAAATTTCTCCATCTTTTTCAATTCCATATGAGTCTGCAATACTAATTTTACCGTTTCTCACTGATTTTATTTCGGAACCTCTAAGTACTATACCTGCTTCAAATATATCTAATAAAAAATAATTAAAACTTGCTTTTCTATTTAAACAAATGATTTTTAAACCATTGTTTTTTTTAATATTCATTAATTAAATTAAATTTGCTTTTTTTGAAATCTCTTCTAAAATTTTTTTTGTTTTGTCAGTGCAAGTTACCAATGGTAAGCGAACAGTGTCATCACAAAGACCCATTAATTTTGCAATATATTTAACTGGCGACGGATTGCTTTCGATAAATAAATTTTTATGTAAAGGTTGTAGAATTTTATCTAATTTTTTTGCTTTCTCAAATTCTTCTGGATTTTTTGATCTAGAATATTTTTGGAATTCAGCACACATTTTAGGTGCAATATTTGCAGTAACACTTATTGTTCCCACGCCTCCTCTTTTATTAAATTCAAAAGCATTATCATCATTTCCTGTTAATTGAATAAAATCATCTCCCATTTTTTTCTTTTGTTGATCAACTCTATCTAGATCGCCAGTGGCATCTTTAACACCAACAATATTTTTTAGCTCGAATAGTCTTGACATAGTATCTACTGACATATCAACCACCGATCTTGATGGAATATTGTAAATAATTATTGGTATCCCGCAATTGTCATTTATTGATTTATAATGTTGATATAGGCCTTCTTGAGTAGGTTTATTATAATATGGAGTAACTACTAAGGCGCCATCGGCTCCAGCTTTCTCTGCATGTTTTGTTAATGAAATTGCTTCTTCAGTTGAATTTGAACCTGTGCCGGCTATTACAGGAATTCTACCATTTGATTCTTTTATGCATAATTCAATTAATTTTTGGTGTTCATCATGTGATAATGTTGGTGACTCCCCTGTTGTACCTACAGGAACAAGTCCGTTTGTCCCATTTTCAAGATGAAAATTGATAATTTTAATGTATTTTTCTTCATCCACTTTATTATTCGTGAATGGAGTTATTAATGCTACATTTGATCCTTTAAACATAAATCCTTATAACATAATTTACAGATTCATGAAAAATATATGAACCATAAAATATTAAAATTAATATTAATTATTCTCGTTATTGTAAACTACTTTAATTATGCACTTAGTGTTGAGTTGATACTTCCTAAAACTAAACCATTAGTACAAAAATATGACATCGAGCTCAATGAAATCAATTATTTATTACCTAAAAAGAAGCCTATTCTATCTAAAGAGAAAACTAAAGTAACAGAGGATATAGAAAAGGATACAAAAATTACAAAAAAAACTGGTGATATAATCTTACCACAACCAAAACCAGTAATAGTTACAAAAATAAAACCACCGAAAAAGTCAAAATTTTATTCAGAAAAAGATGTTATTAGAGCCAAAAAAGCAATTAAATTAATGGAACAATCGAAGTGGTATGAAGCTCTTAAAGAAGCTTGGAAAGCCAAAGACAAATCAATTTATAATTTTATCCAGTGGAAACATTTGTTAACAACTGGAAACAAGGCAGCATTTAATGAATATAATAACTTTATTAAAAAAAATTCAAATTATCCAAGATTAGGTAGAATTAAATACTTAGCAGAACACAAGTTAGCTTCAGACAAAATTTCTCACAATCAAATTATTAATTGGTTTGATGGAAAAGAACCGTTAAGTGGTTTTGGAAAGATGATGTTAGGAGAAAGTTTAATTAAAAAAGGTCAAATTGAAAAAGGAATTTTGTTAATCAAAAATGGATGGATTACAGCGGATTTAACAAAAGCTGATTTAAGACATTTTAGAAAACGTTTCAAAAAATATTTAAATGCTGAAGATTATATTAAAAGAGCAGATTATTTAGCTTGGGAGGGAAAAAATTGGGACTTAAAAAGAATGTTAAGATATTTACCTAAAGATGAAGAGCTACTTTATACTGCAAGACAATTATTAATGAGCAAATCTTATGGAGTTGATCAAGCAATAAGTAAAGTACCTAATAAATATAAGAATGATGCAGGTCTAAACTATGATCGTTTAAAGTGGAGAAGAAAAAGAGGTAGAGTAGATAGTTCTGTTGAAATTTTAACTAAAATTAAAAATACCAAAAAATACTTAGTACGACCAGATAAATGGTGGAAAGAAAGAGAGATTATTGCAAGATCTTTAATTTACAAAAAAAAATATGAGCTAGCTTATAAAATTGCAAGCAAGCATGCTTTGACTGAAGGTCCTGAGTTTGCTGAGGCTGAATGGATGAGTGGATGGATTGCGCTTAGTTTTTTAAATAATGCTGTTTTAGCCGAAGAGCATTTTTTAAATTTTAATAAAAATGTTTCCTACCCAATTAGCTTATCTAGAGGAGCTTATTGGTTAGGCAAAACATATGAAAAATTAGGTAGAAAAGAAAAGTCAGATGAATGGTTCAAAGAAGGTTCTAAATATCTAACTACTTATTATGGACAATTATCTCATATGAAAATTTATCCAAATAAAATGTTTGAATTAGAAAATTTAATGAAAGTAGAAAAAAATGACATAGAAAAATTTAATACAAGTGAATTAGTTAGGATTATTTATTTGCTCGATGAATTAAATAAAGATAAGTATACAAAACATATATTAAGACATATCGCATTAAGCAATGTATCATCTGGCACTGAAATACTTGCTGCTAAATTAGCAACAGAAATTGGAAGATATGATTTTGCAATTCAAGTATCTAAAATTGCATCTTATGAGCACAGATTTCACAATAAATATAATTATCCAATAATAAATACTCCAAAATATATCAATGGAAGAAAAATACCAGAGCCTGCTTTTATCTTATCAATTATACGCCAAGAAAGTGAATTTGATCTGAGTGCTAATAGCTGGGCAGGAGCAAAGGGTCTTATGCAATTAATGCCTTACACTGCAAAGGTGGTAGCTAAACAAGCTAAACTTCCCTATTCTAAATCAAGACTAACAACTGATCCTGAATACAATATTAAACTTGGTTCTCATTATATTGCAGGTTTAATCTTAGAGTATGATGGCGCCTACCCTTTTGCAATTGCTGCTTATAATGCAGGACCCAAAAGAGTTAGATATTGGAAGAAAATTAATAAAAATCCACAAAAAAATCAAATCGATTATGTGAATTGGATTGAATTAATTAGATTTGAAGAAACTAGAAATTATGTTCAAAGAGTTTTGGAAAATTATAATGTTTATAGATATATTTTAGAGCAAAAACCAATAAAACTTAAAAATTTTTTTAAAAACAATCCTTTATATTAAAAAACTATCAATTAATTATTTTTGAAACACAATCAATAATTAAGTTCATAAATTTATCATTCGTTGCAGCTATTTTATATTCCTCCTCATCGCTTCCTGCTGCAGCAATTTTTCCTTCTAATATCATCAATTCTTTCACTGTAAAATTTTTCATTACAGCTTTTCCAGTACATTCACAATAGGTAGACATTTCATGATAAGTAAAAGCTGGATCCTTTTCTAACATGCAAGATTTATAAAAATTATCATAGACTCTTTTGTCTGTTATCTCTCCAAAGGCGCTATTTGTGAACGTCAATGCTAATATTATGATAAAAAGCCTCCTTAAGTAATAATATTAGAATTTATATGTATGTAAAGGAAATGTGGCGGAAGGAGAGGGATTCGAACCCTCGGTACGCCTTTTCAAACGTACGGCGGTTTAGCAAACCGCTGGTTTAAACCAACTCACCCATCCTTCCATATATAGTGTGTAACTTGAAATCATTGAATATTCAATATTTATCAAGTAATTATGAGCAAAATATGAAAAATAATTATTCAATATTTTCACTTTTAAAGAACTCTATATCTTACCATGAAAATTGGCAACAAGCATGGAGAGATCCTGAGCCAAAAAAAGAATATGATGCTGTTATTGTTGGAGGTGGAGGTCATGGATTAGCTACCGCATATTACCTAGCAAAGAAACACAATATGAAAAATATTGCTGTTGTTGAAAAAGGTTGGATTGGTGGTGGAAATACTGGTCGTAATACAACTATTATAAGATCAAATTATCTTTGGGATGCTAGTGCTGGTTTATATGATCATGCTCTAAAATTATGGGAAAACTTATCACAAGAAATCAATTACAATGTAATGTTTAGTCAAAGAGGAGTTATGAATCTTGCTCATAATCTTCAAGATGTTAGAGACTTAAAACGAAGAACTCATGCAAATAGATTAAATGGTATTGATGCAGTCTGGTTATCAACTGAAGAAGTTAAAAAATTTTGCCCTATTATAAATACTTCTCCTGATATTAGATATCCTGTTTTAGGAGGCACACTTCAAAGAAGGGCTGGTACCGCAAGACACGATGCTGTTGCTTGGGGGTATGCTAGAGGTGCAGATGCAATGGGCGTAGATATAATTCAAAATTGTGAGGTAAAAGGAATTAAAAGAAATGGAAATGCTGTTGAAGGTATAGAAACAAATAAAGGATTTATTAAAACAAAAAAAATTGGTGTAGTTGCGGCTGGACATTCAAGTGTAATAGCAAACATGGCTGGTATTAGGTTGCCTCTTGAAAGCAAACCACTACAAGCTTTAGTTTCTGAGCCTGTAAAACCAATTATAGATACCGTTGTAATGTCTAATGCGGTTCATGCTTATGTAAGTCAATCAGATAAAGGAGAATTAGTTATTGGGGCAGGAACAGATGCTTATGTTTCTTACACTCAAAGGGGAAGTCATGATGTTGTTGAAGGAACTTTAAAAGCAATTTTAGAACTTTATCCAATATTTAGCAGAATGAAAATGTTGAGACAATGGGGAGGAATTGTTGATATTTGTCCTGATGCGAGTCCAATAATTAGTAAAACAAATATTAAAGGTTTATATTTTAATTGTGGTTGGGGTACAGGTGGATTTAAGGCTACACCTGGTTCAGGAGATTTATTTGCTCATACAATAGCGAACGATGAACCACATAAGTTAAATGCTTCTTTCAATATAAATAGATTTGTAAGTGGTGATCTAGTAGATGAACACGGCGCAGCTGCAGTAGCACACTAATGTTTATTATAACTTGTCCATTTTGTGGTGAAAGAGATCAAAGTGAATTTTCAGCAGGTGGAGAGGCACATATAGTAAGACCAAAGCAGCCTACCGAGTTAAGTGATGATGAATGGGCAGATTTTTTATTTATGAGAAAAAATATTAAAGGTGTTCAATTTGAAAGATGGAACCATGCTCATGGTTGTAGAAAATGGTTTAATGTAATTAGAGATACATCAAATGATAAAATTCATGCTGTATATAAGATGGGAGAAAAACCTCCCCAAAAATAATTTATGTCAGAAAATTTTAGATCATTAGAAACAAAGTTCTTAGATAAAACTAATAGGATATCTTTTAAATATAACGGCAAAAAGTATTACGGTTATAAAGGTGATACATTAGCCTCTGCCCTTTTATCTAATGGAGTCCACTTAATTGGAAGAAGTTTTAAATATCATCGTCCAAGAGGTATAATGACCTGCGGATCAGAAGAGCCTAACGCAATAGTACAAATAGGTGGAAACAGCTCTTTTACCGAACCAAATGTAAGAGCTACAGAACAAGAAATATACGAAGGTTTAGAGGCATCAAGTCAAAATTGTTGGCCAAGCGTAGAGTTTGATGTTGGCGGTATAAATAATTTTATTTCACCAATAATTCCAGCTGGATTCTATTACAAAACATTTATGTGGCCAAAAAAACTTTGGTACAGCCTTTATGAACCAGCAATACGAATGTCCGCAGGTTTGGGTAAATCCCCTACTCAGACTGATCCTGAATTGTATGATCATAATCATTTACATTGTGATGTTTTAGTTGTCGGTGGTGGTATTTCTGGAGTAATTGCAGCAAGCATTTCTTCTGATAATGGAAATAATACAGTTTTAATTGATGATAAAAGTTCATTAGGTGGGACAACAATTTTTCAAGATGATGAAAATTTTAAGATCAATGATGAAAAATCTTCTGTTTGGTTAAATAATAAAATTAAAGAACTAGAAAATAAGAAAAATTTAATAATTAAACACAGAACGAGTTTGGCTGCTTACCATAATTATAATTACTTGTTAGCAAGAGAAAATTTAGCTGACCATAAATCTTTAAATGAGAGATCAAATAAATTACGACAAAGATTATGGAAAATAAGAGCCAAAAAAGTAATTCTTGCAACAGGAGCTATAGAAAGGCCTTTGATATTTAATAATAATGACAGACCGGGTATAATGTTAGCTAACTCCGTTAAAAAATATATCGATTATTTTGGAGTTAGATGTGGAAATAAAAATATAATTTTTACAAATAATGATTCTGCATACGAAACTGCAATATCTTTAAATAAAAAAGGCATAAATGTTACTATTGTAGACATAAGAAACAGCTCTTCATCTATGTTAGTAAAAAACGCAAAAAATGCTGGTATAAAAATTTATTGGAACCACACGATTGTTGACACAAAAGGCTATAGAAGAATTAAATCAATTCAAATAATGGAAATTTCTGAGGATGGTACTAATGTTATTGGTGATAAAATAAATTTAGTTTGCGATAATTTATCTGTAAGCGGTGGTTGGACACCTATGGTGCATTTATTTACTCAATCAGGTGGTAAATTAAAATTTAGAGACTCTGACCAAGTTTTTTTACCAAATACTGCAATGTCTGATCAAATTAGTATTGGTTCTTGTAATGGAGATTTTGAGTTAGATGATATTATTAAAAATACAATTTCAGACTGTAAAAATTTTTTATCTTCATCTACAACAGATTTTGATCTAGTGAAAGTTAATTGTCCTAAACAAAAAGAAAGTAAAAATATATGGTTGCTTCCTAACGATAAACCATTAGGTAAAACAAAACCGTTTTTAGACTTTCAAAATGACTCCACAGCAAAAGATGTAAAGCTTGCAATGAGAGAGGGCTTTAGATCTATAGAACATGTCAAAAGATATACAACAACTGGCATGGGAACAGATCAAGGAAAACTTGCAAATATGCATGCACTCGGAATTATCTCTGAAACCGCAGGTGTTAAAATGGGAAGCTTGGGAACAACTACTTTTAGACCTCCATATACACCATTGACTTTTGGAACAATTGTAGGAAGAAATGTAGGAGCTTTTTTTGATATAACTAGAAAAACACCTATGCATGATTGGCATGAAAATAATAAAGCTAAATTTGAAAATGTAGGACAATGGAAAAGAGCTTGGTATTATCCTAAAGATAATGAAAGCATGCATCAAGCAGTCCAACGTGAAAGTAAGGCCGCTAGAGATAGCGCAGGAATATTAGATGCTTCTACACTTGGTAAAATTGATATTAAGGGAACTGACGCATCTGAGTTTTTAAATAGGGTTTATACAAATGCTTGGTCAAAACTCGGTATAGGTAAATGTAGATATGGCTTAATGCTGAATGAAGATGGAATGGTTTATGATGATGGTGTAACTACAAGATTAGACGATAATCACTATTTAATGACAACTACTACGGGAGGTGCAGCTAATGTTCTCTCAAAATTAGAAGATTATCTACAAACTGAATGGCCAGAATTAGATGTTTGGTTAACGTCAGTGACTGATCAATATGCAACAGCAAGTGTGTGTGGTCCTAATTCAAAAAATATTTTAAAGAAACTTTTTCCAGACGTTGAATTCAACGATGAAAATTTTCCTCATATGTCATATAAAAATGCTGAAATGGATGGAATAAATTGCAGAATAATGAGAATAAGCTTTACTGGCGAACACAGTTATGAAATTAATATTGAGTCTAAGTATGGCAAATCATTGTGGGAGAAATGTATGGAGGCAGGAAAAAAATATAACATTACACCATACGGTACAGAAACAATGCACTTATTAAGAGCTGAAAAAGGTTTTATAATTGTTGGTCAAGATACAGATGGAACAATGACACCTATAGATCTTCAAATGGACTGGATAGTAAGCAAAAAAAAATATGATTTTATTGGTAAAAGATCGTTATACAGAAGCGATACTATGCGTGAAGATAGAAAACAGTTAGTAGGATTATTAACAGATAATCCAAAAGAAGTATTGGAAGAAGGAGCTCAAATAGTACAGGATGAAAAAAAGCAACCAATAGAAATGCTTGGACATGTAACATCAAGTTACTTTAGTCCAAATTTAAATAAATCAATAGCTTTAGCAGTTGTTAGAAATGGTAAGAAGCTTAAAGGTCAAAAACTCTATGTACCCATGAAGGATAAAACTATAAATGTTACTGTTTCTGATTTTATATTTTTTGATAGTAAAAACGAAAGATTAAATGCTTAATATTAATTACCCAAAAATTGAAAAAAAAGAATTTCCAAATTTACAATTAAACTTGGTTGAACCAATCAATAAGCTGAATCTAAGAGGAAAAAGTAGAGATTTTTTTACAAAAGTTGGAAAAATTTTATCTATTATGTTGCCTACAGAGTCAAATACAAGCACAACTATAAAAAACATTAGCGCATTATGGCTAAGTCCTGATGAATGGATGATATATGGCAAAGACATTGATAATAATCTAAAACTGTCTTTAGAAACTGAAATATCAAAGTTAAACATAGGGTCCGTCACTGATGTTAGTGATCAATGGGTATTAATAAATTTAGACGGCAAAAATGTTTTTGAAGTTCTATCAAAAGGTTCACCTTTTGACTTTAATAAATTCAAAAATACAAAAAATATTATAATTCAAACCCTATTAAATCATATTGATGTCATTCTTCATCACAATGATACAAATAATATAGACTTATTTGTGAGAAAATCCTTTTCTGAACATCTTTGGCTATGGATTAACGATAGCTCGAGATTCTTGTAATCTTGATCTCAAATAATTAAAAGTGAATAAAAAATAAGTAATAGAAAATATCCAATTAATTACGACCCAGATCCAAAAGAACTGTTCAAATGACGCATTGTACAAATATGCAAAATAAAAAACTAAAATGGGGTTTAAAACATTTCTGAAAAAATTTGATATCATTGCATATTCAGACTTTTTTAATGCCATAAAACATCCATTAGATAAAAAGAAGATTGGATATGCTGTTAGAACAAAAGCTGAAATTTGAAGGTATTTTCCACCATATTCTATTACAGTTTGATCGTTAGAAAACAAACTTGTTATGTGATTAGAGAAAATAAAAATTAATAATGAACATACAATCATTATCATTAAAGAATATTGTATAGCGCCTATATATGTTTCTTTAACTCTATCTAGATTTTTTGCACCAAAATTTTGAGCTATAATAGTTATAATTGCAGTATTTATTCCTAAAATTGGAAGTAAAACTACCTGTTCAATTCTAGTTCCGGCACCATAACCAGCTGTGGCATATTCACCAGATATGCCTACGTAGGTGAAGATGATTCCTGCTGCAATTGAGTATCCGCATATAGATATTATAATAGGCATAGACTGAAAAAATATATTTCTAAAATAATACAGCTTAGGTATTAAATATTCCTTTGTAATTTTTTTTACTCGATTGTTTTTTAAAATTTTAAATAAAATTATGGTAAAAGATACAAATTGTGCAACTAAAGTTGATATGCCGATTCCTTTGATACCGAAGGCAGGAATGAACATAAAACCAAAAATCAATATAGGATTTAAAATTATATTTATCAAAAAAGATAAAATTAAGACATTTCTATAGGTTTTAGTATCTCCTTCTGCATGAAGTAAAGAATTGATTGCAACAACTAATATAAAGAGTATTGAGCCATAAAAAATAATATCAGTATACTGCAAACCTAAACTTGTTACATACTCGCTAGAACCCATTAAAATAAATATTTTTTCAGAATAATTGAGACCCAAAAAAGTAATTACAATCGAAATAATTAATGCAAAATATACAATGTGTGAAAAATAAAATAATGAATTCTTTTCATTTTTTTCTCCAATACTATTTCCTATTAATGAAGTCCCTGCAACTGTTACTCCAATTGATGTTGCAATAATTATGAAATAAACAGGAAATGATTTGCTTAAAGCTGAAAGGGCTTCTGGAGAAATTTTGCCAGCAAAAAATGTATCAACAACATTATAAAGAGTTTGAAACAATGTTCCTATCACTGCTGGAATTGCAAGTCTCCTAATTAATTTTTTAATATCATCAGTAAGAATGTTCATTTTATTTTTTATCTTTAAATTTGTATTTTATTTTAGAATTTACAATTTGGTTATGGCGCATAGTAAATCTTTTTATTTGATCATTTGATAATCTGTGATAACACTTAGGACAAGAAAGACCTATTTTATATTTAGAAGATTTCATTTCTTTTGCTGATATAGGCATTCTACATCCATTACATATCCCATAAGTGCCAGGAGTAGCATCTTTTTTTATAGTCACTCTATTATCAAAAACGAAGCATTCACCCCTCCATTTGCTATTTTTGAGTTTAATTTTGTTTAAATAATTAATAATTCCACCCTTTAGCATATAGATATTTTTATATCCATTTTTATAAAGATAATTTGATGCCTTTTCGCATCTTATTCCACCAGTACAAAACATGCCTACCTGTTCATTTTTTTTAATTGTTGAAAGATAATTTTTAAAGTCTCTAAAATTATATGTATTGGGGTTAATTGCTTTTCTGAAAGTGCCTACCTCGTATTCAAAGGGCTTTCTAGCATCAATTATTTTGGAATTCTTAAGTTCAAGAAATTTGTTCCATTGTAATGGTGTAAGATATTTTTTTTTAAATTTAATATTGAAATTATATTTTTCATTTATAGGAACTACTTCAGTCTTAACTTTAATTTTTGCTTTTAAAAATGGTGTAAATTCAGATTTTGATATATTTTGAATATCAAATTTTGAAATATTTAAATTTTTAAAAATTATTTTTTTTAAAATATTAATATTACTTGAACTGCTAGCAAGTGTACCATTAATTCCTTCGGGTGATAATATAATTAAACCTTTAATAGATAGAAAGTTAATTTTTTTTAACAATAAATTTTTAAGGTATTTTAATTTTTTTATTTTTTGTAATTTATAAAAAGATAAAACTGTAATCATTTATTTCCAGCAAATATAAAAACCATCACCTATTGGAAGAATATATTTGTTAATTTTAGAATTTTTTACATGTTGATTAAACATTTTAATTTTTTGTGTTAATTTATCTCTGGAATAAATATTTGTCACTTCACCTTTCCAAAGTATATTGTCTACAATTAATAAACCATTTTTATTCAATAATTTTAAAGATTTATCAAAGTAACTTATATAATTTTCTTTATCTGCATCAATTAAAATTAAGTCGTATTTTTTATTATTTTTAATAAGTTTAATTAAAGCTTCATTGCCATTTGATGTTTCTGTTTTAATTTTATATAAAACTTTTGCCTTCTTAAAAAAATTTTTAGCAATAATATTTTTTTCTTTATCTTTATCTATAGTAAGGATTTTTCCATTTTTATTTAAAGATAATGCCATTGATAAAGTGCTGTAACCTGTAAAAGTTCCAACTTCTAAACAATTATTTATTTTTCTTGATTTAATTATAAATTGTAAGAAATTCGCTTGTAATATTGATATTTGAAGTCTTTTAATATGTCCTAAACTTTCATTGTATTTAATTAATTCCTTCTGGACAGGATGTAAATTATTTGAGTGAGAGAATATATATTCGATCAATTTGTGATCGATATTTATATTTTTATCCATTAAGTTTTTCTTTTAAAATTTTATTGATCATTTGAGGATTACCCTTTCCTTTGCTTTCTTTCATTACTTGACCAACAAAAAAACCAAATAATTTATCTTTACCGCTCTTATACTCTTTTACTTTATCTTCATTAGAGCTTAATACATTTTGAATTAAATCTTCTAGAGCCTTTGGATCACTTTCTTGTTTTAATCCCTTTTCCTCAACAATAATATTTGGGTCTTTGTCTTCTTTGGACATTATTTCAAATATTGTTTTTGCGATTTTTCCTGAAATTGTTCCATCTGAAATTAAATTAATTAATTTAGACAAATTTTCAGGACTTATTGGACTTTCACTAATTTCAAGATTATTTTCGTTTAAGAGTGCAAATAATTCACCAGTTATCCAATTTGCAGATAATTTAACATCTGATTTTTTAATTACCTTTTCAAAAAATTTTGAAGTATTTAAATCTGAAACTAAGATTGTTGCTTCATAAGGTGTTAGTTTAAATTTTTCAATAAATCTGTTCTTTTTTTGGTCTGGAAGTTCTGGTATATCCTTTTTTATATTTTCGATAAATTGATCATCTAATTCTAACGGTAAAAGATCAGGGTCTGGAAAATATCTATAATCATGAGCATCTTCTTTTGATCTCATAGACCTGGTTTGATTTTTTTTTGTGTCAAATAATCTTGTTTCTTGTTCAATAGTATTACCTGCTTCTAAAAGTTCGGCTTGTCTATTTGCTTCATATTCAATAGCCATTTGCATAAATTTGATAGAATTTACATTTTTAATTTCGCAACGTGTACCTAACTTATCAGTTCCTACTTTTTTTATTGATACATTAACATCAGCTCTAAGCGAACCTTCCTGCATATTTCCATCGCAAGTTCCTAAATATCTCATTATTGATCTTAATTTTTTTATATACAAATTCACTTCTTCGGGTGATCTAAGATCAGGTTTGCTTACTATTTCCATTAATGCTACTCCGGATCTGTTTAAATCTACTAATGTACTACCTGGATCTAAATCATGTATACTTTTTCCTGCATCTTGTTCAAGGTGAAGTCTTTCAATACCAATTGTTTTAGGTCCAGATGGTAAATCTAAAACTACTGAGCCCTCACCTACAATTGGATCTTTATATTGAGAAATTTGATAACCTTGTGGAAGATCTGCATAAAAATAATTTTTACGATCAAATATAGATTTCTTATTAATTTTTGCATTAAGTCCGATCCCAGTTTTAACTGCTTGTCTGACACAAAATTCGTTGATAACTGGTAGCATTCCAGGAAATGCTGCATCAACTAAACTGACTTGAGTATTAGGTTCAGATCCAAATTTTGTTGCTGATGTAGAAAATAATTTTGATTCTGAAAGAACTTGAGCATGTACTTCTAAGCCAATTATAACTTCATATTTATTACCATTTTTTTCAATTATGTATTGATCTTTACTCACTTAATCCACCAATCATTAGTTTTTAATTTAAAATTAATTTTTTCTTCCATTGAAAATGCAATATCCAGTATTCCTTGCTCATCAAATGGTTTTCCAATCACTTGTAATCCTAAAGGATAATTGTTTTTATCTAATCCCGCTGGAATAGATATGCCAGGTAAACCAGCTAAATTTACAGGAACTGTAAAAATATCATTCAAATACATTGAAACTGGATCATTGGTTTTGTCTCCAATTTTAAATGCTGAACTTGGTGTTGATGGAGTTAATATTGCATCTACATTATTAAAAACATTATCAAAATCATTTTTAATAAGTTTTCTTACCTTTTGAGCCTTTAAATAATAAGCATCATAATATCCAGAGGACAATACATATGTACCAATCATTATTCTTCTTTTTACCTCATCACCAAAACCTTGAGATCTTGTTTTTTCGTACATATCAATTAAATTTTCACCATCAGCTCTAAATCCATATTTAACACCATCATACCTAGCTAAATTCGATGATGCTTCTGCTGGAGCGACTATATAGTATGTGGGCAAAGCATATTTTGTATGAGGTAAAGAAATATCTATAATTTCTGCACCACAATCTTTTAAATAATTTTTGCCCTTTTCCCACAAATTTTCAATTTCAGAAGGCATCCCATCAACTCTGTATTCTTTAGGAATTCCAATTTTTTTTCCTTTTATATTTTTATTTAAATCAGAAAAATAATTTGGACGTTTAAAATTAATTGAAGTTGAGTCTTTGGTATCAAATGAGCTCATAACCTCAAGCATCAATGCACAATCTTTTACATCTCTTGTCATTGGTCCTGCCTGGTCCAATGAGGATGCAAAAGCGACTATTCCATACCTTGAGCAACTTCCGTAAGTAGGTTTTAAACCAACAGTACCTGTAAAGGATGCTGGCTGCCTTATCGATCCGCCAGTATCAGTTCCTATAGTGGCTGGTGTAAGTTTTGCGGCTAGTGCGGAAGCTGATCCACCCGAAGAACCTCCAGGAACTAAATTGTCGTCAATTGGACTTATAACATTTCCAAAATGACTTGTCTCATTAGATGATCCCATTGCAAATTCATCACAATTTAATTTTCCAAGCAAAATTGCTCCTTCATTCCATAGATTTTGGGTAACAGTTGACTCATAAGTTGGTACAAAATTTTCTAAAATTTTACTACTTGCTGTTGTTTTTACATTTTTCGTACAAAATAGATCTTTTACAGCAAGAGGTATACCAGATAGTTTTTTTTCAAAACTAGGATTATTATCAAATTTTTCAGAGTTTTTAATTGCCTCCTCAAATGTTTCTTCGACATAAGTATTTAGTTTTTTTGATTTAATGGATCTATCTATATATGCAGATGTTATTTCTTTTGATGAAATCTCTTTAGATTTTATTTTTTTTACTAGTTCACTTAGCGTTAAATCAATTAAATGAGCCATTATTCCACAACCTTTGGTACTACGAAATAGTCTTTATTCTCTTTAGGTGAATTTTTAAGCACATCTTCTCTGATGTTTTTAGATACTATTTGGTCTTTTCTAAATCTTAGAGTTGTTTCTGCAATTGACGTTAACGGTTCAACTTTGTCAGTGTTTAACTGATTAAGTTGTTCTATCCACTCAAAGATAGCATTAAGATCTTTCTCTAATTTCTTAGCTTTTTGATCATCAATTGAAATTCTTGATAATTTAGATATGTGTTTTACTGTTTTAAGATCTATGCTCATATGATAATTAACTTTAAGGCAAATTATCATTATATTTAAAAATTACAATATGATCACAATTGATGAATTAAAGGTTCAATTAGACAACAAATCAAGACTATTAGGAGTCGATATGGGTACAAAACGAATTGGTATTTCTATATGTGATGAAAATAGAAAAATTGCTACTCCTTTAGAAACAATTGTATTTACAAGTATAAAGAATCTCAATTCTAGGTTTAAAGAAATAATTATTGAAAATAATATTAAGGGAATTGTGTTTGGTCTACCTTTAAATATGGATGGATCTGAAGGACCTTCTGCACAGTCAGTAAAAGATAAAATAAAACATATTTGTAACGATTTAAAGACTCCTGCTGTTCTTTGGGATGAAAGACTTTCAACTGTTGGTTCGTTCAAATTATCGAGTCAACTGGATATTAACGTATCAAAAAGAGTGAAAAATATTGATCAAAATTCAGCTACCTTCATACTTCAGGGAGTATTGGATTATTTGGATAAATAACACTTGATTATATGAAACAATATAGCTATAGAGTTAGCTTTAATGGCCATTGACACAAAAAAAGCTATTAAAAATTCTCCAAAACATCTGCTAGGTATTCAAGATTTAAAAGTTTCTGAAATCAAACATATTTTAGATGAAGCCAAACAATTTATCGATCTTAATAGAAGTAAAAATAAAAAGTTAGATATCTTAAAAGGTAAAACACAAATCAATTTATTCTTTGAACCCTCTACAAGAACACAAAGCTCATTTGAGTTAGCTGGTAAGAGATTAGGTGCAGATGT
Source organism: Pelagibacteraceae bacterium AG-426-G09 (assembly GCA_003210075.1). Lineage (GTDB taxonomy): Bacteria > Pseudomonadota > Alphaproteobacteria > Pelagibacterales > Pelagibacteraceae > Pelagibacter. The sequence continues at coordinate 33,035 of QCNR01000012.1, forward strand.
AATGTCTATGAACATAACGAATTCAGCAATCAAAAAGGGAGAAACTCTTATTGATACTGCCATGACATTAAATGCAATGCATCCCGACATAATTGTTATAAGGCATCAAGACTCTGGTGCTTGTAATTTATTATCTCAAAAAGTTAATTGTGCAGTTTTAAATGCTGGAGATGGAAGAAGAGAGCATCCAACACAAGCATTGCTAGATGCTTTAACTATAATTAATAGAAAAAAAAATATACAAGGTTTGAAAATTGCAATTTGTGGTGACATATTGCATTCAAGAGTTGCTAGATCAAATATATATTTATTAACTATGCTAGGAGCTGAAGTAAATATTATTGGACCAACTAATTTATTACCGAAAGATTTGGAAAAATTTGGAGTTAGTATCTATACTGATATGAAGAAGGGAGTAAAGGATTGTGATATAATTATGATGCTCAGACTTCAAAATGAAAGAATGACAAGTTCATATTTATCATCAAATAGAGAGTATTATGAATATTACGGTTTATCACCTGAAAAATTAGAATTTGCCAAAACTGATGCATTAATTATGCATCCTGGGCCAATGAATAGAGGTATAGAAATAGATACCATGCTAGCAGATGATATAAACAAAAGTGTTATTAAGGAGCAAGTAGAGCTTGGAGTTGCGGTTAGAATGGCTTGTTTAAAAATTTTTTGTAGCTAATGATAAATAAAAAAAAATATTTCCTAAATGCGCAAATAGTTGATCCATGTAATTCAATTAATGAAATTGGAGGATTGATTATTAATGAACAAGGAAAAATTGAAGCATCCGGCAAAAAAGTTAACAAAAATAATATTCCAGCAAGAGAAAAATATATTGATTTAACCGGTAAACATATTTTTCCAGGAATTGTTGATATGAGAGTTTTTGGAGGAGAGCCAGGTTTTGAGTATAAAGAAAATTATAGATCATTAAGTGAGGCTGCATTAGCTGGAGGAATTACTTCTGTGGTGACAATGCCAAATACAAAACCTGTAATTGATAGTGTTTCAATAGTTGATTTTATTCAAAGAAGAGGAAGAGATAAATCAAAAATAAATGTTTTTCCTACTGCTACTTTAACAAAAGATGCTGAAGGTATGAACATGTGTGAATTTGGTCTTTTGAAAAATAAAGGCATTGTCGGTTTTACAGATGGAATTAAATCTATCCAAAGTCCTCGTGTTATGTCTAGGATTATCAAATCAGCATATGACTTTGATTGTTTGATAATGCAACATGCAGAAGATCTGGAATTATCAAAAGACGGAATGATTAATGATGGAATAATATCAACTAAACTCGGTATCCCGGGCATATCTGACCTTGCTGAAAAGATAATTATAGAGAGAGACCTAAGTTTATTAGAAGAAACAAATTGCAGATATCACATTTCTCAAATTTCTAGCAGAAAATCTCTAGATTTAATAAATTATAAAAAAGATATAGTTAATTTTACAACTGGTGTATCAATTAACAACCTTGCCTTAAATGAAAATGATATTGGAGAATTTAGAACTTTTTTAAAACTTTCACCTCCTTTAAGAACTGAAGATGATAGAATGTCTCTAATAGAAGGAATAAATAAAAACTTAATCGATGTAATAGTATCTGATCATAAACCGGAAGATGAGGAGTCTAAACGATTGACATTTTCACAAGCTGCAACAGGAGCGTCAGGTATAGAAACATTTTTAAGCTTGGCATTAGAACAGTTTCATAACGGCTCAATTAAATTGGAAAAAATTATTGAAGTCATAACTCATAATCCTGCAAAAATTTTAAAAATTAATAAGGGAAATTTAAGTGTTGGAACTGATGGTGATTTTTGTATCGTCGATATTAATATACCTTGGGTTGTTAAAAAAGAAAAATTAGTATCAAAATCAAAAAATACATCAATAGAAGGGAGAAAGTTACAAGGCAAAGTAGTCAGTACTTATGTGAATGGTAAGGAATTATTTAATATAAAATGAAATTAGAAATAATTATATTTGTTTCGTATTTTTTAGGGTCTATACCATTTGGTTTTCTGTTAACAAAAATTTTTTTAAAAAAAGATATAAGAGAGATAGGCTCTGGAAACATCGGTGCAACCAACGCTTTAAGAACTGGTAGTAAATCGATTGGATACGCAACTTTAGCTTTAGATATATTAAAAGCTGTAATACCTGTAATTTTTGTTAAAGTTTACTTTATAGAATATTTATATATTACATCTTTAAGTGTTTTTTTAGGACATGTTTTTCCAGTATGGTTAAGATTTAAAGGCGGTAAAGGTGTTGCCACATATGTGGGTATTCTTTGCTGCTTGGATATTTATTTAGGGTTTAGTTTTTTTATAATTTGGATTATAACTTTTTTAATATTTAAATATTCTTCATTATCATCTTTATTAGGAAGTTTATCAATTCCAATAATTAACTTTTTTATTTTTAAAGAAGATGTATTTTTTTTCTTTGTAATAATGTTTGTTCTGATTTTTTATACTCACCGAGAAAATATAAAAAGACTGTTAAATCGCAAAGAATCTAAAACAAAAATTTATTAATTTGACTATACGTATATTTTTTGTGTAGTTTAAATATTTATGAATCTTGTCATTGTAGAAAGTCCTGCAAAAGCTAAAACTATAAATAAATATTTAGGCGACAAATATACTGTTTTAGCGAGTTATGGTCATATTAGAGATCTTCCCTCTAAAAATGGATCAGTGAACCCTGAGGAAAAATTTAAAATGATCTGGGAGATAGATAGTTTTTCAAAGAAATATTTAAAAGAAATAACTGATGCTGCAAAAAAATCAAAAAAAATAATTCTTGCAACTGATCCTGATCGAGAGGGTGAAGCAATTGCGTGGCATGTTAAAGAATACTTGGAAGAAAAAAAAATTTTAAAAGACAAAAAGGTTGAAAGAGTAGTTTTCAATGAAATTACAAAAAAAGCTGTAACTAATGGAATCGACAATCCTAGAAATATTGAACCAAATTTAGTGGATGCCTATATGGCAAGACGAGCTTTGGATTATCTTGTAGGTTTCAATATTTCTCCAATTCTTTGGACTAAATTACCAGGGTCAAAGTCTGCTGGAAGAGTCCAATCTGTAGCGTTAAGGTTATTAACAGAAAGAGAACATGAAATTGAACAATTTAATCCAGAAGAATTTTGGACTTTAAATGTAAATTTTAAAACTTTAAAAGGTCATATTTTAAATTCAAATTTGGTGATACTTGACAATAACAAAGTTGAGAAATTTTCTTTCAGGAAAAAAGAAGATGTTAATAATGCAATTGAAACAATAAAAAAATCAAAATATAAAATTTCTGAGATTACTTCCAAAATATTTTCAAGAAATCCCCTTGGACCATTTACTACTTCCACTCTACAACAAACTGCATCTAATAAACTAGGTTATGGTGCTTCTAGGACAATGCAAATCGCACAAAGACTATATCAAGGAATAGATATTGAAGGTGATACAGTAGGTTTAATTACATACATGAGAACAGACGGAACAAATATTTCAAAAGATGCTATTGATGAATTTAGATCTTTTATTAAAAGTTCTTATGGAGAAATTTATCTTCCAAAAGAACCTAATAACTATTCAGGAAAAAAAGCAAAAAATGCACAAGAAGCCCATGAAGCAATAAGGCCAACGGATATATCTAGAACACCCGATAGTATGAAAAAGTTTTTAAGTACTGATCAAAATAAATTATATGATTTGATATGGTCACGCGCTCTTTCCTCACAAATGGAAGTGGCAAAGTTTGATAGAAAGACAATAACAATTGTTTCTGATGATAATATTAATCAATTTAAATGTTCTGGATCTACAATTAAATTCGATGGTTTTTTAAAATTAACAAGAATTGATGATGAAGATGAAAAGATCTTACCAGATGTAGATAAAGAAGAAGTTTCTACAGATGAATTTATTGATGAACAGCATTTTACACAACCTCCTCCTAGATACTCAGAGGCAAGTTTGGTTAAAAAACTCGAAGAACTAGGGATCGGTAGACCATCAACATATGCAAGTATTATTTCTGTAATATCTAATAGAGGATATGCAGATGTAGTTAATAAAAGATTCTTTCCAACAGATAGAGGAAAATTATTATCAGCTTTCTTGGAGAAACTTTTCTCAAAATATGTTGATTATGGATTTACTGCTGGACTAGAGGAACAGCTTGACGATATTACATCAGGTAAAGAAGAATGGATTAAAGTTCTTGATAATTTTTGGAAAGATTTCAATAATAATGTTTCAAATGTCAAAGAAAAGAGAACCAGAGAAGTACTGGATCTTTTAAATGAAAGTCTAGGTGAACTTATTTTTGAAGCTGATGAAAATGGTAAAATTAACAGAAAATGTAAATTATGTAATACAGGAGAATTGAGTTTAAAAAATAGTTTTAGAGGTGGAGCGTTTATTGGATGTTCAAACTATCCTGATTGTAAATTTACTAGACCTCTTTCAAAAACTAAAGCAAATGATCAAATTGCTTTAGCAGAGCCAAAATTAATTGGACAAAACGAAAATGGTAAAGATATTTATTTAAAAAACGGAAGATTTGGTCCTTATCTTCAATATGAAAAGATAGAACAAGAAAACTTTACTAAAAAAAAGAGAAAGAAAAAAGAAAATGATAATTTAAAAAATGTATCTATTCCTAAAGGAATAGAAATTGATCAAATTGATTTGGATAAAGCCAAATATTTATGCTCTCTTCCAAAAATAATAGGTCAACATCCAGACAACGGTAAAGATATCACTGTTAATTCAGGAAGATTTGGTCCTTATTTAAAATGTGAAAATAAATCTGCTAGATTAGAAAATGTTGATGAAATTTTCACTATTGGTTTAAATAGAGCTATAACATTAATTGCAGAAGCTAAACCAGGTAGAATTTCATCATCTTTAATTAAAGATTTAGGTGAACATCCTGATGATAAAAAACCGGTTAGAATAATGAAAGGTCAGTATGGACCATATATTAAATATAAATCACTAAATGCAACAATTCCTGAAGAAAAAGATCCTACAGAATTAACTATGGAAGAAGCTTTAATTTTGATAGAAAAGAGAAAAGAATACGACAAAAATAAAAAAAAAGGAAAAAGATGAAAAAAATATTAATATTGTTTATTACACTATTGTTTGTAGCATCATGCCAATCAATTAAAAAACCTAATATATCCAAACCATTTGGTAAGTGTCCGCCTAAGGATGAGAGAACCTTAAAAGATATTCTATGTAGAGAATAAATTTAGATGGATTTTGATCAAAAAATAAAAGATTTAAATATTGATTTACCTAAGGCAGCAGCGCCTGTAGGTTCTTATGTTGCAACCATAGAAGTTGGCAAATTACTATATATATCTGGACAAATTTCTATTGATAAAGGTGGCAATTTGATAAAAGGAAAACTTGGCAAAAACCTAAGTGTAGAACAAGGTTATGAAGCTGCAAAAAGATGTGCTTTAAGTATTGTTTCACAAACAAAAAATCATTTATCTGGTGATCTTTCAAAAGTTAAATCTTGCATTAAATTAACCGGATTTGTAAACTCAACAGATGATTTCACTGAACAACCTAAAGTTATAAATGGTGCATCTGACACAATAGTTAAAATATTTGGTGAAGCAGGTATGCATGCAAGAGCTGCGGTTAGTACTAATAGTTTACCTTTGGGTGTAGCAGTTGAAGTCGACGCGATATTTGAAATAAATTAGGCTACTTGCCAATACCAAAGTATTTGATTTTTTGTTTTTTCATTTTCTCAGCTGAGTAGATATTTCTCATATCAAAGATAATAAAATTTCTTTTTTTAACAATTTTTTTTAAATCTATAAGTTTAAATTCATTCCACTCAGTATGAATAACAATTAAATCAGACATTTCACATGCATCTTTAATGTTATTTTTAAATTGTACGTTTTTAAATTTTTCAAATTCAGTTTTTATTCCTGTAGGATCATAATATTTAATTTTAGCTCCTTTTTTATTTAAGAAAGGAATCATTTCTAAACTAGATGATTCTCTCATATCATCTGTATTAGCTTTAAATGTTACACCTAAAAAAGTAATTTTTTTATTTTTAATTTTATTGTTTAATATTTTTCTTATTCTATTTAAAAGAAGTTTAGATCTATTATTATTAGAATTAATTACTGTATTGATTACTGATAAAGAAGATTTTGATTTTTTAGCTGTATCAATTAAAGCCCTTGTGTCTTTAGGAAAACATGATCCTCCATAAGCTGGTCCAGCTCTAAGAAACCTGCTACCTATTCTATTATCACTGCCAATTCCAATCGAAACATCTTCAACATTGATCTTCAACTTTTCGCATAAATTGGCTAATTCATTTATAAATGTTATTTTAGTTGCAAGAAAGGCATTTGAAGCATATTTAATTAATTCTGCAGCTCGTCTCGATGTATTGATATACTTTGCTCCTTTAGAAATTAAGGGTGAATATAAATTTTTTAAAATTTTATTTGATCTTTTTTCAGATGTTCCAATAACAATTCTATCTGGGTAAATAAAATCTCTAATAGCCTCACCTTCTCTTAAAAACTCAGGATTAGATATGACACTAAATAATTTTTTTTTTACTTTATTTGATATTATTTTTTCAACTTTATCGCCTGTCATTACTGGAACGGTTGACTTATTTATAATTATTTTAAAGGATTTAATATTTAAACTAATTTCCTTAGCTACTGAATAAACTTGAGATAAATCAGCTTCGTATTTATTCTTTTTAGTTGGCGTACCTACGCAAATAAAAATAATATTTGATTTTTGAACTGATTCAGCAAGATTAGTAGAAAATTTTAATCTTCCCGATTTGTAGTTTTTTTTAACTAACTCATCTAAACCTGGCTCATAGATTGGTATAATAGATTTTTTTAGTTTATTTATTTTTGATATATCTTTATCAACACAAATAACATCATTACCAAGATCTGCAAAGCACACACCGCTTACTAAGCCAACATAGCCTGTACCTATCATGCATAATTTCATAGTTTTGAAATTTCTAAAGATGATTTTATATAACCACTCATTGTTCCACAGTCTAAATATTTACCGGCAAAATTATGACCAATAAACTTATAATTATCATTAATTAGTTTTCTTATTGAGTCTGTGATATGTATTTCACCACCTACACCTTTATTTTGATTCTCTAATTTTGTAAAAATTTCCCTTGGTAATATATATCTTCCAATTACAGCATTATTAGATGGTGCATTTATAAATGAAGGTTTTTCTATTACATCATTAATAATAAAATTTCTTTTATTAATTTTTTTTTTTACTGAAAATATACCCCATCGACTTACTTCCTTTTTTTTAATTTTAATGGAGGCCATTACAGAACAATTATATTTTTTATGTAAAGCAATCATATCTTTAGAGCAGTTTCTTTTTAAAATAAGATCATCTGGAAATAACATCAAAAAATGTGAGCTCTTAATAAATTTTTTAACTTTTAGGACAGCATCCCCTGTACCAAGAGGTTTATTTTGATATACAAATTTTATTTTCTTTTTTAAAGAAAGTATTTTTTTGTATTCTTTTTTGATACGAATATCATTTTTATTTTTAATAATATTTTTATAAAATTTATCATTATAAAAATATTTTTTGATAAGTTTTTTTTTGTTTGAAATAATAAATATAATTTCTTTTACACCTGCGTCTATGCATTCATCTAATATATATTCTAAACCAGGTTTACCATAAATAGGAAGTAACTCTTTAGGAAATACACTAGTTAATGGCAGTAATCTTGTCCCTAATCCAGCAAGAGGTATTATTGCTTGTTTGATCATAATGTAATATTTAATCAAGTATCACAAATGAGAATTATTAAAAGCTTTAATATTTTAAATAAAGAAATTAATTTTAATGAAAATATTGGATTCGTTCCAACAATGGGATCTCTTCACAAAGGTCATATATCATTGATTAAAGAGGCAAAACGGAAAACTAAAATTGTATTAGTAAGTATTTTTGTTAACCCTTCTCAATTCAATGAAAAAAAAGATTTTATTAAATATCCACGTAGTCTTAAAAAAGATATATCGATCTTAAAAAAGCTAGGAGTAAATTATTTATTTATTCCTGATAAACAAGAAGTTTATAAAAAAGGAATAAAAAAAAAAATATCAATAATTAATAAAGATAAATTTATGTGTGCAAAGCATCGTCCTGGACATTTTCAAGGTGTTTTAGCAGTAATTAATAGATTTTTACAAAATATTAAGGCCAAATACGTATTTCTTGGTGAAAAAGATTTTCAACAGGCTTATTTAATAAAGAAATATTTACAAAGTAAATTTATTACAAAAGTAATTGTATGCAAAACAGTTAGAAATAAAAATCATCTACCTTTATCATCAAGAAATACACTTTTAACTAATAGTGACTTAATTAAATCTGAGAAAATTTCAAAATTGATATTTAATTTTAAAAGTCTAATTAAAAAAAATTTTAGAAATGTAAAATTGTTAAATATTTATAGAGCTAAAATTTTAAAGTTATGTGAGAAGATTGAATATTTTGAAATTAGAAATACAAATAATTTGTCCAATAAAATATCTAAAAGAAATTTTAGAATATTTATTGCATATTCGCAAAACAAAATAAGATTAATCGATAATGTTTAATTAGTAGAAAAAATATGCTCCTATACCTAGAAAAGATAAAAATCCAATTACATCAGTAATTGTTGTTACAAATACACTTGATGCAATTGCTGGGTCAACTTTAAATTTTTTCAAACTTATTGGTATTAAAATTCCAAATAATCCCGCTACAATCATGTTTAAAATCATTGATATAGAAATAATCAAAGATAGAACTGAATCTTCAAACCACAATTGAACGATAGCTGCACTAATTATAGCAAAGATAAATCCATTTAATATTCCAATAGAAAATTCTTTAATTATATTCTGAGAAAAATTATTTTCTGTTAAATCGTTAGTTGCTATAGCCCTAACCGTAACTGCTAATGTTTGCATTCCAGCATTACCGCCCATTGATGCAACAATTGGCATTAAAAAAGCTAAGGCTACCATTTGTTCAATCGTAGCTCCAAATAAACTAATTACCCATGTTGCAAGAAATGCGGTAAATAAATTTAATAATAACCAGTTAAATCTTCTCTTGGTTTTAGTAATAATACCGTCCGTAATTTCTTCATCACCAACACCTGCCAATCTTAAAGCATCTTCTTCTGCCTCTTCAGCAAGGACAGTCAAAACATCATCGTTGGTGATCATACCTACAAGCTTATTATTTTTGTCAACTACACAAGCAGAATTAAGATTATAATTTTCAAACATTCTACCAACTTCTTCTCTATCCATATCAACTGGTATTAAAAATTGTGTTTCATTAGTAATTGAAATCATTTTTGTATCACGTGGAGTTCTTAACACTTTCGAGGATGGGACAGTTCCTATTGGTTTAAATTCATTATCTACAATAAAAATTTCTAAAAATTCTTCTGGTAAATCTCTGTTTTCTCTTAAATAATCAATTGTTTGACCCACAGACCAATTACTAGGAATTGCTGTAAACTGCCTTTGCATAAGACGAGCTGCACTATCCTCTGGGTAACTTAAGCTTTCTAATAAAACAAATCTATCTTTTGGAGGAAGCGAACTTAAAATATCGTTTTTATTTTTCTCGTCTAAATTTTCAAGAATTTTAATAGCATCATCTGAGTCGAGATTTTTTAAAATAAATACAATACTTTCATTGGACAAATATTTTGTAATCTCTGTCTGTATAGCCTCGTTTAATTCAATAAATATTGATGGATCAATTTTAAAGTTATTTAACTTAATTAAATTTTCTCTGTCATCTTGTGACAAATGCTCAATAATATCAGCCGCATCGGCTGGATGCATTTCCATAAAAGAATTATTTATAAAAGCAGCATCATTACTAGAAATTTTTTCTGTAATTACTTTTATATATTCTTTATTAAATTCAAAATTTACAATTTTTTCTTTACTTTTTTTTATTAAACTCATAAATGAAATTCCTAGTTTTTTTGAGCGATATCCTTATATTACAAATTAAATATGAGTATAGAGATAAAAAGGTCAATAAAACCAGTAGATTATTCTTACGCTATTAATTTACTTGAAGAAAGGTTGAAAAAAGTAATTAATAATAAAGCTGACGAATTAATTTGGTTTTTAGAACATAATAAAATTTACACAGCTGGTACCAGCTTTAATGAATCTGATATTTTAGATAAGTCTATTAATGTTATTAAAACATCAAGAGGTGGTAAAATTACATGTCATGCACCAGGTCAGGCGATATGTTATCTAGTTATAGATTTAAATAAAAGAAAGAGGGATATTAGAAAATTTATAATTTCTTTAGAAAATTCAATTATAAATACTTTTAAAGATTTTAAAATAGTAAGTAATAGTGATCGTAAAAATATTGGAATATGGATTAATCATAATAATGAAAGTAAAAAAATAGCTGCTATTGGTATTAAAGTTAAAAGATGGATTGCTTACCATGGATTTTCAATAAATATCTGTAATGACCCTAAAGATTTTAATAAAATAATTCCATGTGGAATTAAAAATAAAAAAATAGTTTTATTAAATGAGATATCGAAAATTAAATATTCTGAATTTATCAATGCATTAGAAAAAAATTTAATTAAAAATCTTTCTGTCTGAAATTATTCTTAATCATAAAATTTTTAAAATAATCAGGTAAATTTGCTTTAAAAGTGTATTTTTTATTATTTAAAATAAATTTTATTTCATAAGCATGTAGCATTAGTTGAGATGATTTATTAGGTTTTTCGATAAAATATTTTTTATCACCTATAACAGGACATCCCAAATCCACTAAATGTTTACGTATCTGATGCTTTCTTCCAGTCTTAGGTTTAAGTTTAAATAATGTATAGTTTTTAGTACTATCAATTATTTGATAACTAGTAACTGCTCTTTCCAAAATTTTTTTATTATCCTCATATCTAATTAAATTATTATCTATTGTATCTTTGCTTTTATCAATAGTACCGAAAGATAATGCTAAATATATTTTATGTATTTTTCTTAATCTAAATAAGCTAGTCAATTGTTGAGCTGTAGTTCTGTTTTTAGCTATTATTAATACTCCAGATGTATCCTTGTCAATTCTATGAACTATAAATGGTTTTGAATCTTTAAAATAATTACTGTTCGAAAGAATATTGATTAAATTTTCTTTGATCTTTGTGCCGCCTTGCACAGGTAGTCCTGATTTTTTATTAATCACAATAAAGTCTGTATTATCTTCTATTATATCTTTTTCAGTTGCCTTTATAATTGTATCTCGAGGTATAAAGTGTTTTTTTTTGTTTGTTAAACTTTTATAAGAAACATTGTATAAATATACTTGATCTAAATTATTGAGTTTATAAGAACTTTTTACTTTTTTTTTGTTTACTTTAATTTTTCCATTTCTTAGATCTTTTTCAATTAAGCTTTGTGGGATTTTTGTTAAATTTATTTTTATCCACTTATCAATTCTTAGACCTACTGAGGAATTATCAATTTTAATCACCTCTACCATTTGGTCTTAATTTTATTTATGCTGTTTTTTGTTCTGGTGTTTGATTTTGATTTTTTTTATCTTCAGATTTAGTTTTTTTTCGATCAACTCTTTTAGCCTCTAAATCTCTGTCTACAAATTCAATTATAGCCATTGGTGCATTATCCCCATATCTAAAACCAGCTTTTATAATTCTTGTATATCCACCTTTTCTAGTCTCATATCTCTTTGAAAGAGTTTTTCTTATTTTATTTACTGTTTGTATATTTTGTAATTTTGAAACAAGCCTTTTAACATTCGCTAAAGTATCCTTTTTACCAATTGTTATAAGTTTGTCAGCTTCAGGCTTTAAAACTTTAGCTTTTGGCAAAGTGGTTGTGATCTGTTCATATTTTACAAGAGAATTTAGCATATTTTTAATTAATGCCTTTCTATGCTCCGATGTCCTATTTAGCTTTTTATGACCTAGTCTATGTCTCATTATTATATAGCGTCCTCTAATTTTTTAGATAATTCAGCTATATTATCTGGAGGCCAATTTGGTATTTCCATGCCTAAATATAATGACATTCCACTTAAAACTTCTTTTATTTCATTTAACGATTTTCTACCAAAATTTGGAGTTCTTAACATTTCTCCTTCAGATTTTTGGACCAAGTCGCCAATGTAAATGATGTTATCGTTTTTTAAACAATTCATTGATCTAACTGAAAGTTCTAATTCATCAACCTTTCTTAAAAGATTTTGATTAAATTCAGGTTCTTTTGGTTGGTCTTGTATCTTAATTTCTTGTGGTTCATCAAAGTTAACAAACATTCCTAGCTGATCTTGGAAAATTCTTGCTGAATAAGCTAGAGCATCTTCTGCAGTAATTGATCCGTTTGTTTCGATTTCCATAGTCAACTTGTCATAATCCAAGGCTTTTCCTTCTCTTGCCGTACTTACAGAATATGAAACTTTTTTTACAGGACTAAACAAAGAGTCAATTGGAATTAATCCTAAAGGTGGTTCTTCTGGTTTATTTAACTCTGCAGATACATAACCTTTTCCATTTCCTACAAAAAGCTCCATATGAAAGTTAGTATTTTCGTCTAAATTACAAATTACTAAATCTGGGTTTAAAATTTCAATATCTGGAATTGGAGTTATTTGTGAAGCTTTGATTTCACCTGGGCCTTTAGCATCTAAAATTAATTTTTTATTACCCTCAGAATTACTTTTCAATGCAAGTGATTTTATGTTCAAAACTATATCAGTTACATCTTCCCTTACACCTTTAATAGAACTATATTCATGTTGCACACCATCAATTTGTATTGCTGTTACAGCAGTTCCTCTAATAGAGGAAAGTAAAATTCTTCTTAATGAATTACCTATTGTAAGTCCATACCCTTTTTCTAAGGGTTCAGCTATAACTTTTGCAAAAGTTTTGTCTTCATTTTGATCTACATCAATTTTTGATGGCTTTATTAAAGATTTCCAATTTTTTAAATTTACATTGCTAGTTTCCATTTAAACTCTCCTTTTTTTTGGTGGTCTTGTTCCATTATGTGGCATAGGTGTTGTATCTTTAATTGAAGTTATTTTAAAACCTCTAGCTTGCAATGCTCTTAGGGCAGTTTCCCTCCCAGATCCTGGGCCTTTAACTTCAACAGATAAAATTTTTAATCCTGACTCTAACGCTTTAGCAGCGGCAGCATCTGCAGCAACCTGTGCTGCGTATGGAGTAGATTTTCTTGATCCTTTAAATCCTTTTTGACCTGCTGAAGCCCAAGATATTACATTTCCATTACTGTCAGCTATAGTCACAATTGTATTATTAAAAGTAGATTGAACGTAAGCAATTCCATTTAAAATATTTTTCTTTGTTTTCTTTTTTTTAGAAAAACTCTTTTTTTTTTTTATTTCTTTATCTTCTTGTTTAATATTTTTAGTTTCTTCTTTTGACATTATTTATTTTTTAAGTGGTGTTAGTTTTTTCCCAGCGATTGCAATAGCTTTACCTTTTCTTGTTCTAGCATTACATCTTGTTCTTTGACCTCTCACTGGTAGTTTTTTTTTGTGCCTAGTTCCTCTATAGCAAGCAAGATCAACTAATCTTTTAATGCTTAAAGAATTTTCTCTTCTCAAATCACCTTCTACAGTAAATTTGCTATCAATGTATTCTCTAATTTTTAAAATTTCATCATCAGTAAGCTCATTAACTCTTTTTGATGAAGGTATGCTTAAAGCTGTACAAATTTGAGATGAAAACTTAGTTCCAATACCAAAAATATATGTAAGTCCAATATGAACTAATTTATTCTGTGGAATGTTTACACCTGCAATACGAGCCATAATTTTTGTGATAAATTGTGCCTTTTATATAATAAGTTTTATCAAAGTCAACGTCTTAAACATTGATAAAAGCATCGATTTTTGTTGTTATTTCCTTAATTTCAAGAGATCCGTCTATCTCGTGAAAATTTGATTTTTTAGAATAAAAATCTAAAACTGGTTTAGTAGTTTTCATATAAGTGTCATACCTTCTTAGAATAGTATTTAATTCATCATCAGACCTTTTTTCTATAGCTTTTCTTTTTTCAATTCTATTAATTATAGTTTCTTTGTTTACATTGAGAAAAAAAATTAAATCTATCTTTTGATTTGAACTTTCTAATAATAAATCTAAATGTTTTGCTTGATTTATTGACCTTGGGTATCCATCGAAGATTAATTTATTTTTTTTATTTGGATCAAAAATTATTTCTTTTATTAGTTTATTTACGATTTCATCATTAACAAATATGCCATTGTTCATATCATTAATAATCAATTTTCCAATTTCAGATTCCTTGTTTATTTCATTACGTAGCATTTCACCCGTTGATATTTGAAAGCCACTAATTTTATTAACCAAATATTTTGATTGAGTACCTTTTCCAGCACCAGGAGGACCAAACAATATTATGTTCACTTACTTTCCGAATTGAGTTTTTTTAATTAGTTGCTCGTATTGAGAGCTCATTAATCTTGTTTGAATCTGAGTTACCGTATCTATGGCAACAACTACTACAATTAAAATGGATGTACCACCCAAATAAAAAGGAATTGGATAATTTGCAATTAAAAATTCTGGCATCAAACATACAAGTGTTAAGTACAAAGCGCCAATTGTAGTTAATTTAGTTAGAATATTTTCTATATACAGAGCAGTACTCTCACCTGGTCTTATACCAGGTATAAATCCACCATATTTTCTTAAATTTTCAGCAGTTTCATTAGGATTAAAAGTTATTGATGTATAAAAGAAAGTAAAAAAAATTATTCCTGAAGCATATAAAAGCATGTAAAGGGGCTGACCTTGAGAAAAAAATGAAGCTATATTCAAAAACGTTTCATTTTGAGAAATATTAAAATTTGAAAATGTAATTGGTAATAATAATAAGGCTGATGCAAATATTGCAGGTATAACACCAGCAGAATTTATTTTTAATGGCAAATGAGAGGAGTCACCACCATATATTTTATTTCCAACTTGTCTTTTTGGGTAGTTAATTGGTATTTTTCTTAGAGCTCTTTCCATAAAAACAATAAACATAATTGTTAAAATTAGTATTACAAAGATTGAAATTATAACTATAGTGGATAATGCACCAGTTCTACCTAATTCAAATGTAGTCGCCAATGCTCTTGGAATTTCTGCGACAATTCCAGAAAATATAATTAAAGATATTCCATTTCCAATACCTCTTTGGGTAATTTGTTCACCTAACCACATTAAAAACATAGTTCCAGCTACAATAGTAGTTACAGTTGAAATTTTAAAAAATATTCCTGGGTTGATTACTAAATTAGCCGACGACTCAAGACCTACTGATAAACCATAACCCTGAACAGTAGCTAAAAGTACAGTTCCATATCTTGTAATTTGAGTAATCTTCTGTCTTCCTTTTTCTCCTTGAGATTTTAAATTTTTGAAATAATCAGATACTCCTGTTAATAACTGAACAATAATTGAAGACGATATGTAAGGCATTATTCCTAAAGCAAAAATAGCCATTCTACTTATAGCGCCACCTGCAAAAACGTTAAACATACCCAAAAGGCCCTTTTGATTTCCCTCCATTAACGTTTGTAGTTGACTAGGGTCTATTCCTGGTAATGGCACAAAAGTGCCTAATCTATAAA
>QCNR01000013.1 GCA_003210075.1 Pelagibacteraceae bacterium AG-426-G09
TAATTTTAGAATCAATTTTTGAAACTCGAGTATATAATTCATCAACATCTGGATGATCGTTTGACTCCGACATAACTTTTGCAATTATTTTTCGTTGCTCAGTTAGTTTTACACCTTTCGCTATACATTTTTGTTCTATAGTTTCTGTCATAATTAAAAATTAATTTAAATATTTTGGTTGAATAAAATTTTTTGTCAACCTATCTTCTTTTAATAACTTCAATAAAATATGATAGTTATTATTGGTAATTTGATCTGAATAATAGCCATAAATACTTATTTTTTTTGAAATTTTAATCGCCTTTACAACGCTGATCGCTGATCTAATACTAGTGTATTTGCCTGGGCCTTGATTTATAAAAATATTATCTATTATTGATAAATCTACCTGTTTTTCTGCAAGAAAATTAAAAACTAGTTTAACTAACTCATCAAAGTTTTCTCTACAGTTATCGTGCTGAATATTATACTCTTTATTGTTAGTTATGATTTTTAAAATAATTTTTTTGCCAGCAGTGTCTATAATTAAGTTATTCATATTAATTTTTATTCAAACAGAAACAGCATATTCGGAAACTTATAGTAAATATTTCTCTAATGAGAAAGGAATTGTTTCTATTATGTATCATAGATTTAACGAGTCGAAGTATCCATCAACAAACATTCAAATGGATGTTTTTAAAGAACATATAAGAATTATTCAGGATTCTGGGTATGAGTTCTTAAATCCTAATTTTTTATCTAAAGTATTTTTTGAGGAAAAATCAGAAAAAAAATTTTTGCTGACAATCGATGATGGATATAATTCATTTTATGAATATGCATGGCCATATCTAAAGGAAAATAAAATACCTTTTTTAATATTTATATCCACTGAAGCAGTTGGAAAAAGTGGTTATATGAATTGGAAAAAAATTAAAGAAATAGAAAAATATAATTTTGTAAAAATTGGGAATCATTCTCATTCACATGACTATTTAGTAAACTTTGAATTGGATCAGTTTAAAATGGATATAAAAAAATCTATAGATATATTTAATAAAAATTTGGGTTATAATCCTATATATTTTTCCTATCCGTTTGGTGAATGGAGTTTAAATCAAAAAAAATTTGTAAGCAATTATTTCAGTTTTGCATTTGGGCAACATTCAGGTGTTATTGATCTTAATAAAGATCCATATGAACTACCAAGATTTCCAATAAATGAGAAATATGGGGATTTAGAAAGGTTTAAATTTATAGTTAATCTTTTACCATTCCAATACAAAAATATTATTCCCGAAGAAAAAGTTATAGAGAGTAACAACCCTCCTAAAATGGAGGTAGAATTTTTTAAAGAGCAAAAAATTAATAACATTAGTTGCTTTTCAAATGAGGGGGCAGGATGGGATAAATCCAAATTGGAAATTAAAAATAATATTCTAAAAATAAATTTTAGAGATAAGTTTAGTACTAGAAGAGGAAGAATAAATTGTTCAATTCAAGATAAAGATGGTTGGAGATGGTTTGGTATTCAATTTGTTTTAAAAAATATAAAAGAAAATTAGATTAAATTTTTAACTGCCTCACTATTTGGCAAAATTTTAACATCATCAAAATCTGTTAAACTATTTTGTTCAATTATCTTTTTTAATATCACAGTATACTCTTTACCAGTTTCAGCGTATTTATCTAAATAATCTACTAACTCTTTACTATTTAATTTTCCTTCATTGTCTCTTTGTATAGCTCTTACAAATCTCATTTTCTTATACGACTTATGAGTATTTAAATTTCTCGTGTATGCTCTAACAGATGATTTTAAAACATTAAACATCATTACTTTGTGAGTTGTTCCAACTTCTGCTGCTGCAGGTTTTATTCCTTTATCTGTATAAGTCCATTGACCAAATAATGCATTTCCCTCAAGAGCAAAACGTGATGTTCCCCATCCAGTTTCTTTTGCGGCCTGTGCTATTGCCATTGATGGCGGAATTATATCCATTCTTCTTTTTAATGTAGATAAATCTTTTGAAGAAACACCATACTGCTTAAATTTTTTATTTAGCCATTCATTATCAGAATTAGAATTATTATTTTTGTTAAGAATTGCAAAAAGTGTTTTTCTATCTAAAAGAATTTTATTATTTTCCTCAAGTATAAGGGGTAAAACTATTTGTATAAAAAGCTCTTTTCTTTTTTTAGTGTTCTGTATTTCTTTTAGTTCATAAGGAAGTTTTCCAATTTCTACAGGCTTTGCAATTTTATTTGTCCTGACGTCTTTTAATTTATAATTTGTATCCTCAAAAAGCTGATATAATACTGAAGCTTTTAATCTTACTCCAGTTTCTAAAGAATCTTCTTCTGTAACTTCCCCGTATAACTCTTGATAAACTAAATCTTGGTCTGTTGCGTTATTATCATTTTCTAACTCTGAGTCTAATAACTTACCTTCTAAAACTTGAGTCAGTTTCTGATTTGACGAATTTTCTATTTCTAAATTGGGCTTCAAAGCTTTACTGAAATAATTATAGGTGCCAGGCAAAATATAAAAAAATGATATAATTAATATTGATGCGAGAGAGATTTTATATAAATTATGTAAACTATTTTGTTTATAAAAATTTGATTTTCTGGACAGCAAGAATCCTTTTTTCAAAAGAATTTTTCTCAATTGTTTAATATCCATTGAACTTATTTTAACATTTTTGAACATAAAAATATTAATTATTTATAGGAATCACTTCTTGAATTTCTGGAATATAATGTTTGAGAAGACTCTCCACGCCTTTTTTTAACGTCATAGTTGAACTAGGACATCCAGAACAACTCCCTTGCATTTCTACTATAACCTTTCCATCTTTATACTCCTTAAATTTAATATCCCCTCCGTCTCTTGCTACAGCTGGTCTAATTTTTGTCTCAAGAATTTTAATAATTTTCTTTTCAATATCATCCAAATTTTCATCTTTTGATTTTTCTGAAGAATCTTCATAAACAAATTTATTTCCCTCAGAATAATAATCGTTAATAAAAGAAATTATAATGTGTTTAATATCATCCCAATTTTTATCTGAATGCTTATTAACTGATAAAAAATCTTCAGATAAGAAAATCCCTTGGACTCCATTAATTGACAATATATTTCTTATCAGTTCATTTGCTGACTGAGTTTTATTAGTAAATTCAATTGGCCCAGATAATGAAACTTTTTCTCCTGGTAAAAATTTAAGTGCATTAGGATTCGGTGTATCTAAAGTTTGAACAAACATATATCTTATATAGTTATAATTTTTTTTTTTTAAAGATTTAATTATAATCAAAAACCAATAATTTTTTTGATATTTTTGATTTTTTCTGTCGCAATTTTATCAGCTTTCTCTGCTCCTTCAATTAATACTTTATCAATGAAACTTTCATTTTTAAGTAGCTTATTAATTTCTGAAGAGATCGGTGAAATCTTTTCCACAACTAAACTTGCTAATTTTTCTTTGAAATTTGAAAAGTTTTTTCCAGAAAATTCATTAATTGTTTTATCTATTGGTTGATCATTCAGGCTTGAATATATTCCTAATAGATTTTCTGCTTCAGGTCGACTAGATAATTCATCCTCATTATCTGGAAGTGGTTTTGTGTCAGTTTTTGCTTTTTTTATTTTATTTGAAATTTGATCAATACTGTCACTTAGATTTATTCTACTTAAATCTGAAGGATCTGATTTACTCATTTTTTTATTTCCATCTTTTAAACTCATTATTCTAGAAAAACTTTTTTGAATTAAAGGTTCAGGAGGAACAAGAAAATTTGGAGAATTAAAATCTATATTAAATTTATTGGCTATATCTCTTGAAAGTTCTAGATGTTGTTTTTGATCTTCTCCTACTGGTACATGAGTTGCATCATACAGAAGTATATCTGCTGCCATAAGAATTGGATATATATAAAGGCCAACACTTGCTTTTTCCTTATCTTTTCCAGCTTTTTCTTTAAACTGAGTCATTCTATTTAACCATCCCATCCTGGCAATACAGCTCAATATCCAAGAGCCCTCGGAATGCGCTGGCACTAAAGATTGGTTAAAAATTATACTTTTTTTATAATCAAGACCGCTTGCGATAAAGGCGGCTGTAGTTTCTCTGATATTTCTTTTTAACTGATTTGGATTTTGTTTCACTGTTATAGCATGAAGGTCTACGACACAATAAATGCAAAAATTATTTTTTTCATTTTGCAAGTTAACAAAGTTTTTAATTGCACCTATATAATTACCTAAATGCAAATTTCCTGTTGGTTGTACGCCAGAAAAAATTTTTTTAATCATAAAATATTAGTACTTTAGTTTAATATCAGAATATTTAAAAGTTTTTGTTGAAAGTGACACTAAAATATAAATTAAAATTGTGATAATAACCAATGAAATTATAGTAAATAATTTTAATTCGCTATCATAAGCTAAAAATCCTTCAAAAATATTTAATAACGTCAGGAAAATAAATATGGATAAAGTAGAAATTAAAATTATCTTGAAATTTGATATACTTATTAAATTTTTAAATTTAAAATAATTATGTTTCGATAATTTAGTAAATAAAAGTATTGCATTTATCCATGATGATATACTTGTAGCTATTGGGATTATGATAAATCCAATAGTATCAAAATATAAAATACTTATAGAAATATTAATCAATACTGATAGTAATGAATAATAAAAAGGAGTTTTAGTATCATCTCTTGCAAATAAAAAAGTTGAAAAAACTTTGATAAATGCAAATGCTGGTAAACCTAAAGCAAAATAATATAAGGCTTTTGCAGAGTTTACTACACTGTTTTTGTCAAATTCACCATACCCAAATAAGGCAGAGGTTATTTCTTCTGAACCTACAACTAATGCCATAGAAGCTGGCAGACTTAAAAACAGACATAGTTCAAAAGATTTATTTTGAATAAAATCTATTTTTTTTAATTTTCTAGTTTGTATATGCTTACTTAAGTTTGGCAAAATAACTGTACCAATTGCAATACCTGCTATCGCTAAATTAATTTGATATATTCTATCTGCATAATAAAGGTACGACACTGCACTAGCCTGAAATGAGGCGATTATTGTTCCAACTAAAATATTTATCTGGGTAACGCCAGATGAAAAAATGCCAGGTAAAAATTTATTGAAAAATAACTTTAATTTTTGTGTGATTTTAAATTTTAAATTAAATTTTGGTGAAAAGTATTTTTTAGCAAATACAAAAATAAAAATTAATTGTATTAATCCCGCAATTGAAACTCCATATGATAGATATATAACAAGTTCATCGTTAGTTTTTTTTCCTAGAAGAATAATTATAATTAAAACTATGTTTAAAATGATAGGAGCTGCGGCCGCAACACCAAACTTATTATGCGAATTTAAAATAGCAGAAAAGAAAGAAGCTAAACTGATAAAAAGTAAGAAAGGAAATGTTATTCGAGTTAACAATGTTGTTAGCTCTAGTTTAGATTGATCTTCATAAAATCCTGGAGCAATTAAATAGATGAAACCAGGCATAAATATCTCAATAGTTGTTACTAATATTAGCAAAAGTAACATTAAAAAATTAAAGACATCATTTGCAAAGTTGCTTGCTTTATTTTTTCCTTTTGTAAGCTCTGATGAGTAGCTTGGAACAAAAGCGGCATTAAACGAGCCTTCTGCGAAAAGTCTTCTAAATGTATTTGGTATCCTGAATGCAACAAAAAAAGCATCTGCAACAGGGCCTGACCCTAAGTAAATTGCAATCAATAAATCTCTTAAATAACCAAGAACCCTGCTGATTATAAGAAAGACGCTAAATGTACCTGTTGACTTAATTAAGTTCATAAATCATATTAGTCTTATTTTAGCTCTATTTGTATATCTAATTAAATCAAATGAAAAAAAATAAGATTGAACATTATACTACAAAAGAAGCTTTGGATTTTCATTCATCAGGAAAACCGGGTAAAATTGAGGTTACTCCTTCAAAGCCAATGACAACAAAAAGAGATTTGGCACTTGCATATTCACCAGGTGTTGCTTCTCCAGTGTTAGAAATTAGTAAAAATCCAAATCTAGCTTACGACTACACGTCTAAGGGAAACCTGGTGGCTGTTATTAGTAATGGGTCTGCAATTTTAGGTTTGGGAGATCTTGGCGCGGCAGCATCTAAACCGGTAATGGAAGGTAAGGCTGTTCTTTTTAAGAGATTTGCTGATATTGACTCAATAGACATAGAAGTGGACAGTAAAAATAATGAAGAGATAATCAATACAATTAAAAATATATCCTCTACATTTGGAGGAATTAATCTAGAAGATATAGCGGCTCCTGATTGTTTCATTATTGAAAAGAAATTAAAACAAATTGTAGATATTCCTATATTTCATGACGATCAACACGGTACAGCAATAATTACAACTGCTGCATTAATAAACGCTTTAGATATAACAGGCAAATCAATTAAAAATGTAAAAGTGGTAGTAAATGGTGCTGGAGCATCTGCCTTGGCATGTTCAGAATTGTTTAAAAAAACAGGAGTTAAAGATGAAAATTTAGTGATGTGTGATAGAAAAGGTGTGATTTACAAAGGACGAGACAAGGTTGACGAATGGAAAGCAAAGCATGCCACAAAGACAAAGTTTCGTAAATTAGAAGAGGTAATCAAAGGTGCTGATGTATTTTTAGGACTTTCAGCAAAGAACGCCCTTACCAAAGATATGGTTAAGTCAATGGGGAAAAATCCCATAATTTTTGCATGTGCAAATCCAGATCCAGAAATTACTCCAGAAAAGGTTGATGAGGTAAGGAATGATGCGATTGTTGCCACTGGAAGATCAGACTATGCAAACCAAGTAAACAATCTTATTGGATTTCCATATATTTTTAGAGGAGCGTTGGATGTTAGAGCAAAAACAATCAATGAAGAAATGAAAATGGCAGCCGCTACAGCTATAGCAAATTTAGCAAAGGAGAGGGTCCCGGACGAAGTAGCTTCAGCCATGGGTGGGGTTAGACCAGTTTATGGAAAAGAATATATTATTCCCTCAACTTTTGATCCCAGACTTATTAGTGTGATCCCTGTAGCTGTTGCAAAGGCTGCTATAAAAACAGGTGTGGCTAGAAAAAAAATAAAAGATTTTGATCTTTATGCTGAGCAATTAAAAAATAGATTGGATCCATCTGTGACTGTTATGCAGGGAATAAATTCCTTGATAAGAAAAAAACAGAAAAAAGTTGTGTTTGCAGATGGGGAAGATGAAAATAACTTAAAGGCAGCTATTGCTTTTAAAAATAGTGGTTTAGGTATCCCTATATTAGTAGCAAAAAAGGAATTAGTTAAAAAGAAATTAAAGGAGATTGGTTATAATGAAAACCTTAATATTGAAATAATAAATTCAACAGACAATGAAAAAAGAAAAAAATATACAAAATATTTGTTTAAAAAATTACAAAGAGAACAAGGATTATTAGAGAGAGATTGTGATAAACTAGTAAGAAATGATAGGGTCATATGGTCTACATGTATGGTTTCATGCGGTGATGCCGATGCAATGGTAACAGGAAATACCAGAAGATACTCGGCTTCCTTAGAAAAAGTTTCTACTGTTGTTAATGCTAGAGCCGGAGAAATAATTTTTGGACTTAACTTAGTTGTGAATAGAGGAAAGACTGTATTAATTGCTGATACAGCTGTTAATGAATGGCCAAACTCTCAACAACTAGCAGATATAGCTATATCTTCATCTAGAATAGCTAGATTATTTGGAATGGAACCTAAAGTAGCTTTTTTATCTCATTCTACTTTTGGTCAACCAACAACTGAGAGAACTTTAAAAGTTAAAGAGGCTGTGGAGATTTTGGATAAAAAAAAAGTGGACTTTAAATATGATGGAGAGATGCAGCCTGATGTAGCACTAGAAGAAATTTTCAAGGAACTATACCCTTTTTCTGAAATTGTTGGTAATGCAAATATATTAATAATGCCTGGATTGCATGCATCAGCAATATCATTTAAACTAATAAAATCAATGAGCAGAGCTAAAGTTATAGGTCCTTTACTTATTGGATTGGCAGAACCAATAGAAATTGCACCTTTAAGAACATCAACTTCTGAAATATTAAATCTTGCATCAGTAGCTGCTTACTCAGCTGAAATAATTGATTACAATAAAAAATAATTAATTTTTTTGTATTCTTAAATCCTCAACTAACAAAATGCTGGCAATAACATCTTCAACATCTAAAATTTGTTTTGCTTCATCTATTACTTCATCTCTTTCTTCTGTTGTTTCGGCAATTCCATATACATAAATTTTTTTTTTATATGTATCAATGTTATAGTTTACTGCTTTCGTATTTTTATTAAATATCAAGGCCGATCTTAATTGAGAGGTGATTAAAAGATCTTTTGCTGACTGTTTGAAATTAAATTCATCTTTTATTTTTAAGTCATTTTTAACAGATCTGGCTCCTTTAATTTCCCAAGCCATTTTTGTAATATTTAATTTTTCCTCAACAGTATCAACCTTTCCTGTAACAAAAATTCTTCCATCTATAATTTTAGTTCTGACATTTAGAAGATAACTTTTATTTGTTGCAATAAGTTTTGCATCTAAATTTTTGTCCATTATTGAGTCGTCAATTTGAGTACCTAATGTCCTGGGATCCATCGCAACTGTAACTCCTGTTCCGAATATTCCAGTAGATGAAGTGCCAATACACGATGATAGCAATACAAAGGTAAATAGAATAAATAGTAATTTATTTTTCATTTTTAATTTTAAGACAATAATTATAAATTTTTGATTTTGAAATATTTTTTTCTTGAGAAATTAAGCGAACTATATCTTTTATAGATTTAGTATGAATTGATTTTCTAATTTTTTTTTTATCTGATTCGTCAAGATCACCATTATCAGTATTTTTAATTTCAGAGATAACTACAGTTACTTCTCCTTTTGGAGTAAAATTAGAGATGTTCATTTCTGAAACTCTTCCTCTATAAAAGCTTTCATGGAGCTTGGTAAGCTCTCGACAAATTAAAATATCTCTTTGTTGAAAGAACTTTTTTAACAGTTCAAATTTTTTTTTTAGTTTTTGAGCTGATATAAAAAAAATAACTGAAGATCTAAAATTATTAAAAAATTCAAATTCTTTTCTTATTGAATTATCTGTATCTGATAAAAATCCATGAAAATAAAATTTATCAGAAAAACCTGAGATGGATGAAGAAGTAGTAACAGCTGAAACCCCTGGTATAGGTATAATTTGAATATTTTCTTTTATACAATGATTTATCAAAATTTTTCCTGGATCAGAAATAGCTGGTGTTCCTGCATCAGATATTAAAGATACTATTTTTCCATCTTTTAAAAATTCAATTATTTTATTCGAATTTTTTTTCTCATTAAATTTATGGTATGAAATAATCTTTTTGTAAATTTTGTAATAATTTAATAATTTTTTAGATACTCTTGTATCTTCGCAAAGGATAATGTTTGATTGATTAAGAACATCTAATGCTCTGAATGTTATATCTTTTAAATTACCTATGGGTGTTGATACTAAATATAAACCTGCAGTAATCTTATTTTTGTCTTCTTTAAGTGCCATAACCTAGGCTATAATATTTAACATAAAATGAAAAACCAAATAAAATTTTATTTAATACTAATTTTTTTAATCATTTTTAGTTTTAGTTCATTCGCAAGTGAAAAGATTAAAATTGGTTTAGTGGTTCCTTTATCCGGCGATAGTAAAGAGTTAGGTGAAAGTGTCTTAAATTCTGTAAAACTTGCAATAAACGATATAAACGATGATAGACTCATAATAATTCCAAAAGATAATGGAAATAATCCCGATAGAACTTTAGAAGTTTCCAGAGATTTGTACAACGAAGGCATTAAAATTATAATTGGTCCAATATTTAAAAAAAATACACTTAAGTTAAACCAATTAAACGAAGATTTAATATTCTTATCTTTTACAAATAAAATTGATGGATCAAAAAAAAATGTAATTAGCGCTGGGGTTAACTCTATTTCACAATTTAATGCTATAAAAAAATTTCAAAAATTAAATAATATTGAAAGAAGTTATTTATTCGCACCCAATACTAGTATTCTCAATGAAATTACAAAAGGTGTAAAAATATCTAAGATAAAATTAAAGGATAAATTTTATTATAACCCAGATCCAACTTTGATTACAAAGCAAATTGAAGATGTAACAAGATATAGAATTAGAAAACAAAATTTAGCAGATGAAATCAAAAGAGTTGAAAATTCAAATGATATAAATAAAGAAAAAAAAATATCTCAACTTGAAAAACTAGATACCATAGGTGGTATAAATTTTGATTCTGTCATTATTGCTGATTTCGAAGAAACTTTAAAAAGTGTAGCCACATCATTAATTTATACAGATATACCGCCAACAAGGGTTACATACATTACATTGAATCAATGGTTTGATAAAAGTTTATTAAATGAAAATATGATACAGCCAATTTATTTTCCATCAGTTAATTATGAAAATTACAATGAGTATTTGAATAAGTATAACAATAATTTTAAAAGTTTCTCAAATCAGATTGCATTTCTGAGTTATGACTTAACCGGATTAGTTTATTATTTGCTTTTTCAAAATAATTTTATTGTAGATAATAAAATATTTTATAAAAAAAATTCTTTTAAAGGGAAAATAGGTGTGTTTGAAATTGATAAAAATATAATTACACATCAGCTAAATTTTTATGCAATAGAAAATAAAAAAATTAAAAAAATTTTTTAATTTTTTTGAAAGCTTTAAATCTGTGATCTATTTTAAATTTTTTTGAAAAGACCATTTCACCGAATGTAATCTTATAACCTTTAGGTATAAATATCGGATCATAACCAAATCCATTTTTACCTTTTGGCTTTTCAGAAATTGTCCCTTCTACTATACCTTTTGACTGAAAAAATTTTTTATCAGGCCAATAAATAGTTAGCGCACAAATAAATCTACATTTAATTTTTTTACTCCAATTAACTTTTTTATTTTTTAATTTTTTATAAACCTTATTAATTGCAATTTTAAAATCTGATTTACGCCCAGCCCATCTAGCTGAGTATATTCCTGGCAATTTATTGAGAATATCTATTTCCAAACCCGAGTCATCTGCAATACAAATTTTTCCAGTTTTTTTTGAAAAATATTTAGCCTTAATTAATGAATTCTCTAAAAAAGAAGACCCTGTTTCTTTTGGACTATTAATTTTCAACCTTTTTGGAGTATTTAATTTAAGTCTTTTGGGTAGTAATTTTCGAATTTCTCTTACCTTTCCTTGATTATTCGTGCCTATAAATATTTCATTAATTATCTTTCTATACATCTGGAAATTCTGATTTTACTTACCATATACAGTTCATGGAAAAAGAAAAGACAGAAGATCAGATAATTAATAATACTGAAGAGACTCCTGAAAATGAGAAAAATTCTGAAGCAAAAACTCTATCCTACGAAAATAATTTAGAGGAAATAACTCCTGAGGATAAAATAAAAGAATTGGAAGAAAAAATTGTAAGACAATATGCTGAAATGGAAAATCAAAGAAGAAGGTATGAAAAAGAAAGAGATGATGCTTATGAATATGGAGGTTTCTCGTTTGCAAAAGAAACATTAAATTTAATTGATAACTTAGAAAGATCTAAACTAACTCTTGAGAATGATGAGAATTTAAAAAGCTCAGAGGGTTATGAAAAGATTATTGATCATTTAGATATAATTTATAAAGATATGATCTCAATACTGAAAAAAAATAACATTCATCCAATTGAGTCTATTGGAAAAAAACTTGATCCAAATCTTCACCAAGCAATGATGGAGATTGAGGACGATAATAAAGAAAATGGAATAATCTTACAAGAAATTCAAAAAGGATTTATGATGAAAGATAGGCTTTTAAGGCCCGCTCTAGTTGGGGTGGCAAAAAAAGTAGACAAAAAACAGCAAAACTTAGCAGAAAATGACGAAAATAATGTTGAAAAAAAGTAAGCAAATCCCTTGTAGATGGAAAAATTGAACATATATGAAATGGAGAAAAAAATATGAGTAAAGTAATTGGAATAGATCTTGGAACAACAAATTCTTGTGTAGCAATAATGGATGGTACGCAGGCTAAAGTATTAGAAAATGCAGAGGGAGCTAGAACTACTCCGTCTGTTGTAGCCTTTGCTGATGAAGACGAAAAATTAGTAGGTCAACCTGCAAAAAGGCAGGCTGTGACAAATCCTGAAAATACAATTTTTGCAGTAAAAAGATTAATAGGTAGAAATTTCGAGGACCCTACTGTTAAAAAAGATATAGAAACAGCTCCATACAAAATCATCAAGGCAGACAATAATGATGCATGGATTGAAGCTAAAGGTAATAAATATTCACCTTCACAAATATCAGCTTTCGTATTACAAAAAATGAAAGAGACAGCTGAAAAATATTTAGGCCAAGCTGTGAGCAAAGCTGTAATTACTGTGCCAGCTTATTTCAATGACGCACAAAGACAAGCAACCAAAGATGCTGGTAAAATTGCTGGGTTAGAAGTTTTAAGAATTATCAACGAACCAACAGCAGCATCCCTAGCTTACGGACTAGACAAAAAAACAAATAAAAAAATTGCTGTATATGATCTAGGTGGTGGAACATTTGATGTATCAATTCTTGAATTAGGTGATGGTGTGTTCGAAGTAAAATCAACAAATGGAGACACTTTTTTGGGTGGAGAAGATTTTGATAACGCAATTGTCAACTATTTATTAAGTGAATTTAAAAAAGAAAGTGGTATCGATTTAAAATCGGATAAACTTGCTTTACAAAGACTTAAAGAAGCTGCAGAAAAAGCAAAAATAGAATTATCATCTGCAACCCAAACTGAAATTAATCTACCATTTATTACAGCAGATAAAACAGGGCCAAAACATATAAATTTAAAAATGACTAGAGCTAAACTTGAGGCGTTAGTTGAAGATTTAATTTCAAGAACATTGCCTCCGTGTAAAACTGCTTTAAAAGATGCTGGGCTGTCTGCTAGTGAAATCGATGAAATCGTTCTAGTTGGTGGTATGACTAGAATGCCAAAAGTGATTGAGGAAGTAAAAAGTTTTTTTTGGAAAAGACCCAAACAAATCTGTAAATCCTGACGAAGTTGTTGCTATGGGTGCCGCAATACAAGCGGGTGTTTTACAAGGTGATGTTAAGGATGTGCTTCTTTTAGATGTAACTCCATTATCTTTAGGTATTGAAACATTGGGTGGCGTTTCTACAAAGCTAATTGATAAAAACACAACAATTCCAACAAAGAAAAGCCAAGTATTTTCAACCGCGGAAGATAATCAACCAGCTGTATCAATAAGAGTTTTACAAGGTGAAAGAGAAATGGCAACTGACAATAAACTATTAGGAAATTTTGAACTTGTTGGAATTGCTCCAGCCCCAAGAGGAGTTCCTCAAATTGAAGTTACTTTTGATATCGATGCAAATGGAATAGTAAATGTTTCTGCTAAAGATAAAGGAACTGGAAAAGAACAAAAAATACAAATTCAAGCCTCAGGTGGATTAAGTGATGAAGAAATAAATAAAATGGTTAAAGAAGCTGAAGCTAATAAAGATGCAGATAAGAAAAAAAGAGATGCAGTTGATGCAAGAAATCAAGCAGATACTCTTCTTCATTCAACTGAAAAAAATCTTAAAGATCATGGATCTAAAGTTTCAGATGCTGATAAAAAATCAATTGAAGATGCTTCTACCAACCTAAGAAACGCTTTAAAAGGAACCGACGTAGAGGAAATTAAAAAGAAAACCCAAGATCTTGTTCAAGCATCAATGAAACTAGGTGAAGCAATATACAAATCACAGCAAGGTGCTAAACCTGAAGACAAGGACGATACAAAAAAAGAGGATAAAAAAGACGATAATGTTGTTGATGCTGATTTTGAGGAAGTAAAAGACGAGAATAAAGAAAAAAGCGCTTAAAACAACTATTTGTCTATAATCAAATTATGGCAAAAAGAGATTATTACGAAGTTTTGGGCATTAATAAATCAGCTACTGCAGATCAAATTAAATCAGCTTATAGAAAATTAGCAGTAAAATATCATCCAGATAAAAATCCAGATGACAAGGGAGCTGAAGAAAAGTTTAAAGAAGCCTCAGAAGCTTACCATGTTCTCTCAAATTCCGAGAGAAAACAAAGCTATGACAATTTTGGACATGCTGCCTTTGAAAATGGAGGAAGAGGACAAGGAGGTTTTTCCAATTTTGATTTTTCTGAACATTTTTCAGATATATTTGAAGATTTTTTTGGAGAAGGTTTTGGCGGAGGTCGAAGAAGAGGAAGAAGAGCCAACTATAGAGGCTCTGACTTAAGATATGACTTATCAATTACTTTGGAAGAAGCCTATAAAGGTAAAAAGCAAGATATCAAATTTTCTACATCTGAAAAATGCAACACTTGTAGTGGAAGTGGATCCAAACCTGGTCATGACGCAGGATCATGCTCAATGTGTGGAGGACGAGGTCAAGTAAGATCTAGCCAAGGTTTCTTTACAGTTCAGCAAACCTGTCCTCAGTGTGGAGGGGCCGGTGAAGAAATATCACATCCATGTACAAGTTGCGGAGGACAAGGAAAAAAACAAGCATCAAAGAGATTATCTGTGACGATACCAAAGGGTGTTGACGATGGTACAAGAATTAGACTTTCAGGAAAAGGAGAGGCTGGATCAAGAGGAGCTGGTAGTGGAGATTTATATTTGTTTATAAATGTCCATTCACACGAATTATTTAAAAGATCAGACGAAAACTTATTTTTTGAGTTCCCAGTATCAATCGCTGATGCGGCTCTTGGAACATCAATTGAAATTCCAACAATTGATGGAAGTAAAGCAAAAATTAAAATACCAGCAGGTACTCAATCAGGTAAACAATTTAGATTAAGAGAAAAAGGAATGCCGCACATGAGAGGTGGTGGATATGGAGATCTTTATGTGCAGGTTAATACCGAAGTTCCGGTTAATTTAAACAAAGAACAAAAAGAACTACTTGAAAAATTTAGACAAATTGAAAATGATAAATCAAATCCTAGCATTAAAAGATTTTTTCAAAAAGCTAAAGATTTTTGGAAGAATTAATTAAAAAACTCTAGATACAAAGATTTTTGTATCAATAAAGTCAAATAATTTTCTGCGCTTTACTGTTATAATTGAAATTGATATAAATTTATTCAATTAATTTTACACACAAGTATCAAATTATTGTCTATGATCTATAGAAAGTTTTATTCCAAATTTTATGATTTAGTTTATTTCAAAAAAAATTATAAAAAAGAAATATCATTTCTCCTAAATCTTTTAAAAAAAAAACAAATTAAATTTAAAAAAATTTTAGAGCTTGGATCGGGAACTGGTTCACATGGAAAATATTTGAAAAAATTAGGCTATGATATTATAGGTGTTGAGAAAAGCTCACAAATGATAAAAATCTCAAAAGAAAAAAATATCGGTTTTAAAATATATAATTCTGATCTTAAAAAATTTAGAATCAATAAAAAATTTGACCTTGTTATTTCGTTGTTTCATGTAATAAATTATATGACCAAAAAAACAGCTCTTAACAAGTTTTTTGATACCGCTCACTATCACTTAAAAAAAAAAGGATATTTAATATTTGACACTTGGTATACTCCGGGTGTTAACTTTATAAAACCATCAAAAAGAACTAAAATTTTTACTAATAAAGAATTCAAAGTTGTAAAAAAAGTTTTTCCAAAGAAAATTGATGAATCAAATTTTGAAATAAATTACAAATTTAATATTTTTAATAAATCATCCAAATTATTGTTTAAATTTTTTGAAAAACATAAAATAAGACATTTTGATATTAATGATTTAATTTTGGTTGCTAAAAAAAAGAATTTTCAATATCTATCTATACATAAACAGTTAAATGAAAGCAAACCTAGTAAACGTGACTGGGGTGCAATTTTAATTTTTAAAAAGATATGAAAAAAATATTTGTTCCAGTTAATGAGCCAATCATTTCTAAAATTGAAAGAGATTATCTTTTAGCGTGTATAAAAAATAAAGAAGTTTCATCCTCTGGAAATTTTGTAAAAGAATTTGAAAAACAATTTGCAAAAAAAGTTAACCGAAAATACGCTGTTGCTGTGTCAAATGGCACTGCAGCATTACAGCTTGCATATGAATCTTTAAATTTGAAAAAAGGTGATGAAGTTATTATTCCAGCATTCACAATAATTTCTTGTATTTTACCAGTTGTAAGAAGTGCTGCAACACCTGTTCTTGTCGATAGTAATATCAACACCTGGAATATGGATATTAACGAAACAATAAATAAAATATCAAAAAAAACTAAGGCTATCATAACACCACATATATATGGATTAACTGTCGACTTAGATCCTTTAATCAGAATTTGTAAAAAAAAAAATATTAAAATAATTGAAGATGCAGCTGAGTCACTTGGACTTAAATATAAAGGTTCACCTTGTGGCAGCTTTGGTGATGTTTCAACTTTCAGTTTTTTTGCAAATAAACATATTACTACCGGAGAGGGTGGTATGATTGTAACTAATAATAGAAAAATTTATGAAAGTTGTAAAAGTTTAAGAAATATATTTTTTAATGATGAAAGAAGATTCAAACATTTTGGGTTAGGATGGAATTATAGATTAACAAATATGCAAGCTGGTCTTGGCTTAGCACAACTAAAACAACTTGAAAAATTTGTAAAAATTAAAAGAAAAATAGGAAATAGATATATTTCTAAACTAAAAGACTTAAGACATACTATTCAACCAATTAAAAAATTAGAATATTGTGAAAATATTTTTTGGGTTTATGGATTGGTAATTAAAAAAAATTCGAAATTTAAACTTGAAGAAATTAGAAAAAAACTTTTTAAAAAAGGAATAGAAACTAGAAATTTCTTTTGGCCGTTAAATAAGCAACCAATATTGAATAAAATGGGATATTTCAAAAACCAAAAGTTCCCAGTAGCAGAATATTTAAGTAGAAATGGATTTTATATTCCTACAGGTTTAGCATTAACAAAAAAACAACAAGATATTGTTATTAAAGGTGTTCAGCAAGTTTTTAAATCATGAAGAATAAATTAAATATTGCCTATATATTTGAGTCAATGCCTGAAGATGGTGGAAATTTCCAAACTGAAATAAGTAGTGCTATAAGACTCCAAGAAATTAAAGATAAAGATATATATATAGAATTTTTTTCCATAAACAAAAAAAATATAAAGGTGTTGAGTTCATATAATTTCAAACCAATTTTACTAAAAAAAAGAAATATAAGTTTTTCTCTGTTAATGTTTTATAAATTTTTAACAAGCTCAAAAATAAAGAATTTTTTTAATTTCTTATTTGGAATTAATCAACTTGAAAATCAACTATTAAAAAGAAAAATAGATATTGTGCATTTCAATGGTATGTCAACATTAGCGATGCAATTAGATAAAATAAATTTTGGTGTTTCATTTTGGGACTCTGGACATTTACAATTTCCTCAATTTCCAGAAAGTAGAAAAAATTACCACAGTTTTGAAAGTAAAGAATACCTTTATAATTTATTGCTTAAAAAATCATCATATATAGTTACTGATAGTATTGAAAATAAAGATAACTTATTAAGGCAGTACAATGTTGATGAAAAAAAAATAAATTTAATTTATTCTGAGCCTGCTACCGACTTATTAAATATTGACGAAAAAAAAGTACTTTCAAAAAAAGAAATATTTAATAAATTTGATATAAAAAATAAAGAATATATTTTTTATCCTGCGCAATACTGGCCGCATAAAAATCATATTTACATTTTAGAGGCCATATCAATTTTGAAAGAAAAATACGGAAGAAATTTATCAGTTGTTTTTACAGGAAAAAATAAATTCAATAATCTTAATCATATCAAGCAAATGACTGAAAAACTCAATCTTCAAGACAATGTAACTTTTAAAAATTTTGTAGAAAGCAACGATCTATTTTATTTATACAAATATGCTTTAGCAGTTACTGTTCCAACTTATATGGGGCCAACAAATCATCTACCTCTAGAAGGATTTTATGTTGGAACTCCAGTCTTATACTCCGATTTGTGGTCAGAAACTGAGCAAGTTAAAGGGGCTGTGTTAAGTTTTGACTTAAAAAATGCAAATAGCTTATCCATAAAAATTATTGATTTATTGGATAAAAAAGACTTAAGAGATACTATGATAAACAAAGGTAAAGAAAAATATAGTGAACTTTTAAAAAAGATTGATCAAAGTCAAATGAAATTGAAAGAAATATTTAAATCATTTTTAATAATTAAAAAAAATTGGGAATAAAGAAGTGATTAGAAAAACCTGTAGATTGTGTAAGAGTAAAAAATTAATTAAATTTTTAGACTTGGGAAACCATCCTCCTTCTGATCAATTCATAAATTTTAGTGAGTCAAATCAACCTACTTTGTATTATCCACTACAAGTTTTTACATGTAAAAATTGCTCATTTAAACAATTAGGGTTCGTTGTAGATCCAAAAATTTTATATCAAAAAGATTATCCTTATGAATCATCTCTAACAAAATCAGGGAATAAACATTTTGATGAGTTTGCATATTCTTGTAAAAAAACATTTAATCTTAATAAAAATAACTTAGTTATTGATATAGGTAGCAATGTTGGGAATTTATTAAAGCATTTTAAAAAAAGAAATATTAAAGTTTTGGGTGTAGATCCAGCAACAAATATTTGCAAAATCGCGAATAAAAGAAAAATAAAAACACTTAACAGTTTTTTTAATTCAAAAATAACACAAAAAATATTAAAGAATTTTGGTAAAGCTAAGATAATAACAGGATCAAATGTTTTTGCTCATATTGATAATCTAGATTTATTTTTTAAAAATGTAAAAAAATTATTAGAAAATCAAGGAGTTCTGATTATTGAAGTTCCATACTTTTTGAATCTAATTAAAAATTTGGAATATGATACAATTTACCATGAACATTTATCTTATATTACCTTGATACCTTTAAATAAATACTTAAGAAAAATCGGTATGCAAATATTTGATGTGGAAGAAAAAGATATTCACGGAGGATCGCTAAGAATATTTATGTCAAAAATTAATGACTATAAAAAAACAACAAAATTTATTAAATTGATTAAAAGAGAAAAACAAGCAAAATTGGGTGATATTAAAAAATTAGTTAAATTTGCAGATAAAGTTAAAAAAAATCGACTAGAATTAACTAGTGTTTTAACAAATATAAAGAAAAAGGGTAAATCTGTAGTTGCTTTAAGTGCTCCGGCAAAAGGAATGACTTTATTGAATTACTGTAAACTTGATAAAGATATAATGGATTTTGCCACAGAAAAATCTAAGCTAAAAATTAATAAATATACACCTGGTACTAATATTAAAGTCTTCTCAGATAAAGAAATTTTGAAAAAAAAGCCTGACTACGCATTAATATTGGCATGGAATTTTAAAAATGAAATTATGAAAAATAATAATAAATTTTTAAAATCTGGTGGAAAATTTATTGTGCCTATTCCCAAAGTAAAAATAATTGGAAAAAAATGAAAAAAATTAATATTAAGACTAGTTTTAAAGATAAACGTGGAATTATAGTTGATTTATTAGAGAAGAAATCAATTAATGCTATTACATATATTACTCAAAAGAAAAATACAATAAGAGGTAATCATTTTCATAAGAAGACTATTCAGTGGAATTATATATTAGAGGGTAAAATTGAACTTTTTACAAAAAAAAAAAATTCTAAAATTAAAAAGATCATCTTAAAAAAAGGTGATTTAGCAGTAACAGATAAGAACGAGTCTCACGCCCTTAGAGCAATAAAAAATACTAAATTTTTAGTTTTTACTCAAGGACCTAGAGGTGGAAAAGAATACGAAAATGACACTTTCAGGCTGAAAATACCTCTTGTATAAATATAGTTAGACTCAAGATAGAATTAATTAAATAAATATATGTTAGATAAAATTAACAAAATACTT
The DNA here is from genome assembly GCA_003210075.1 of Pelagibacteraceae bacterium AG-426-G09. GTDB lineage: Bacteria > Pseudomonadota > Alphaproteobacteria > Pelagibacterales > Pelagibacteraceae > Pelagibacter. The sequence continues at coordinate 20,069 of QCNR01000013.1, forward strand.
TCTCAAATTAATTTAAGATTAGAAAAAGTATCTCATAATCCAAAATTTATGGATCTATTCTTACCAATCATCCAAAAGAAAAGAATTAATACAATCTACGATGTAGGAGCAAACATAGGACAATTTGCATTTGAACTTAGAAAATACGGTTACAAAGATAGAATTATAAGTTTTGAGCCTGTATCAAAAGTTCACAATAAATTAGTAGAAAATTCAAAGAATGATAGTAGTTGGGATGTTTATGATAGATGTGCAATTGGAAATCAAGATGGAGATATTGAAATAAACATTTCAAATTATGATTTGTCATCAAGCATATTACAAATGACACCAAAACATTTGGAAGCAAAAAAAAATTCTGGATTTATAAATAAGGAAAAAACAAAAATATTTAAATTAGACTCTATATTAGGAAATGGAAATTTAGATAATAAAAAAGCAATGTTAAAAATTGATACACAAGGATATGAGTGGGAGGTACTCCAAGGTGCAAAAAATAATCTTGAAAAATTTGAAGTTCTACTCGTTGAGGTTTCATTTGTAAGGTTATATGAAAATGAAAAATTATGGAAAGACATATTCAATTATATTGAATCTTTTGACTTCGAGCTTTGGTTGTTAGAAAGAGGTTTTGTTGATCGCAAAACAAAACAAATTTTACAGGCTGATGTAGTATTTTGTAAAAAATAAGTTATTTTCTTAGTTGGTAAAAATAAATGAAAAAAATTAAATTAGCAATTACTGGATGTATGGGAAGAATGGGGCAGCAGATAATAAAATCTGCTAAATCTAATAAAAATTTTGTAGTTACGGTAATCACTGAAAACAGATTAATTAAAAAAAAAATTAATGGATTACCAATAAGTTTAAATGATGAGAGAGCATTTAAGAAGGCTGATGTTATAATTGATTTTACAATTCCTAAATGCACGTTTGAAGTTTTAAAAATAGCCACTAAACTAAAAAAAAAGGTTATTATAGGAACAACTGGTTTCACTAAAAAAGAAGAAAATTTAATAAAAAAATACTCAAGAAAAATACCTATTTTAAAAGCAGGAAATATGAGCTTGGGTATCAATCTCCTAATGTATTTAACAGAAATTGCGTCTGCTTCGCTTGGAAATAATTACCTAAGTAAAGTTTTTGAGGCACATCATAGACACAAAAAAGATCATCCATCAGGCACTGCCTTAATGTTAGGAAAAGGTATTGCAGTTGGTAAAAATAAAAATTTATATAAATTAATTGGTAAAAAATATTTAAATAAAAAATCTTTTCCATATGGAAAAAAGATTAATTTTAACTCAATAAGAAAAGGAGAAATTATTGGAGAGCATGAAGTAAAATTTTCTAGTGGTAAAGAGATTATTACTCTTAATCATGAAGCATTTGACAGATCTCTTTACTCCGAGGGCGCCTTAACAGCTGCTAAATGGTTGTATAACAAAAAACCAGGTCTTTATTCGATGCGAAGTCTTTTGAATTTTAAATAATGAATGAAGTTCAAAGAGCAAAAATTGTTCTTAAAGTTTTAAATAAGACTTATCCAAAAACTCCTATTCCTCTAAAACATAGGAATATATTTACGTTATTAATATCTGTTCTTCTGTCTGCTCAATGTACTGATCTAAATGTTAATAATGTAACAAAGGATATCTATCCAAAATATTATAAACCCGAGCATTTTGTTAAGCTTGGTAGAAAAAAGATTGAAAAATTAATTAGAAGTATAGGTATCTTTAGAATAAAAGCTAAAAGTGTTTATAATCTATCAAAAACTTTAGTAGAGAAATATCAAGGCAAAGTACCAAAAACTTTTGAGCAATTGGAAGAGTTGCCAGGTGTAGGACATAAAACTGCTAGTGTAGTTATGTCTCAAGGGTTTGGATATCCAGCATTTCCAGTAGACACTCATATTCATAGACTTGCACAACGATGGGGGCTTACTAATGGAAAAGATGTAATTCAAACAGAAAAAGATTTAAAACGTTTATTTCCAAAAAGATACTGGAATAAACTCCACCTTCAAATTATTTACTATGGAAGAGAATTCTGTAAGGCAAGAGAATGCTATGGAATATCTTGTAAAATTTGCACTAGTTGTTATCCTAATAGAAAAAAACCAATAAAAACCAAGAAAGCATAATATGAAAATTTTAGGAATAGGAAATGCAATTGTTGATGTTATTTGTAAAGTTAACGACAGTTTTATATCTCAAAATGAATTAACAAAAGGTACAATGAAATTATTTTTTGATGAAAATGAATTCAAAAAATTGTTAACTAATTTAAAGATCGAAAAAACTGTCTCTGGAGGATCAGTTGCAAACTCAATAGTGGGTATAGCTCAACTAGATAATAAGGTAGGTTTTATAGGTAAAGTTTCCGATGATGAATTTGGAAGTAAATATGAGGAAGGTTTAAAAAAAGAGAATGTTCAATATTTTTACTCTAAGAAAAAGGAAGAGCTACCAACAGGAACATGCTTAATATTAGTTACACCTGACTCTGAGAGAACAATGTGTACTTTTCTGGGTACGGCAGGAAAAATTAATGAAAATGACGTTGACTCTGATGCTATTAAACAAAGTCAAATAATATTTTTAGAGGGCTATCTTTGGGATGAAGGCGAACCTAAGAAAGCATTTGATAAAGCGATTAGCAGCGCAAAAAAAGTTGCAATGTCTCTTTCTGATCAATTTTGTGTAGATAGACATAAACCTCATTTTTTACAATTGGTAAAAAACAAATTGGATATAACTTTTGCTAACGAACAAGAAATCACCTCATTAATTGATGCTAAGAAGTTTGAAGAAGTAATAAGCTTTTCAAAACAACTAAATAAATTAATGGTGATTACAAGAGGTGAAAAGGGTGCGGTTGCAATCCAAGGTGAAGAAGTTATTGAATGTGATGTACATAAAAATCTTAAAATTGTAGATCTTACAGGTGCAGGTGACCTTTTCGCAGCTGGGTTTCTACATGGCTATGTTAATAAGTTATCAATTAAAGATAGTCTAGAAAAAGGCACAGAAATGTCATCAAAAGTTATTCAGCAAATAGGTGCGAGACTTTAGTCTTCTTTCTTTTAAAACTTCCCTTGCCTTTTTTTGGTTTCACTTTTTTTTGGCTGAATTTTTTTGAGTAAAGTTCTTTAGCAATAAAATTTCTTTTTTTCATTTTGAAATTTTATATCCATTATTATTATTCAAGATAAGATTATTATCTTTAAAAGTGTCTGCGATTTTTTTTCTCAATCTATAAATATGTGTTTCTACAGTATGAGTTTCTAGATCTCCGGTTTGTTTCCAAACATTTTTTTGAAGTTCAACTGTAGAACTTTCTATCTTTGAATTATTTAGATAAATTAATAAATCAATTTCTTTTTCAGTCAATTTTAGAAATAAGCCTTCTTTTGAAATAACTCTCGAATTTAAATCTATTATATAATTTCCCAAAGATATATTTGATTTAATTTCGTAATTACTCTTTGATAAAAAAACGTTAATTTGCTGCAGTAAATTTTTAATTTTAAATATCTTATTATAAGAAATAAAATTTTTAAAATTTCCTTTTAAATCAGATGAAATCACTAATACATCAGGATTTTCAATTAAAAAGTTTTGAAAATCACTATTGTTTTCACTAAAGTTAATTAAATTAAAATTTAAATCTAATTTAATCTCAGTTAAAATTTCATATAATGTAGGTAGCTTTAATAAAACAACATTTAATTTATTCATTATGATAATTAGGTTAAATAAAAATATTATTCGTATAAATCAATTTAAACTAAAATGTTCTATAGGAAAAGGTGGAATTAAGAAAAAAATTAAAGAAGGTGATAAAATAACACCAAGAGGCACTTATAATTTAGGAAACTTATATTATAGGTTGGATAGAGTTGGAAAATTCCGAACTAAACTGAAAAAAAAAATCATAAAAAAAAATATGGGATGGTGTGATGACCCAAATTCCAAGTTTTATAACAAGCAAATTAAATTAAAAAAGAAATATAAATTTTCTTTTGAAAAACTATACAGAAAGGATCATAAATACGATTTTCTAGTTCCTATAGAATATAATTTTAAAAAACCAATTAAAAATAAAGGTAGTGCAATTTTTATACATTTGACTAAGAATTATAAAACTACCGCAGGGTGCATAGCATTAAATAAAAAAGATTTTTTAGTATTATTAAATTTGATAAACAAAAAGACCAAAATTAAAATTGTTTAGTTCTTTCTCCAAAAATTTTTGTACCAATTCTTATAAATGATGTTTTGTAAATTAGAGCATCGATATAATCATTTGACATACCTAAGCTTAATTCTTTAAAATTTAACTCATCGTTTTTTCTTTTTATTATTGAAAAATAATTACCAGCGGGTTTATCTATTGGGGGAAGACACATTAATCCAATTATATCTAAGTCGATATTTTTACATTCATTAACCAATTCGTTTAAGTTATCTAAATTTACACCAGATTTTTGAGTTTCCTCTCCAATATTGACCTGTAAAAAAAATTTTAATTTTTTATTCTGTTTTATTTGTTCCTCAGCAATTTTTTGGGCTAATTTAATACTATCAATGGAATGTATGTAATCAAATATAGCTACAGCTTGCTTAACTTTGTTTGATTGCAACCTACCAATCATATGTAATTTGATGTTATTTTTATTTGTTTTAATCTCTTTCCATTTGCTCAAAGCTTCTTGAACTTTGTTTTCACCAAAATGTTCGTGACCAAATTCGATTAATGGTAAAATGTCTTCCATTCCAAATGTTTTTGATACTGCAATTATTTTTGGATTATAATTCGGATATTTTAATTTGTTAATCTTTTGCTTAACTTTTTCTTGTAAATCAACTATGTTTTTAACACTACGATGCATATTTCAAAATTAAAAAAATATTATTTTATAGATGATTTTAATCCTATTCATTTAAAGGATCTAGACAAAAATATTACCCTTATTTGGAGATCAAAAGATAATAAAAATGACTTAAGAAAAATTTTTGAATTGGCCAAATTTTGTAAGAAAAATAGAATTGAATTATTTTTGTCAAATAATGTTAAATTAGCTTTAAAATTAAAGTTAAATGGAGCTTATATTTCTGCCTACAATAAAGAATTTAGATTTAATAGCTTTAATTTAAAAAAAAATTTTAAGATGTTGGGATCAGCTCATAATCTTTTTGAGGTAAATACTAAAAAGATGCAAAATATTAAAGAAATTTTTATTTCACCAATATTTAAATACAAGAACCGTTCACCATTTGGAATTCATAAATGCAGATTTTTTTTTGACGACCAAAGTTATAAGAAAGTTGCGCTAGGCGGTGTTAACTTTAACAATATTAATTTGTTATTAATAACTAAGTTTATTGGATTGGCTGGTATATCTTTATTTAAAAAAAAAGGCCCCAAATAAATTGGGGCCTTTAATATTTTATTCTAAACTAGATTAGAACGAGAATGAAACTGCAATAGCTTTATTTTCGTCTGTAGTTCCAGATGAATAACCAACGTTATCAGCTTTTGTTACGTGAGCTTTAACTGCCATTGAGCCCATTGAGTAAGAAACTTGATAAGAAGTTGTCTCTTCGTCTGTGTCTTGCTTAGCGTTATCAGCTGTAGATCTATCAATTGAAACTGTTAGATCATCGTTAACTGCAAAAGATGCACCTACGTGGAATGCATCAATGTCAGAACTACTTGCTGTAGCTTGGTCAATTGACGTGTCAGTAACACCGATTGTTAATCCACCAACTGCATATGAAGCAGATAATGTAATTTCATCAGTATCATTGTTTTGGTCGCTTGGGTTAATGTTACCCCAGCTTGCTGCAACTGTAAGACCATCAGCTAAGTCAGCTCTTTTAACTTTAAGAACTGTATCTGTACCACCAACTGCTCCTGGTGACATAGCTATTCCTACATCAAAACCAGCGATATCGCTGTTTGTGTATGCAAGGTTAGTTGTTCCAGTTACACCGTCAGCTAAGTGCTTACCAGTCTCTGTTCCAACACCATTTGATAATGAGTAAGAAGCAGATCCGTATGCATTAGGCACTAATCTGTTATGACCACCTTTATCAGCGGCTGTTTGAACGAAGAAAGTACCGTTTCCAGTGTCTATTGAGATAGTTTGATCATCGAATGGTGTTGCTCCATCATCTAACTCGTAAGATGCAGTAACAGTCCAACCCATGTCAGTCTCACCTGATCCACTTAGAGTAATACTGTCACCGAAAGAAAATCTTTCGCCTGTTACTTCGTCATCATCAGATGATGAATAAGTAAATCCAGCACTACCAGAAGCAGACATTTCTAAAGCTTGAGCAGATCCAATTGCAAATGTTCCTGCAATAGCTGTCAAACCTAGTTTTTTTAGTTTGTCCATGTTTATACTCCTTTTTATAATTAATTATAAACAGGCTATTTCTACCAAAAATGTTGTAATTTTTTCCATAAATTTCTTTTAAAATTAGCTTATTTTGCTTAACTGTTGTATTTTTACATCAATTTAAAATTCCCATATTTTTCAACATTTTTATTTAAATTTCATAGTTTTTTAGTCATTAGACACTATAAAATTGAGTGAATTTTATTAAAACTATTATAAACCCTTAATATGATAATTTTTATGACAATTAAAAATTTAAAGAATTTATTTTTGCAAGGATTTAACCCCCTAATTTTAATGGTTATTTTGTCATTTATTTTAACTGCTTGCGGACCTCTAAAATACAAACCTGTAGATGCAAAAAAAGTCTCTCCTAATGTAGACGAAAGGGTTAAAAGAAATATTGAGGAAGGTAGAGGTGTAAGATTATTTGGGGGCCAAAAGAAAGGTGGAACTTTTGATTTTGCAAGTTCTAACTTTCTTTGGAGAGCAGCACTTGATACAATTGATTTCATGCCTCTTGCATCAGCAAATTACAGCGGGGGAATTATTATAACTGACTGGTATTCAGAAAATAATAATGAAGGTGAGTCTGTAAAAATTTCTATTAGATTTTTAAGCAATGAAATTAGAGTGGATGCGATTGATATAAATGTATTTTTAAAACAATGTGATAAAAATTTAAATTGTGTAACTAGTCAAAACCAAGGTCAACTTTCCAAAGAATTAGCTTCTAATATTTTGCGAAAAGCTGCTAAATATGAAAAGGAAGGACTTAAAAACTTAAAACCTTATATTAATGAAGGCTTAAAAACAGAATAGTATAATTTCTGAACTCAAGTGGAAAGATATAATTTCAAAATAATTGAAGAAAAATGGCAAAAATTTTGGGAAAAAAATAATTCTTTTAAAACAAAAACTGATAAAAGCAAAAAAAAATTTTATTGTTTAGAAATGTTCCCTTACCCTTCGGGAAAGATTCATATGGGACATGTAAGAAATTATACCATAGGTGATGTGCTTTCCAGATTTAAAGCACTTAATGGATTTAACGTTTTACATCCAATGGGTTGGGATTCTTTTGGAATGCCCGCAGAGAATGCGGCTAAACAAAACAATCAAGATCCAAAATTATGGACAGAAGATAATATTAAGACAATGAAAAATCAATTGAAACAATTAGGTCTTTCTATTGATTGGAGTAGAGAAATTTCAACTTGTTCCGAAGAGTATTATAAGCACCAACAAAAATTTTTTATTGAAATGTTTAACAAGGGTTTAGTTTATAAAAAAGAAAATTATGTAAATTGGGACCCAATAGATGAGACTGTTCTAGCAAACGAGCAAGTCATTGACGGAAAAGGGTGGCGATCAGGGGCTATAGTTGAAAGGAAAAAATTAAGTCAATGGTTTTTTAATATATCAAAGTTTGCAGATGATCTTCAAAATGAATTGGAGACACTTAAGGAATGGCCAAAAAAAGTTAAAATAATGCAGCAAAATTGGATAGGAAAGTCGTTTGGTTGCGAAATTGATTTTGAGATAATAGGCGATGAAAATATTAAAAATATTAAATGTTTTACAACAAGGCCTGACACTCTTTTTGGTTTTTCATTTTTAGCTCTATCTGTTGATCACCCATTATCAGAATTTTATAAAGATAATGAGGAGTTTAAAAAATTCAAAGAAAATTGTTCTAAAACTGGGACAACTGAAGAATCAATTGCAAATGCTGAAAAAATTGGTTTTAAAACTAAACTACTTGCAAAAAATCCATTGGATGGTGACAAAACAGTTCCAGTTTATTTTGCAAATTTTGTTTTAATGGATTACGGATTTGGAGCAGTATTTGGGTGCCCAGGACATGATCAGAGGGACTTTGACTTTGCAAAAAAATATAATTTAGAAATCAAAACTGTAGTTAAACCTATTGATAAAGGAGATGATTACAAGGTAACAAAGGAGGCTTATACTGGTCCTGGAACAATAATAAATTCTAGCTTTTTAAATAGTCTCAAAGTACCTGATGAATCTGTAATAGAAACAATTAAAATATTAGAAAAAAAAAAATTAGGTAAAAAAAAGATTAATTTCAGATTAAAGGATTGGGGTGTGTCACGACAAAGATATTGGGGTTGTCCAATACCTATAATTTATGATGATAAGGGAAACTATAAAACTGTTCATGAAAAGGATTTACCTGTCAAATTACCAGAAAAAATTAATTTAAATGCTAAAGGAAACCCGCTTTCAGCTGTTAATGATTGGAAAAAAATTAAAGTAGACGGAAAAACTTTTTACAGAGAAACAGACACTTTAGATACATTTGTTGACTCTTCATGGTATTTTCTGAGGTTTTGCTCTCCAACAAACAAGGATAAACCATTTGACATTGAAGATATAAATTATTGGATGCCGGTAGACCAATATATTGGTGGTGTAGAGCATGCTATACTTCACCTTTTGTATTCTCGATTTTTTATGAGAGCTATAGGCTATCAAAATAATAGTTTTAATTTTAAAGAACCCTTTAAAGGTCTGTTTACCCAGGGTATGGTTTGTCACGAAACTTACAAAGACCAAAAAAATAACTGGAGAAGTCCCGATGAGGTTTTAACAAAAGATGGAAAAAATTACTTTTTAAAGGCTAATTCCTCAGAAAAAATTACTGTTGGGCCTTCGGAATCAATGTCTAAATCAAAAAAAAATACTATTGATCCAGAAAAAATAATTAGTTTATATGGTGCAGACGCGGTAAGATTATTTATTTTATCTGATAGCCCTCCAGAAAAAGATGTCCAATGGTCTGAGCAGGGAATGCTGGCATCATATAAATTCATTCAAAAGTTATTCTTGTTAAACCAAAAAATCATAGAGATTTCTAAATTAGAAAAGCATGATGAATCTGATGAATTATCAAAGTTTATTAACCAGCATTTGAGTAAATTAGAGAAGAATTTAAATAATTTTCAATACAACGTAATAATAGCAAATATACATGAGGCTTATACTTTTTTAATAAAGATTATTGATAAAGGTGAGAACTTTACAAATTTAATAACAGAATACTCAAAATTCTTAATTTCTATTACACCGGTCTTGCCACATTTTGCAAATGAATGTTTGGAAAATCTTAATATAAACAAATATTACTGGCCAAGAATTGATGAAAAATTCCTTATAGAAGATAATGTTAGTATCGTTGTTCAATTTAATGGCAAAAAAAGAGGCATTATCAATACAAAAAAAGATGTTTTAGAAGAAGATTTGGTAAAAGAAATTTTAAGTAGTAAAACTTTTGAAAAATTTCTAAAAGAGAATACAATTAAAAAAAAGTTTTATGTTAAAAACAGATTAATTAATTTTTTAATTTAAATAATGATAAATTTTAGAAAAATCTCCTTATTCCTTGGTTTAATTTTAATAACTAATTGTGGCTATACTCCCTTAATAGATTCTAAAAATAACAATTTTTATTTAAGTAATTTAACATTAGAAGGTGATAGACAAATCAATAATTATATTACAAATGGTTTAAAAAAATTCCAAGAAAAAAGAGAAAATGCTAAAAAATATAATGTTGAAATTATTTCAGAGTACATAAAAAATATTAGTAATAAAGACGACAAAGGCAATCCAAAAAATTATACGATCAAAACTGTGATATCAGTTAAACTAACATCAGAAGAAGGGAACGTGATCGAAAGAGCATTTGAGAGAAGCACAACATTATCAGCAAAAGATAAAAAAATTGAAGAAAAAGAGCTAGAAAATAAATATAAAAAAGACCTCTCAAACTTATTAAGTCAAGATATAATTTTTCTGTTAAGAAACCAATAATTAATGATTATCAAATCATTTGAACTTAAAAAAGATTTAAAAAATAAATCAAATTTCTTTTTATTTTATGGAGAAAATGAGGGGCAAAAGGAAGAAATCATAAAAAATTTATTTTTAGAAAATTTTGATGGAGAAAATATTATATTTGAAGAAAAGCAAATTTTAGAAAACAAAGAAATGTTTTTTGAGACATGTTTTAATGAATCTTTATTTACATCTGAAAAAATAATCCAAGTTCAAAGGGTAACTTCTAAGATTTTTGATATAATAAAGGAATTATCGGAAAGAGAAATTAATAACAAAAAGATTATCTTAAATTCTGGTTTATTAGAAAAAAAATCTAAAATTAGACAATTATTTGAAAAAGAAAAAAATTTAATCTGTGTACCCTTTTATCAGGATAATGATTATTCTTTATATAAAATAGCAAACGAGTTTTTCAAAAAAAATAGCATCTCAATTTCAACTGAAAATATAAATTTAATTGTAGAAAAATGTTCTGGCGATAGAAAAAACCTTCAAAATGAAATGAATAAAATTTTGAATTATTGTTTTGAAAAAAATAAAATAACAAGAAATGAAATTCTAAAACTAGTAAATTTGTACGAAGAAGAAAATTACTTCGACTTAATTGATAACTGTCTGTCTAAAAATCATATTAAAGTATGTAAAATAATTAATAGTAATAATTTTAACAAAACAGATAACATTATTCTTATAAGATCATTTCTTGCAAGGCTTAAAAGATTGATGGAATTAAAAAAATTACAAACAAAATTAGGGGATATTAATCAGACAATTAATAGCTTCAAACCTCCAATATTTTGGAAGGATAAAAAAATAGTTGAAAAGCAAATTGAAATTTGGACAATTAATGGAATATATAAATTAATAGATGAAGTTAATAATTTAGAAATTTACTTTAAAAAAAATTCAAACTTATCAAATAATTTAGTTTTTGATCTTATTTTGAATACATCTAGTAATTAGCTTTAATAACCATAACCAGCCTATCAAGCTGGTCTGTATTATTATATTTAAAAGATAGAGTCCCTTTATTATTTTTCTTATGAAGAATTTTTGCTTTAAGACCTGTTTTTTCTTCTAAATTTCTCTCCAAAGCCTTAATATTAGTGTCATTTGTTATAATTTTAAATTTTTTTGGAGATTTATAAATTCTAACTAAGCTCTCAGCTTGTCTTACTGACAATTTCTTATCAATAATCTTTTTGGCTATTTGATAAGCATTATCTAGTCCAACAAGTACTTTGGCATGCCCTTGTGATAACTTTTGCTCTTCTAGAAATTTAATCACATCACTAGGTAATGACAAAAGTCTCAAACAATTTGTTATGTGTGCTCTACTCTTTCCAATAAATTTTGCAACTTTATCCTGATCATATTTAAATTCATCAATTAATCTTTTGTATCCGTTTGCTTCCTCAATTGGATTAAGATCATCCCTCTGCACGTTTTCAACTATGGCAAACTCTAAAGATTTTAAATCATCCGCTAATATCTCAACGATAGGCACTTCATGTAAACCTGCATTTTGAGCTGCCTGCCATCTTCTCTCTCCAGCTATAATTTCATATTTATCTGACTGTTTTCTTACTATTATTGGCTGAATGATCCCTCTTTCTTTTATAGAGTTAGTAAGTTCTTCCATTTGATCTTTATTAAAATTTTTTCTAGGTTGAAATCTACTTCTTATCAATGAGCTTATTGAAACCTTGTTTGATTTAGGTGTTGTAACGGTATCACCTATCAAAGACGACAAACCTCTACCGAGACCTTTTTTTAATTTAAACGTATTTGTCATGCTGCACTCTCCATTATTTTTTCCTGAGTAATAAATTCATCTGTAAAACTGAAATAGGATTTGCTTCCAGGGCAAGATTTATCATAAAATAGAACTGGCATACCGTGTGAAGGTGCTTCTGACAATCTTACATTTCTTGGAACAACAGTATGGTATACTTTATCCTTAAAATAGTCCCTGGCCTCTTTTTCGACCTGGCCTGAAAGCTTGTTTCTTTTATCGTACATCGTTAATAAAATTCCTCTGATTGAAAGTTCAGGATTAAGGTTATTTTTGATTCTTTCAATTGTTTTCATAAGTTGTGTAACTCCCTCTAAAGCAAAAAATTCTGTTTGGAGAGGTACTAAAAGTGAGTCAGATGCAACTAATGCCATGATTGTAAGAAGACTCAATGATGGAGGACAGTCTATTAGTATATGACTGTATGTACCTCCAGAATCGTTTAAATACGCCATTATTTGCTCTTTTAAAATAAAGGCTCTTCTATTATCACCGGCTGTTTCAACCTCCAAACCTGATAGATCTACATTGGATGTGATTAAGTCAAGATTTTCAAAATTAGTTTTTTCAATAACATCAGATATTTTTTTTGTACCGTTTAAAACACTATAGATTGATTTTTCAGAGTTCTCTAAATTTGATAATCCTAGTCCAGTAGTAGCATTGCCTTGAGGATCTAAATCAATTACTAAAACTTTCTTCCCTTGTAAGCTTAAACCAGCAGCAAGATTTATCACAGTAGTAGTTTTTCCCACTCCTCCTTTTTGATTTATTATCGAAATAATTTTTTCTCTCATTTTTTTTCTAAGTTTTTAATTTTTAAAATTATTGAATTCTCACTTGTGATACTTTTTTTCACCTCATATTTAATTTTCCATTCCAATGAAACTTGTTCAATAATTTCTCTTCCACTTTTTCCTAAAAATAAAATTACCTCATTAAAGTATTTAAAATTATTTTTAATAAGATTTAAAATGACTGGTAAAGGTTTAAAAGCTCTAGCTACAATAATGTCTGAACTTAAATTCTTTTCATAGAAGATGTCTTTTTGAAATACTTCTACATTTAAATTAAATTTGTTAGTTACTTCTTTTAAAAAATTACTCTTATGAAAACTTTTTTCGTAAAGTTTGAATTTCATATCAGATTTTTTGTACTTCATTATAATTGCTAAAACTATTCCTGGTAGGCCTGAACCAGAGCCAATATCTGTACAAACTGATCCATTTAAATCAATTAAATCAATTATTTGTGCACTATCAATTATATGCCTTTCTTTTGAGATATCCTCTGTTTCTTTGCTAATCAAGTTAATATCTTTATTTTTTTCTATTATTGTTTTACGAAATTGTTCTAATTCTGGAAATGTTTCACGTGAAACATTCAGATGTTCTAAACAGGAATAATTTAAAAAATTCGAATCAATCAAGCTATATGCTTAATAGACTTTCTTTTGACATGAGACAACAAAATATAAACAGCTGCTGGTGTAATTCCGTCAATTCTAAGGGCCTGGCCTAAGGTTTTAGGTCTAATTTCCCTAAATTTTGCCTTAACTTCATTAGATAACCCAGATAAATCTGAATAATTGATATTTTCTGGTATAATTAGGTTTTCATCTCTTTTGAAGGCAAGGATATCAGCTTTTTGTTTTAACAAATATCCGTTATAATGAGCATTTATTTCAATCTGGTCATCGATTTCTTTAGAAAATAGTGGGATTTCAGGCCATATTTCTCTAATTTTTTTCATATCAACTCCATTTTGGCTCAAAATCTGACTAGCAGTTCTCATAACCCCATCTTTTGCTATATTTATCTGATATTTGGACACCTTTGTAGGACTTATTTTTAGATTGTTAATTAAATTATCAATTTTTTTGAGATTTGAAGATTTTTCTTTAAATATTCTTGATCTTTCTTCACTAACTAACCCAATTTTAATACCCTTTTCAGTCAGTCTAAGATCTGCATTATCTGCTCTTAAACTCAATCTATACTCAGCTCTAGAAGTAAACATTCTATAGGGCTCAGCAACTCCTTTGGTGACAAGATCATCGATCATAACACCAATGTATGCTTCTGACCTATTTAATATAAATGGTTCTGATCCTTTAACAGATAAAGCTGCATTAACTCCTGCCATTAATCCTTGTGCAGCAGCCTCTTCATACCCAGTCGTTCCATTTATCTGGCCAGCTAAATAAAGATTACTAATTTTTTTAGTTTCTAGAGTTAAAAATAGTTCTCTTGGGTCAATAAAGTCATATTCTATAGCATATCCAGCTCTGATTATTTTAACATTCTCTAAACCATTGATTTTACTACATATTTCTTGCTGTATATCATAAGGTAACGATGTCGATATACCATTTGGATAAACGGTATGACCATCGAGGCCTTCTGGCTCTAGGAAGATTTGGTGCCTTTGTTTATCAGAAAATTTAACAATTTTGTCTTCTATAGAAGGACAATATCTTGGACCTACACTTTTTATATTACCGGAGTACATGGCACTCTTATTTAGGTTCTTAGAAATAATCTTATGAACAGCATCGTTAGTATACGTCATCCTGCATGAGATTTGTCTATTAATATTTTTGGAAGTAAGGAATGAAAAAAAATACGGTTCATCATCTGCGCGCTGCTCTTCAAGATTATCAAAATCTATAGTTCTTGAGTCTAACCTAGGGGGTGTTCCTGTCTTAAGCCTTCCCATTTTAAATTTAAACTTTTTTAATTGCTCACTTAGACCAACGGTTGGCTTTTCATTATACCTGCCTGCTGGCGTTTGATTTTCTCCAATATGAATAACGCCATTCAAAAAAGTGCCTGTGGTGAGTATTAGCTTATTAGATGTAATTTTTTTACCGTCTCTAGTTATAAATCCACTTATAGAGTTTTTATCGAATATGAACTCGATTACAGGGTCAGATATTATCGTTAAATTACAATAGTTTACAAGTTTTTCTTGCATATATTTTTTATATAATGATCTGTCACTTTGAGTTCTAGGGCCACGAACAGCAGGGCCTCTACTACGGTTTAGTAGTCTGAATTGGATACCTGATTTATCTGATACATCACCCATAACACCATCTAAAGCATCTATCTCTCTAACGAGATGACCTTTACCCAGGCCTCCTATTGCTGGATTACAAGACATTTCACCTATTGTTTCAAACTTATGTGTGAATAAAGCAGTATTTACTCCAAGTCTTGCAGCTGCTGCTGCTGCCTCACAACCAGCATGTCCACCACCCACAACCACAACATCAAATGATAGCTCTTTTTTCATACATTTAATTTATTACTGATTTAATATTTTACAAGCTATGAGAATTCTTATTTACCAATACAAAAATTCTCAAAAATAGATCCAAGTATTTCTTCAACGTCAACTTTTCCAACAATGGTTCCAAGATGTCGAATTGACAATCTTAAGTCCTCAGCCGCCAAATCAAATTCTTGATTGTGTTTTTTTTCTAAAAAAAATTCTAAATGTTTATAGCACTCCTTTAAATGAAATCTATGTCTTGATCTCGTAATTAAAACATTGTCAGTTTTTAAAAATTCCTTTTTAAGTTTTAATTTTACAGATTCAATTAACTTGTCTACATTTTTATCATCTTTGATTGATATGATGTGCGGATTAATTTTTAAATCAAAACTTTTTAAATCTACTGTTCCTAAATCTGATTTGTTTATCGCAAAAATGCATTTATGTTGCAATTTTTCATTAAAAAAGCCTTTAAAATCAACGTTTTTTGTGTCTAGAAGAATAATGATCAAATCTGCATCTTCAGCCCTATTTAATGCTAATTTAACCCCCTTTACTTCAATCTCATCATTTGAGTCTCTTATGCCTGCTGTATCTGAAATTATAACTGGTATTCCTTCAAGATCTAAATGCGTTTCTATAACGTCTCTGGTCGTACCAGCTTTTTCTGAAACTATAGCAACATCCCTTTTGGAAAGATAATTAAGCAAGCTAGACTTACCTACATTTGGTGGACCTATAATTGCAATTTTATATCCTTCTCTGATTATTTCCCCAGTTTTATTATCATCTAACGTACGCTTTATTTCATTCTTTATTTTTTCGCTTTTGGTCTTTATATTTTTTGAAATTAATTCTGGTATATCCTCGTCTGGAAAATCTATTTTTGCTTCGATATCAGCTAAAATTTCAATTAATTCTTCTCTCCATAAATTAAATTTTTTTGCACTCTGTCCCGACATAATTCTCATAGCTTGTTTTCTTTGAAGCTCAGTTTCTGCTGCAATTAAGTCCCCAATACTCTCAGCTTTTAATAGATTTATTTTATTATTTTGAAATGCTAGTTTAGTAAACTCGCCAGGTTCTGCTAACCTGCAATTATGAAATTCATCAATTACATTTAAGATTTCTTGCACAACTGCTTTACTGCCATGAACATGTAATTCACCCATGTCCTCACCTGTATAACTGTTTGGACCCTTAAACCATATTATTATTCCCTCATCTATCATCTCACCTGTATTTGGGTTAACTATTTTTTTTAAGCTGGCAACTCTTTCTTTTGGAAATTTACCATTAGTAATTGCCGATATAATTTCTTTGGTCTCATCACCGGAAACTCTTATAACGGCTATTCCTGATATGCCGGGTCCAGATGATAATGCATATATTGTCATATTTAATTATTTTTACTTTTAAAAATATTATATAGTTTTTTTATGATTATTTGGATAGCATCATATCCTAAATGTGGTAATACATGGGTAAGATCATTTATTTCAGCACTTTTGTATACTGAAGATGGCAAATTTACTTTTAAAAATTTAGAAAGTATACCTCAATATCCAATTAGACATCAATTTTCTGGCTTTCTAGAAGATTTCTCAGATATCAATAGTATTAAGAAAAATTGGATTACGACCCAAACAAAAATGAATTTAGATAATAAAGTTAAGTTTCTAAAAACTCATCATGTTAATTGTAAGATTGATAATCATGCTTTTACTAATTTTGATAATACTTTAGGTGTAATTTATATTGTTAGAGACCCAAGAAATGTACTTACATCTCTTATAAATCATTACTCTTTAAATAATCAACTTGAAGCAAAAAAATTTTTATTTGAGGAAAAAAATTGGCTAGGTTTTAAAAAGGAAAATAACAAAATTCAATTAACAAGATTTCCAACTCTTATAAGTTCGTGGAAAACAAATTATAACTCCTGGAAAAATACAAGCAAAAATTTATTATTAATTAAATATGAAAATCTAATATCAAATCCAGAGTTAGAATTTAGTAAATTAACAAATTATCTCGAAAATATTATTAATATTAAATTTGATAAAAATAAAATAGAAAATGCGATTAACTCTACATCATTCGAAACATTAAAAAATAAAGAATTAAAAGAAGGTTTTATAGAGGGTGCAAAAGATAAAACAAATGATGGAAAAAAAAGATTTTTTAACCTAGGTCCAGAAAATAACTGGAAAAATCTAGTTAAAAAGGAAATTGTTGACGAGGTAGAAAAAAACTTTGAAATCGAAATGAAAGAACTTAACTATCTATAACTATGATAATTTGGATATCATCTTACCCAAAAAGTGGAAATACTTACGTTAGATCATTTTTAAGTGCTTATTATTATACAAATGATGGCGTATTTGATTTTGAATTGTTAAAATTTATTGAACAATTTCCTGATAAACAGTTTTATAATGGTTATATTAAAACAAAAAAGCAAGCTTCTGAACAATGGCTTCATCTTCAAAGAGAAATTATTAAGTCCAAAAAAATCAAATTTCTTAAAACCCATTCGGCATATGGGTCCCTTGATAATAACCCCTTTACATCATCAGAAGTAACAATTGCAGGGATATATGTTGTTAGAGACCCAAGGAGTGTGGCTGTTTCACTAATGAACCATTTTTCATTAGAAAAAGATCAGGCGCTAACAATGCTTATGGATGAAAATAGAGGTATAAAATCTAAGGATAATAATTTTGCTACATATACTTTTTTAAGTTCTTGGTCTAATCACTTTAAATCTTGGTCTAACATTAAAAGCTTTAGAACAATTATAATTAAATATGAAGACTTACAGAACAACAGTGAAAAAGTTTTCTTAGACCTTATAAAATTTATAAACAATATTATAAATAATTATAAAGGAATAGATCATCAAAAATTTAAGAAAGCTTTAGAAACAACTAGTTTCAATTCTCTTAAAAAAAAGGAGAGTGAAGAAGGATTTTTTGAAGCGGTTTTTTCAGAGGAAAAAGAAAAGAAGATACCTTTTTTTAATTTAGGTTTTAAAAATAACTGGCAAAATATTTTAACGGATGAAATGGTTAAAAAAATTGAAAATAATTTTAAAAAAGAAATGGAAGAATTAAAATATCTTTAAATTATTTATACTAACTCGGTTTATTCATTGAATTAAAAAACTCTGTATTACTTTTAGTATTTTTTAATTTAGAATTAATAAATTCAATGGCATCCATTGAACCCATTGGTGCGATAATTCTTCTTAGAACGTTCATTTTTTGAAGGTCATTCTTGTCAAATAATAACTCTTCTCTTCTGGTGCCTGATTTAGTTATATCTATTGCTGGAAAGATTCTTTTTTCAGATATTTTTCTATCCAAAATAGTTTCACTATTACCAGTGCCTTTAAACTCTTCAAATATAACTTCATCCATTCTGCTTCCGGTATCAATTAAAGCTGTTGCTATAATTGTTAAAGAGCCACCTTCTTCAATATTTCTCGCTGCACCAAAAAATCTTTTTGGTCTTTGAAGTGCGTTAGCATCAACACCTCCTGTCAAAACTTTTCCAGAACTTGGAACAACAGCATTGTAAGCTCTTCCTAATCTTGTAATTGAGTCTAACAATATAACCACGTCCTTCTTATGCTCTGTTAGTCTTTTTGCTTTTTCAATTACCATTTCTGCAACTGCAACGTGCCTTTGCGCCGGCTCATCAAATGTTGAGCTAATAACCTCGCCCTTAACAGTCCTTTGCATATCTGTAACTTCTTCTGGTCTTTCATCAATAAGCAAAACCATTAAATAACATTCTGGATGATTTGCGGTAATTGCATTAGCGATACTTTGTAAAATCATTGTTTTTCCAGCTTTTGGAGGGGAAATAATTAAAGATCTTTGTCCCTTTCCAATTGGACTAACAAGGTCGATTAATCTTGGGGTTAGATCAGGATTCTTTTCAACTTTATTTTTTTCTGACTCCATAACCAGTTGGCTATTTGGATATAAAGGAGTTAGGTTATCAAAAGCAATCTTGTGCCTTACTTTTTCTGGTTCTTCAAAATTTATTTTGCTAACTTGAAGTAAAGCAAAATATCTTTCACCATCTTTAGGGGCTCTAACTGGTCCCTCTACAGTGTCTCCTGTTCTTAGACCAAATCTCCGTATTTGGCTTGGGCTAACATAAATATCATCTGGTCCTGGTAAATAATTTGACTCCATAGCTCTCAAGAAACCGAAGCCGTCTTGAAGTAATTGAAGTACTCCACCACCAGTAATTTCTTCACCTTTTTCAGCATGTTTTTTTAGAATAGCAAATAAAATTTCCTGTCTTCTTAGTGTGCTTGCATTTTCAATACCAAGCTTTTCAGCCTCGTCAATGAGCTGCTCTGATGTTTTTCCTTTTAATTCTTGTATGTTCATGGGGATTTAGTTTAGATAAATTTAATATAGTATTATATTTTTAAATTTCAAGCTTATAAAGGTTTAATAATTACAACAAATACAATTAATATAAGCAAAACTGTTGGGACTTCGTTAATATAACGATAGAATTTAGCTGTTTTAGTGTTTGTTCTATTTTTCAAGTTTGTTAAGCATTTTCCTAGATATTCATGATAACCGGATAGAAATATTACTAATACCAGCTTTATTTGCATCCACAAGTTTGTTAGGACACTGAAACCATTTAAATAAATTAGCACAATTCCAAATATCCAAGAAAATAACATTGCTGGTCTCATTATGTAATTATAAAGGCGTTTTTCCATGATTTCAAAAATGTCAGTCGCTTCTCTTTTTTCAAAATTTTCTACATGATAAACAAAAATCCTTGGTAAATACAAAAGCCCTGCCATCCATGAAATAACAGCTATTAAATGGAGAGATTTTATAATTAAATATAAATTCATTATTTTAAATTTTTTTTAATTAAATATTCGAGCAGCTTGATATGATCATCGCTGTCGTTTAGACATGGTATAAACCCAAATTTCTCTCCTCCAAATCTTTCGAAGCTCTCTTTTCCTTGTATTGAAATTTCTTCAAGTGTTTCAACACAATCTGATGCAAAACCAGGCGATATTACTAAAACCTTCTTTATTCCTTCTTTAGGTAAGTTTTCCAATGTTTTGTCGGTGTAAGGTTGAAGCCATTCCTGGGGACCAAATCTTGATTGAAAAGTTGTCATAATTTTAATTTCTTTAAACTTTTCTGAAATTAACCTTGTAGTTTTATGACAGTAACAATGGTATGGATCACCTTTTTCAAAGTATTTCTGAGGAATACCGTGGTAAGACGCTATAATTAAGTCTGGTTTCCAATCTATTTCGTTCAATTTTTTATTAATGCTGTTTACAAGGCCATCAATATATAATGGTTCTGATTCATAATGCGGGATTATTTGTATCGCAGGTTGCCATCTCATTTTCATTAAAACCCTAAATACTTCGTCACATACTGTGGCTGTGGTTGGTGATGCGTACTGAGGATATAATGGTAATATAATCAATTTCTCACATCCATTTTTTTTCATATCATTAATTTTGCTTTTAATACTTGGATTTCCATACCTCATAGCAAAATCAATAATCAAATCTTTGTTTTCAATTTTTTCACTAAGTTTTTTAGTTTGCATTTCTGTAAAATATCTAAGAGGTGATTTGTTTTCTTCTTTCATCCATATTTCTTTATAGGCCTTTGCGGTTTTAGACGGTCTAAAAGTTAAGATAAATAAATTTAATATTATTTTCCAAATT
>QCNR01000014.1 GCA_003210075.1 Pelagibacteraceae bacterium AG-426-G09
ATGCAAAGGATAGCATTTGTTTGATTGTATAAGATTTTCCATTAGAGAGAATAAAATCTTGAGGATATTTATTTATAAACTTTAACATATATTCTACTTGTTCATCACACCAATTCCACTCTCTTGATATATTTATATTCCCAAAGTGAGTTTTTTTTTTAAATTTAAATGCTTTAATTGCGGCCATACAAATTTTTGGTATCAAATAATTTTTATTTCTATAGTAAGACTCAGTATTAAATATTATTGCGTTATAAGCTTTTATATTTTTTTTCAATCTGAAAAATCTTGTTTTTTGAAATGATATTAATTTAGACTTTCCATAAGGACTAATAGGTTTTTTTCTTGAGTTTAGATTAATTTTTTTTTTTGTTTCAGCAAAAATTTCACTTGAAGATGAATTAATAAATTTGCAGTTAAGTTTTGTTGTATTAATTATATTTAAGAAATTTAAACAACCTTTAACATTACTTTGATATGTTTCTTTCTTCTTTCTAAAAGATAGACTTGGAGAACTTTGACCAGCAAAATAAAATACCTGGTTTGGTTTATGTTTCTGAATTAGTAAATTAACATGGTTTTTATTTAAAACATCCAGTTTTATAATTTTGAGTTTATTATTTTTAAAATTTATTTTTTTTTTTGCTCTTTTAATATTTCGAGTTGTTATAATTACATTGTGCTTTTTTTTTAGAAGAATTTTTGAAAGGCTTATACCAAATTGGCCAGTTCCGCCGACAATAATTGATATTTTTTTTTTCATATATATAACTTTCAAATAGATGACTGCATACAAAAGAATATTAGTATTTACGGCATGTTACAATGAAAAAGAAAATGTAAGAGATTTAATTATTGGTATTAAAAAAAATTTACCTCAGTGTTCAATTTTAATAGTCGATGATAACTCTCCAGATAATACTAAAGAAGAAATTAAAGAATTACAAAAGACTAACCCAAATATTCATTTGATAGTAAGAGAAAAAAAATTGGGACTAGATACAGCTCATAAACTTGGTTACGAATATGCTCTTTCAAATAACTTTGATTATTTCATTACAATGGATGCTGATTTATCACATGATCCGAAAGATTTAATAAACATTGTAAAGTATCTAGACTTTTCTCCTTTTGTTATTGGTTCTCGATATATTAATGGTGGAAAAAATCTAATGAAAAGATCAAGATTGATTTTGAGTAAGTATGGAAATCTTTTAATAAAAAAATTATCAAGAATTAATTGTAGTGAATTCACCACTTCTTACAGAGGTTTTGATATTAAAAAATTAAAAAATTTTAATTTAAGCGACGTAAAAGTAAAGGGATATAGTTTTTTTATGGGTACTTTATTTGAAATTAACAAAAAAGGATTTTTAATAAAAGAAATACCTATTACGTTTAAAGATAGAACAAAAGGTAATTCAAAAATTCCAAGAATTGAAATTTTAAGAACAATTAAAAATCTAATAATCTTATCTGTAAAAAAAAATTTTACTAAATAGTATTTTTTTTTATAAATTTATCTGCAGCTAAAAGAATAATTTTTTTTCTCTCTGGTTTCATTTTATCAAATATTCTAACCATCATTGAGAGACGTGGATTCCTTAAAAAGAAAGCTCTATTTTTATTTATAAATCTCCAATACAAACCATCCATAGTATTGCACCATTCCCCTTTTTTAAAATCCATCATTTTCATAAAATAACTTGATCCACAAATGTATGGTTTGGTTGCAAATATTCCACCATCACTAAATAAGCCCATACCATAAACATTAGGCACCATCACCCAATCTGAAGAGTCAACAAACATTTCCATAAACCATTTATAAACAATTGTTGGTTTAATTTCACAAAGATTCATGATGTTAGACAAAATCATTAATCTTTCAATGTGATGTGACCAGCCATAATTTAATGCATTTTTAATTGCATGATCTAATGGTGGAAGACCGGTTGATCCGTCATACCAAGAGTTCTTCATTTTTCGATTGTGTTTAAAAAAATTACTAGCTTCCATTTCGTTGGAATAATTTTGATAAATTCCTCTCATAAATTCTCTCCAGCCAACAACTTGTCGTATGTATCCTTCCAAAGAATTTAATTTGATTTTATGCTTGATATGAAAATCAAAAACTTTTTTAATTATAAATTCAGGAGTAATTAAACCTAAATTTATGTAAGGGCTTAATGCACTATGAAATAAAATGTTATCTTTCTGATCAACGGCATCCTCGTAATCACCAAACAAATTTGATTTCTCTTTGATAAAAAAATTTAGCAATTTCACAACATCTTCATATTCAGTAGCAAACCAAAATTCTTTTGTACTGCCGGGATGATTTTTAAAAACTTTCTCTATAATCGATTTAAGTTTTTTTGTATGTGACGTTTCCTTTATTTTGGGAAACTTTGGAATTAATATGTTTTTAGGAAGTTTGTTTCTATTTTCATCATCGAAACTCCATTTTCCACCCTCAGGATTTCCATCTTTTTTCATTAAAATATTTAATTCTCTTCTAGTTTCTTTGTAGAAAACGGCCATAAAAGGTTTTTTTGATTTTGATAAATATTTTTTAAAATTTTCTCTAGAGTTTAAAAACATTGGAGTTGGAATGATATTCCATTGGATTTTTTCTTTTTTAAAAAATTGTGAAATTTTTTTTTCGAAAAATTTATCTTCTATTTCAAAACTTGATACTTCTAAAATTTTTTTATTCTTTATAATTTTTTTTAATTTTTCCAAGTAATCTGATTTGAATGATTTGTCCTCAATTGACGAATATTCGATTCTGAACTTATTTTTCTTTAGTTTATCTGCATGCGACCTCATAGCAGAAAGAAATAAAAGTATTTTCTGTTTATGATGTTTTTCATAGGTACATAATTGGTGATCCTCTGCCATAAAGAAGATATGGTCTTTTCTGAATTTTTCTAAGTATTTTTCAGAAAAAAGTTGATTTCCAAGTAGAAAAAATAATTTCATTACCTATATATAACTTTTTAAAAATATATGTCAGACAAATATTTAGTAGTCGGTGCCACAGGTTCAATAGGGTCAAATTTAGCAGAGCAATTGCATGCTTCTGGTGATGAAATTCATTTAGTTGGTAGGAACGAAAATAATACAAAAACCTTAGCACAAAAATTAAACTGTAATTTTACTGTTGCAGATGTTTTAGCAGATGGTTTTGTTGAAAGAATAAAGAAAGATATCCAAGATATCAAAGGTATAGCCTATTGTGTTGGGTCTATTGATTTAAAACCATTAAGAATGATCAGCGAAAGTGATTTTAATAAATGCATGAAATTAAATTTATATTCTGCTGTAGATTTAATAAAAGGTTTTCAAGAAAGTCTAAAAAAGAACAAAGGCTCTATTGTTTTATTTTCTACTGTTGCTGCTCAAAGAGGTTTTACAAATCATTCTATTATTGCATCTACGAAAGCAGCTGTTGAAGGGTTAACAGTTTCTTTAGCAGCAGAGTTTGCACCAAATATCAGAGTAAATTGTATTGCTCCAAGTTTAACCAATTCTAAAATCGCAGAACCCATGCTAAAAAATAAAGTATTGGCCGAAGGTATTGCAAAAGCTCATCCCTTGAAAAGACTTGGTGAGGGGAAAGACTCCGCATCCCTTGCAAAATTTTTAATCACAGAAGATAGCTCATGGATTACTGGTCAAATTATAGCTGTGGACGGTGGAAGATCTAAATTATCTTAAATTAATTTTTTTTTGATCTCTTAAAACACTCAATCGTATTTTTTAATAAACAGGCAATTGTCATTGGTCCAACACCACCCGGAACAGGCGTCAAAGCTTTGGCTACTTTTGAAACTTCATCAAAAGCAACATCTCCGACAATTCCTTTTTCAGTTTTGTTAATCCCAACGTCAATT
The DNA here is from genome assembly GCA_003210075.1 of Pelagibacteraceae bacterium AG-426-G09. Lineage (GTDB taxonomy): Bacteria > Pseudomonadota > Alphaproteobacteria > Pelagibacterales > Pelagibacteraceae > Pelagibacter. Next base: position 3,900 of record QCNR01000014.1, read on the forward strand.
ACAATTGCATTTTTTTTAACCCAATCGCCTTTTACAAGTTCAGGAATACCAACTGCCGCAACTATTATATCTCCTTTTAAGCACTCGCCTTTTAGATCGGCAGTTTTAGAGTGAGTTATAGTTACAGTACAGTTTTCTTTAAGCAAAAGTTGTGTCATTGGTTTACCATTTAAATTTGATCTACCAATTACTATGGCTTTTTTTCCGCTTAAATTTGGTTCAATTTTTTTAATTAATAAGTAACATCCAAGCGGTGTACACGGAACTGAGCTTTCATAGCCTGATGAAAGATTTCCTACATTCATTGGATGAAAACCATCTACATCTTTCCCTGGAGAAATGGCTTCAATTATTTTTTGTTTATCAATATGTTTTGGAAGAGGTAATTGAACAAGTATACCTGAAACAGTATCATCATTGTTAAGCTCATCAATTTTTTCTAAAACAGTTTTTTCTTCAACTGTGTCGGGGTAACGGATAACATCAGACTTAAGACCAACCTCAATCGCAGACTTTTCTTTATTTTTTACATAAATTTTACTTGGAGCAAGTTCACCAATTAAAATAACTGTTAAACCTGGAACTTTGTTATATTTGTTTTTTAATTCAGCAACTTCTTTTTTAAGTTCATCTCTAAGTTCTGCAGCTGCTTTCTTCCCATCAATTAAAATCATAAATTAAAATATCATTGGTGCAATGTAGAGCTTCATACACATTTCGATAAACCAAATCAATAAAAGAAGTATAATTGGAGATATATCAAAGGCTCCCAGATTTGGTAAAAACTGCCTAATCTTTCTCAAAAAGGGTTCCGTTAGACGATATGTAAAATCAAGCACCATATAAACAAATCGATTTGAGGTATTAATAATATTAAAAGCAACTAACCAACTGATGACAACATTGGCGATCACAACATATGAATATAGTTTTAAAATTTGTAAAGCTAAATAAAAAATTGCAATCATTTTTTTTCTACATAAATTGACTGACTAGGGAATGCAAATGAAGCCTTATTTTTTTCTACAATTTGCTTTATTTGAATAGCTAATCTCTCTTTAACAGCTAACCATTCGTCCCAATCATCTGTTTTAGTAAAGCAACGAACATACATATCAATAGAACTTTCAGCAAAACTATCGACTCTAACTGCATAACCAAGGTCTGGCTTAAAATCCTCATTTATTTTGATGTAATTTTCAATTTCATTTCTTACTGTTTTAAGCTGATCGATTGTAGTGTCGTATTGAAGATTAATTGTCCAACTAATAATCCAATTAGTTGTTTGGCTAATATTAATAACTGCGTTTTCAGCAAATTGAAAATTTGGTATTATTGCAATTGATTTATCAAATTTCCTTATTACAGTTGACCTGAAACCGATTTTTTCAACAATTCCTTCGATTATTCCCTCAACCAATATCCAATCTCCCATTTTAAATCTTTTTTCAACCAAAACCAAAATTCCAGAAATTAAATTTTTAAATAAATCTTGTGCTCCTAAAGCAACCGCAACACCAAATAAACCTAAGCCAGCAATAATTGGCCCAATTTTAATTCCCCAGAGTTCTAGAACAGCGGCAGCTCCTAAAATGAAAATTAAAATTTTTATTGATTTAACTATCCAACTTATTAATTCTCTTGTAAGAATTTTTCCAAGTCCACTTAAAACATACGAAACTGGTTCGATGATTTGATGGATGGTCCAAAAAATTAAAATAGTAATTAAAGTCCTATTTACATTGTTTACGAACTCTCGAGTATCATCCTCAAACGACATATAGTAACTTGCAAAGAAAAAACCCAATACGATAGGTAAAAACCTTACTGGACCTATTAATGAGCGAACAAAAGTGTCGTCTAGATTGTTTGTAGTTCTTTTAGAAATTACCTCTAATTTTTTAATTATTAATTTACTAATTAATCCTCTAAAAATTAAAAATAAAAGAAAAATTCCAATTCCAATAAGAATTTCATAAAAATTAATTCCGAGAATACCTTTTTCCCAGACTGATAAAAATAATTCTTTAAAATTTACAAAAACATCCATATTAAACCTTATATAATAAAAACTCTTCCTCTCCTGGACTAAATAAAAATATTTTTTTCCATTTTACCTCATTTAAAACAGAAGATGTTTTCTCTCCTATACACATTAAATTGGTATTCATCCAGCTGTCAATCAATTGATATTTTTTTATTATATTTAAGAAGCTTTTTGAACTATTTTCAGAATATACATAAACGATATCTGGTATATTTTTTTTAAGCTCTTCAATTAAATCATCTTTAATCTCATCATTATGTTCAACTGAATAATTTATAATTCTGATTATCTCGTATCCTTCCTTTCTAAGATCTTCCTCTAAATTAAAAGAAATAAGCTCACCACTTACATATAAAATTTTACCACTATTTTTATCGTGATTTTGTAATATTAATTCTTTTAGCGCCCTTACGTTACCATCAGCTGCAATTACATTTTGAAAACCTGATGTTCTTGCAAGTTTTTCTGTGGTAGATCCAACACAAAAACATTTAAGTGTCTTGTTAATGTTATCTAATTTTAAGTTTTTTATAGAGTTAGAGCTTGTAAAAATAATTGCTGAAAAATCATTGAAGTTTATTTCTCCATATTCCATTTTTTTTATTTTAATTAATGGAAAATGTGAAACAGAATGACCTAATTCTTTAAACTTAATTATTAAATCTGAACAATCTTCTAAAGGTCTCGTTAATAATATATGCATTATTTTTTATAAGTATCTTTTGCTTCTGCTTTAAGATAATTTCCTATTTCTTCGCTTGCTTTTAAAAAATTTGAACGAACATCTTTAATTGTTTTAAAATATCTTTTTTTACCATCTATTGAAAAAAGTTCACCAAAGATTTCAAAATTATTTTTATTTACTTTAGAAAAAACTCCAACAGCTGTATGGCAATCACCTTCTAAGATACTTAATACTTTACGTTCTGATAAAGCAGAAATACTTGAAACTTTATCATTCACTTTACTAAGGAGATTAATGATATCATCATCTTCTTTTCTACATTGTATACAAACAATTCCCTGACCTGCACTTGGTATGATTTTTTCAGTCGAAAATTCTTCTGAAATCAAATGATCTAATTTTAGAGATTTTATACCAGCCTTAGAAAGTATGACACTATCATATTCATTTTTATTTAGCTTAGAAATTCTTGTATCCACATTGCCTCTTATAATTTTATAATTTAAATCATTTCTTATTCTTCTTAATTGAAACTCTCTTCTAAATGAAGAGGTGCCAATAATAGAATTTGAATTTAATTCGCTAAATTTTTTATTTTCTCTTGTTATAAGTATTTCCTCTGGAGAATTTCTTTTTAAAAAACAATTCGTTATTAATCCTGTTGTTTCTTCTGAAGGCATGTCTTTTAAGGCATGTACAGCAAGATCTATTTTATTATTTATTAATTCCTCTTCTATTTTTTTTGAAAATAATCCTTTCCCACCAATATCCGAAAGTCTGTTTTTTTGATTTTGATCACCTTCAGTTGTAATTTTGATTAGTTCAATTTCACCTGAAAAAACTTTAGCTATTTCGTCTTTAGCCCGATTAGCATAAATGAGGGCTAATTTGCTAGCTCTAGTTCCAATTAATATTTTATTTTTTTTCATTAACTGTTTTATATTTAAATCTTATAATCTAATTGTACTATCTAAAAAATTATGGATAAAAAAATTACAATTTTAGGCATTGAATCGAGTTGTGATGAAACTGCTGCATCTATCATCCAAGAAGAAAATGGACAAATAAAGATTTTATCAAATATAGTATCAAGCCAATTTGATATTCACAAAGAATTTGGGGGAGTTGTTCCTGAATTAGCTGCAAGAGCACATGTAGAGAAAATTGATTTAATTTCTGAAAAAGCAATTTCAGAGAGCAAAATTAAGCTTGATGAGATTGATGCAGTAGCAGCTACTGCTGGACCAGGTTTAATAGTTTGTTTAACTGTTGGTCTAAATTTTGGAAAAACATTGGCAGCATCTTTAAATAAACCCTTCATTGCAGTTAATCATTTAGAGGGACATGCGCTAAGCCCAAAATTAAATTCTAATTTAGAATTTCCATATCTGTTATTGTTAATATCAGGAGGTCATACACAATATCTTTCTGTTGATAGTTTAGGCAAATATAAAAGACTAGGAACAACAATAGATGATGCATTAGGAGAAGCATTTGATAAAACTGCTAAAATTATTGGCATTGAATTTCCTGGTGGACCGAAAATTGAAGAATATGCTGAAAAAGGAAATAAGAATAGATTTAAATTACCAAAACCAATACTTAATAGAGGTGGGTGTAATTTATCTTTTGCAGGATTGAAAACTGCAATTTTAAGAATACAATCCGAAATAAAAACTGAGCAAGATAAATTCGATTTAGCCGCTTCGTTTCAAAAAACCATAGAAGAAATACTTTTTGAAAAAACTAAAAAAGCTTTTGAAATATATTTAAAAGAAAACAAATCCACAAAAAAAACATTTGTAGTAGCTGGTGGTGTTGCTGCAAATCAAGGTATAAAAAATACATTAGTGAATTTATCCAATGAAAATAAATTTGAATGTTTATTTCCTGATATAAGTTTATGTAGTGATAATGCTGCAATGATTGCATTGGTAGGTATAGAAAAATTTAAAAAGAAGTTATTTAATGATTTGAATTTTAAGGTTAATCCAAGATGGCAATTAGATGAAAAAGCACAATTTCTTAAGGGAGCAGGTGTAAAAATTTAATTATGAACTATTGGTTACTTAAATCAGAACCAAATGTTTGGTCTCTAGATCAGCAAATAAATTCTGGAAAAAAAGGATCAATGTGGGATGGTGTCAGAAATTATCAGGCCGCAAATAATTTGAGAAAAATGAAAAAAGGAGATCTTTGTTTTTTTTACCATTCAAATATAGGAAAAGAAATAGTAGGCATAGTTAAAGTAATTAAAGAGGCATATCAAGATCCAACGGACAAAACGAAAAAATTTGTTGCTATCCAAGTTAAATTTGAACATAGATTGGAGCGACCAGTAACCCTTGAAAACATTAAAAAAACTCAAGAATTAAAAGATTTGCCGTTAATTAAACAAAGCCGACTATCAGTTATGCCAATAAACACTAAATACTGGAAAATTATTTTGAAGATGAGTAAAATAGTCAAATAAAACATGCCAAAAAAAAAGAAAAAAAGAAAAATTAAAAAGAAATACTTAAAAAAAAGAAAATCTAAAAGAATTGCAAAAAGAAAATCAAAAAAAAGTAAGAAAAAAATAAGAAATATAAAGTCTAGAGGTATATCTAAACATCCGACAGAAAAAATTTATAAACTAAAATCTGATTGGGTTAAAAATGGATTGGTAAATAAATCAATTTACGAAAAAAAATATAAAGAGTCTTTAAGAAATAATAATGATTTTTGGGGTAAAGAAGGAAAGAGAATTTCTTGGATAAAACCTTATACAAAAATAAAAGATGTAACTTATAGTAAAACCGATGTGAGTATTAAGTGGTTTTATGATGGAACTTTAAATGCATCAGCAAACTGTATAGATAGACATTTAAAAAAGAATAAAGATAAAACTGCTATTATTTGGGTAGGAGACGATCCTAAGGTACAAAAAAAAATAAGCTATAAACAATTACACGACGAAGTTTCAAAGGCTGCAAATGGATTAAAAAAATTGGGTGTACAAAAAGGAGATAGAGTTACAATTTATTTAACAATGATACCTGAATTAGCATACACAATGCTAGCATGTGCTAGAATAGGGGCAATACATTCAATAATATTCGGTGGATTTTCAGCAGACTCTATTGCGGATAGAGTTAATAATTGTAAGTCTGATTATATCATTACAGCAGATGAAGGTATTAGAGGTGGAAAAACAATTCATTTAAAATCTATTACAGATGAAGCATTAATTCATTGCCCAAATGTTAAAAAATGTATTGTAGTTAAAAGGACAGGGAACAGAATTAATTGGGACGAAAGTAGAGATGTTTGGTATCACGAAATGATAAAAGGTGTTCCTTCTCAATGTGAACCTGAGGAAATGAATGCTGAAGATCCATTATTTATTTTATATACATCGGGATCTACAGGAAAACCAAAAGGCGTCCTTCACACAACGGGGGGTTACATGGTTTACGCATCTTTGACTCACCAATATATATTTAACTACAAACCAAAGGACATATATTTTTGTACTGCAGATATCGGATGGATTACGGGCCACAGCTATATAATTTATGGACCTCTTGCTAACGGCGCAACAACTATAATGTTTGAAGGTGTTCCAACCTACCCGGATTCGTCTAGATGGTGGCAAATTGTTGATAAATATAAAGTAAATATTTTCTATACTGCCCCCACAGCAATTAGAGCTTTGATGGCTCAGGGAGATGACCCAGTTAAAAAAACATCCAGAAAATCTCTTAAGTTATTAGGAACTGTTGGTGAGCCTATAAATCCAGAAGCCTGGGAGTGGTACTTTAGAACTATTGGTGACAATAGATGTCCAATTGTTGATACATGGTGGCAAACAGAAACTGGTGGGATTTTAATTGCTCCCCAAACTGGAGCGATAGACCTTAAACCAGGTTCTGCAACTAAACCTTTCTATGGAATAAAACCTGTAATAGTAGATCAAAATGGAAAAGAAGTTAAAGGAGAAGGACAAGGTAGATTGTGTATGACACAATCATGGCCTGGTCAAATGAGAACCGTATATGGTGATCATCAAAGATTTATTGATACATATTTTTCACAATTTGATGGGAAGTATTTTACTGGTGACGGTTGTAGAAGAGATAAAGATGGTTACTACTGGATTACTGGAAGAGTGGATGATGTTATAATTGTGTCTGGTCATAATTTAGGAACTGCAGAAATAGAGAGTGCTTTTGTTGCTCATCCAAAAGTTGCTGAAGCAGCGGTAGTCGGTTATCCACATCAAATTAAAGGAAACGCTCTATACTGCTATGTTACTGTTAATAACGGCGTAATAGCCGATGGTGATTTAGAAAGAGAATTAAAGAATCATATTGCAAAAACCCTTGGACCATTTTACAGGCCTGAGTTAATTCAATTTTCACCAGGATTGCCTAAAACTAGATCTGGAAAAATAATGCGAAGAATTTTAAGAAAAATTGCTGCAAATGAACATGATCAGCTTGGAGACACAACTACACTTGCAGACCCAAGTGTTGTTGATAATTTAGTTGATAATAGAAAAAATATTTAAAAATTAATTAATTGTGAAAATTCTTTTTTAATACTATCCCATTTCAATATCATTGAATTCAATACTATTTTTCTATCTAAAATTTTAAGCTCATCAGCTATCGGTGACCACTCATATAAAGCAAGAGCACTGTTGTTAAAAGGTAAATCTCTATGATGATTTTCCCAATTAATTTTTTCTAATCTTTGATCAAATTCTTTTTTTGTTTTATCTAATATATCTTTTGGAATTTGATTTTTTTCTTCGTCACTCAAAATTTCTAAAAATATTTCTTTCGCTTTTTCTGTATTATGTCTCTGTGATGCTTCTTTTAAATATGATATCGTATATAAACATAAATCTTGAAGAGCTACTGTATAAATATTCCATTTAGCTTTGTTAATTGAACCAAGAAATATTTCATCTTCAAACATCAGAACATATTTTGCTCCCATTCTAGTTTTAAGATACCCGTATAAAGTGACCTGACTGACCCAGGCTGATTTTTTTTGAATAAAACTCTTTAAATCCTTGTAGTCTTCTATTTTTTCCCTTGGTTTGAAATATTTAAGAATTGGTTTAAAGTAGTCGATAAGATACTGAAGCTTCAAATCCTTCAATTTCAGCTTGTATTTAATGCCCATATACTGTTTTTTCTATGTTTTTCGCCATTTCAAAGACCATTTTAGGACTTCCAATCCATTTTCAAATCGGTATGGTTTATTTTTTTAACCTATAGGGAGGATTAAAAATGTCAAACAAAGAAAGACACTGGGAAAAAACCAAGGGGTTAATGATGTTAACTCTTGCAATTTGGTTTGTTTTCTCAATCGTCATCTTCATGTTTGGTGAAAGCTTAAACAATGGTAGCTTTTTGGGATATCCATTAGCATATTATATGTGTGCCCAAGGATCTATCATAATTTTCGTTGTCTTAATATTTTGGTTTGCAAACAGGCAAGAGAAAATTGACGAGGAGTTTGGCTTCGCCGAAAGAGGGGAGGACGAATAATGGCTGAAAAGTTTATAAATAGAAAAGACTTCATAAACAATCTACCTAGGATCTATGGAACATATACAGGTGGTTTCTTAATATTCATCATTTTGATGGCTATTGCAGAACAAGCAGGTATGACTGCCAAGACAATAGGTATTATGTTTGTTGCCTTTACAGTTGCGATCTATGCATTAATCGGATGGATTTCTAGAACTGTTCAGGTCGACGCTTATTATGTAGCTGGAAGGCAAGTTCCAACTGTCTTCAACGGAATGGCCACAGCAGCTGACTGGATGTCAGGTGCATCATTCGTTGCAATGGCAGGAGGTATTTACTTTGGTGGTTACACTTACATGGCATTCCTAGTCGGATGGACTGGTGGATATGTGTTAGTGTCTTCGCTAATGGCTCCATATTTAAGAAAGTTTGGTTGTTACACAGTGCCAGATTTCATTGGAACAAGATACGGAGGAAACGCTGCGCGTTTCATGGCGGTTGTTGTTCTTACATTGGCTTCTTTCACTTATGTGACAGCACAAATTAACGCGACTGGAACAATTGCATCTAGAGCTTTAGGTATACCATTTGAATTAGGAGTTTGGGTTGGATTAGTAAGTATCTTACTATGTTCAATGTTAGGTGGAATGAGAGCGGTTACATGGACACAAGTTGCTCAGTATATCGTTTTAATTATAGCTTACCTAATTCCTGTATTCTGGATTAGTAACAAGAATGGTTTTGGTTTCTTCCCGCACTTTATGTTAGCGGATGAAGTAGCAAGACTAAACGACCTAGAGGCAACATTTGGATTAGTCAAAAACGCTGCTGCGGACATAAAAGCTGCTGGTGTACCAGGTGGATTGAAATCAATTTCGGTTCCACACTCTGACGTACCAGCTGGTGGAATGGCTGCGTGGAAGTTTATATCATTAGCAATCTGTATGATGGTGGGAACAGCTTCTTTACCTCACATTCTAATGAGATACTTCACAACACCTAGTGTTAAAGCTGCAAGAAAATCAGTGGCATGGTCACTATTCTTTATTGCATTACTTTATACTTCAGCGCCGATGTTAGCTACACTATCTAAGATATCTCTTTTAGATCCTAACTTACCAACGGGTCTAATAGGAAAACCTATTGCTGAAATAATGCAAATTGAATGGGTTAATGCTTGGATAAATGTTAAACAAGCCTTCATAGCAGACTTTAACGGAGACGGCGTTCTTCAGTTAAATGAATGGTTCATGAGAGGTGACGTAGTAGTCCTTGCAACTCCTGAAGTTGCTGGATTGCCTTACGTAATTTCTGGACTAGTTGCTGCTGGAGGAATGGCTGCTGCGATGTCAACTGCAGATGGTCTAATTCTTGCGATCGCAAATGCTTTATCACACGATATTTATTACAAAATCGTTGATCCAAAAGCAGACGTAAGAAAAAGATTATTAGTTGCTAGAGCACTTCTAATAGTAATCGGTGCTGCTGGAGCTTATATTGCATCAATGAGAATTACATCAATTCTCGGTGCTGTTGCTTGGGCGTTCGATTTCGCTATGTCTGGATTGTTCTTCCCACTTGTTCTTGGAATATGGTGGAAGAGAGCAACTAGAGCAGGTGCTGTTGCAGGAATGATAGCAGGTCTTGGATCTGGTACAGCATATTTAATCTACGTTGGGCCTAAATTTATGGCTCAAACGCCTTGGTTAGGTATTGACCATCTAAGATTTGGTATTATCGGAGCAGTAGTATGTCTTGTTGTAATGGTTGTAGTAAGTCTAATGACTGAAGAACCTGATAGTGCAACCCAAAAAATGGTTGACGAAGTCAGGGTACCAAGCGGTAAGACAATTCTAGGAAAAGCACACTAAGTAAATTTAAATTAGGGGGCGTATGTATACGCCCCCAATTCTTAAAAGAACATGCCAATTTATATTTTAGTTATCGATTATATTCTCGGTATTATTATGTGGACTTTGATAGGTCGTACGGCTATGAATATATTTCAAAGAGAAGACTCGGAATTTTTCTTCATGAAAATATTTGTTAAATCCACGAATCCAATAATAAAATTATTTAAGTTTATTACTCCAAGCTTTATAGCACATCCTATAGTTCCTCTTTATGTAGCTTGGTTTTTTTATATGATCAGATTTTATTTAATACCGTATTTATTAGGTTATTCCGTAATGGGAATGCTTTCCTTTCCATTGGAAAGTGAAATCGCAAACGAAATTTACAGGATTTTTGGCAAATAATAATTCAAATTATTAAAAAAATTGATAGTACTATAAATTGTTGAGTTTATGAAAAAAATACAAGTATCACCATCAATCTTATCAGCTGATTTTAGTAAGTTAGGTGAAGATATTAAGAGATTAGAACAGAGTGGTGCTGATATGATACATGTCGATGTTATGGATGGTCACTTTGTTCCAAATCTTACAATTGGTCCACCAGTTATAAAAAGTTTGAGAGGACATACAAAATTACCATTTGATGTTCATCTAATGATAGATCCTGTAAATAAATATATTAAAGATTATAGTGATGCGGGTGCTGATATAATAACATTCCATCCTGAAGCTACAGAAGATACATCAAATACTATTAAACTTATTAGATCATTTAATAAAAAAGTTGGTATTTCTCTTAACCCTAATACAGAAGTAGCTCTTGCTGAAGAACACTTAGATAAAGTTGATTTAATTTTAATAATGAGTGTTTATCCTGGATTTGGAGGTCAAAAATTTATAGATGAAGTGATTAGTAAAATAAAAAAGTTGGATCAAATAAGAAAAGAAAAAAAACTTACTTTTAAAATTGAAATTGATGGTGGAATAAATTTTGAAACCTCTAAGATTGCAATAAATGCTGGTGTAGACATTCTGGTTTCAGGCACAACAGTATTCAAAGAAAATAATGGAGATCTAAAAAAGAATATCGAAACCTTAAAACAAATGTAAATGTTTATTAAAAGTTTTTTTTTGAACTTTAACTATATTTTTTTTTATATAATTCAAAGAATAAGAAAAATTTATCTAAATTCCCCAATCTATAACAAAAAAATTTCAAATACTGACGATAAAGTAATAATATATAAGCCTAGTCAAAATATTCTAAATAGTATTATTAAATTGGATAAAAAAAAATATAATATTGATGACTTTTCTTTAAATTCTATATGGAAAACTTCTGCTACTTTGAATGATATAAATTTTAAAAAACTTCATAGTTTTTTTTGGCTATTTACATTAGATTTAAAATCATCTCAAAAAACTACACAAAATGTAATCTATAATTGGATCGAGGAAAATGATAAATACAAACAAAATATTTGGGATTTAGATATTTTGTCAAAAAGAATTATTGCATGGATTTCAAATTCTAAATTAACTTACGAAAATGCTGAAGCAAACTACAAAATCAGATTTAATTTACTAATTAAAAAACAAACTAATCACTTAATTAATGAGATTAAAAGATCAGATCAGCTAGATGATAAAATAATTGGAAGTACAGCTATCATTTTAGTTGGTTTATCATATGGCGACAGTCATTATCTCAGATTTGGCATTGATCTATTAAAACAATTATTAAACTCCTCTCTAGACATAACTAATTTTCCTAAATCTAGAAATTTGAGACAATTAGTTTTTTATTTAAAATATCTAATTATAATTAGAGAATTATTAAAAGAGTCTCAAACAAATATTCCAGAATTTTTGAATGAGAAAATTTTTTACTTAGGAAAATCATACAATCTTTTATGCTCGAATAAAAAAAAGGGAATTTTATTTAATGGAAATTTCGAAGACACTAATAAGGATTTTGATAATTATTTAAATTTCCACAAATATAAATTCAAAGAGGATGCAAATGAAATTGGTGGGTATGTTGTTATGAGTAATAAAAAATCTTTACTAGCAGTTGATATTGGTAAAGCACCAGAAAAAAAATTTTCGAAAGATTACCAGTCTGGTATATTTTCATTTGAATTTAATTTTTTGGGAGAAAAAATAATAACTAATTCTGGTTATTTTCAAGATTATAAACATCAATTAAATATTGTTTCTAAATCAACAGCTACGCATTCCACTTTAGTGTTAAATAATACATCGGCTGTTAGATTCGAAAGAAATAAGCATGGGCACATGCTAATAGTTAAGAATTTTAAAGTTTTAGATAAAGAGATTAAATCGGAGAATGAATTTTGGTCCATCAGGGCATCGCATGATGCCTATTCAAAATCTAATGGGGTAATTCATGAAAGACAATTACTTTTTTATCAAAATGAAACTAGATTAGAAGGTTGTGACAAGCTTATTAAAACTAAAAACTTTAGATCTAGTAATTTTGAGATAAGATTTCATGTATTACCTGAAATTAATTTAACAAAATTATTAAACAATAAGACTATATTAATCGAAAGTAATAATTCAGGGTGGAAATTTAGTTGTGAAAGCCACAAAATAGAAATTGAGTCTGGTTTATATTTTGGTAAGAAAAATAAATATTTAGAGAATAAAAATATACTTATTACTGGATTAACTAAACCTAATGAAGAAGCTATTTTTTGGAAATTAAGTAAAATATGAAAATTAGATCTGCACTTATTTCAATATCAGATAAAAAGGAAATTAATAATCTTCTCAAAGTGCTTAGTAAATATAAAATTAAATTAATAAGCTCTGGTGGGACTTTTAAAAAAATTAAATCTCTCGGGTATAGTTGTTTTGAAGTATCAAATTATACAAATTTTCCAGAAATCCTTGATGGAAGAGTAAAAACACTTCATCCTAAAATTCATTCAGGCATCTTGTTCAAAAGAAACAAAAAATCTCATAAAAAAATTCTAAAAAAACTTAATTTTGAAGGTATAGATTTGGTTATTACAAATTTTTATCCATTTCAAAAAACAATAGATACAACTAAAGTTCATGAAAAAATAATTGAAAATATTGATATTGGCGGCCCAACATTGGTTAGATCTGCAGCAAAAAATTATAATGACGTTGTTGTAATTACAAAAATTTCTCAATACAAAAAACTAATTAATGAATTGAATACATATAATGGTGGTACTTCATTAAAATTTAGACTTAGAATGTCTAGAGAGGCTTTTGGAGAAACTGCAAGCTATGATGCGAAAATTTATAATTATTTCAATTCTATTTCAAATCAATCTATTCCTAATAAATTTATTTTTGAAGCAGATTTATTAGAAAAATTAAGATATGGTGAAAATCCACATCAAACTGGTGCGATCTATAGTAACAAAGAAAGTTTAAAATTAACTAAATTACAAGGAAAGGATTTAAGTTATAATAATTATAACGATATTTTTGCTTGTTTAAATCTTGGAAAAACATTGCCAAAAAATAAAGGTACAATAATTGTAAAACATGCAAATCCATCTGGTGTATCAATGCAGACTAATCATTTAAGAAGCTATTTATCTGCATTAAATTGTGATCCTATAAGTGCTTTTGGAGGAATTGTGGCATGTAATTATAAATTGAATCTTCAAGTCGCAAAGGAAATCTCAAAAAACTATTACGAGGTGATAATTGCAAATGGGTTTGACAAAAAAGTTTTTAAACTTTTTAAAACCAAAAAAAATTTAAGATTAGTTGATAGTTCAAATTTTAAATTAAAAAATAACCAAAAGATTTTATCAGGATTAAACTCCTTATTAATGCAATCAAGTGATAACTTTTTTTTCAGTAAAAATAATTTTAAAACAGTATCTAAAATTAAACCTTCAAAGAAGCTAATGGATCAAGTGATATTTTCTTTTAATGTTTGCCGCTCTGCGAAATCTAACGCTATAGTTATTACTCAAGATTTTAAAACATTAGGTATTGGTTCTGGTCAACCAAGTCGAATTGACAGTTGTAAGATTGCGATAGAAAAAATGAAAAAATTTAATCAATTTAACTACAACGAACCTTTAGTAGCAGCATCCGATGCTTTCTTTCCATTTATAGATGGTATTGAAAAATTAGTTCAAGCAGGAGTAACTACTATAGTTCAGCCATACGGTTCAATTAGAGACAAAGAAATAATTAAATTTGCAGATGATATGGGAATTATTCTAATTTTTTCCAAAACCAGACATTTTAATCATTAACTATTTTATCAATTTTAGATGCGAGGATAAAGTCACTTTCAGCAAGGCCATTTATAGCATGAGTAAATATTTTTATTTTAGCATAACCCCACCCAAATGAAATATCTGGGTGATGACTTTCCGTCTCCGCTATATCACCAACACGATTAATAAATGTTTGACTATTTTTAAAATTTTCAAATTTAAACTCTTTTATTAAAAAATAATTTTCTTTCTCATTTTTTTTTACTTCCCAGCCATCTACTTTTTTTAAATATTTATGAATTTCACTATAATCGAAAGCAGGTATATTTCCTTCACATGGGATACATTTTTTTTTTGATAAATCTTCTTCCATAATTTTTTTTTCTGGAGCGGGCAATGGGACTTGAACCCACGACCTTCTCGTTGGCAACGAGACGCTCTACCACTGAGCTATGCCCGCTTGTTTATAAGCTTTGAAAATAGTGGCTTTTTAAAAATTTAGCAAGTGGCAAAATAGAATATTTCTCTTTAAATGTAGTCGATTGTACTTGAAGTAATAATTTTTTTTTAACTATCAAATTCATCTAAAAAATTAATATATCTTGAATATTTATCACTTATATTAACTGAGCTTTTATAAATTGGTTTTTTAACCTGGTATAGACTTGCAGTTCTAATTGTTTTTGCAGTTTTATAGAAATCAAATATATCCTCTGACCAATCTAAACCACAAAAAGAAAATAATTTTTTTGTCTCTTCATTTTTATTATTAATTAATTTTTCATAATCAATTTCATATATGGAATTACCATATTTTTGTTTCCAAAAATTGATTGTATTTTTATAAATTTTTACATATTCGATAATATTTTTAGGATTGTATGACCAATTCATCTCATCAACACCAAAAATATTTTTATAAACAGATAAACCAACATCTTTTAAATTTCTTTTAATATGAATAATTTTAGAATTAGGAAATAAAAGTTTAATAAAGCCAACCCAAAAGAAATTAGATGGATTTTTATCAACAATCACATTTTTTTTCGTTATTTGTATTTTATTAAAATTTTCACCAAGTAAACCTGATATTTCTATAAGATATTTTTTATTAAGTTTATTTTTTTCATAAATTTTATTTAAAAATTCTTTATTAAAAATTTTTGTTTCAAAAAAACTTGGAATTACCGAACTTTCCCCTACTCCTTCGGTTTCCCTTGATGATGCAATCAATTGATGAAGTAAGGTAGTGCCAGATCTGGGCATACCTATAATACAAATAATTTTTTTTTTATACAAACTTTTGTCTTCTAAATATTTTACATTTATAATTTGATTAAATAATAATTTTAAATTTTCAAACCTTTGTGAATATTTAGATATTATGTTTTTTTCTAAGGTGGAGTCCATTTCACTATTTGCCATTTTTAAAAACTCTGATGCCTGATCAAATTTTTTCTGATCATCAAAAGATTTTGCTATAGAAAAAAGTAATACAGACTTTTGCCTTCTATTTCTAAAACTTAAATTTTCTATTTTTTTTAACATACTATGTTGATGTTTTTTTTCTTTTTCATAATTAAAAACTTCACTTAAAAGAAAATCTGCATCAACATTTTCTGGAAAAAGCTCGCTGCATCTTGATAAGTTTTCAATTGAAAGCTCTTTTAATTTTATATCATTTGTCTCTTGTGAGAGTTCCAAATATGTTTTTCCAATTAAAAATAGTACGTTTGGAAAAGAAGGATTAATTTTATATACATTTTTGAAATATTCTAACGCTTCTGGTAATTTTTTTTTAAGCCTTTTAAGTTTACCATATTCAAATAACGAAAAAGGATCATCAGGTTTAATTTTTATTGCACTATTTAAGATACTTTCTGCTTCATCCAATTTATCTTGTTTTATTAATATTTTCCCAAGATTAGAATAAAAGCTTATTTCCTTAGAGTTTTTTTTAATAGCTTCAAAAAATATTTTTTCAGCTTTATAACTCTTGCCAATATTATCCAATGATATACCGAGTAAATTATAGTAAGGCGGTATAATTTCCTTTTTTTTTATTAATTTTTTTGTTCTTGATATAACTTCTTCAAATTTATTTAATTTAAATAGCTTATCAAGTTGGGCCAGATCTTTATTCATTTTTATTTTTTTTTGTTATGATATATTTTTATATATGGATATATTAAATAATCTACCGACTAAAATACCTGTTTTTCCACTTTCAAATTTTATTGTTTTCCCAGAGACAACTGTACCTCTAAATATTTTTGAACCACGGTACCTTCAAATGGTCGATGACTCGATGTCATCTAATAGACTGATAGGGATGATACAGCCTAAGAAAACTGGTGAACTAAAAAAACCTGATCTTTTTGACGTTGGTTGTTTATGTCGAATTATTAGTTTTAATGAAACAGAAGATGGTAGATATATAATAATAATTAAAGGTTTAAATAGATTTAGCAAAGTGAGTGAAATAAAAAATAGTAAAAATTATAGAGAATTAAATGTTAACTATGAAATGTTTAAAAACGATGAAAATATTAATAACGAAGAATTTGAATTTGATAAAATAAAAAAAATACTAAATGAGCTCAAATCTTTATTTGAAAAGAGAGGATATAAAATAAATTGGAAAGATCTAGAAGGTCAAAATGTCTATCAAACATTATCAGCATTATCGATGGCATCACCTTTTTCAATTTTAGAAAAACAAATTTTACTTGAGTCAAAAAGTCTAAAGGAAAGAAAAATGAAGTTTGAGGAAATACTTAATACTTACAACACAAATTTTTCAAATATTAAAACCATACAGTAATTATAAACTGCCATGATTTGCAAATTTTATACTTAGATTTTTTATTTTTTGATTATTGTTTATAAAATCTATTATTGTTTCTGATATATTTTTTGGAATATAGTCTTTATTAAATTTAAAAAATTCATGAATAAAATCAATACCGAAAGAAAATACTGAATTTTTACTTTTTGTTTCTTTTTCAAATTCATTAAAAATATTTTTATCAATATTCATTCCTAAATTTATTTTTTGGCTCAAGATATTGTTTAGGGTTTTAATATCTCTTATAGTCATATTAAACCCTTGTCCAGCTAATGGGTGAATTGAATGTATTGCGTCTCCAAAAAAAAGTATATTTTCATAATAATATTTTTTTGGTAATTTAAATTTGAGATTAAAATACTCTAATTTTTCCATAGATATGATTTTATAAATCGGATTAAAATCTTTAATTAATTCAATAATTGTATCTTCGGAAATATTATTTTTTTTTTTGATATCAAAAGAAAAAACTACTGATGTTTTTTTTTCAGATAGTGGGAGAAAAGCAACGGGACCAAAATCTGTAAAGATCTGAATAGCTTTGTTGTTTACTAATTTCTTATGATTAATAATTGTAGTAAATGCTTTATTATAATAATTTTTATTTATTTGATATTTTAGAAATTTTTTAGTTAAAAAATTATATTTCTCACAATTTATAATTAATTTAAAATCTTTTTTATTCTTTAATACTAATAGATCTGTATCTTTTTTAAAATATTTAAATTTGATAAATTTATTTCTTGTGCTTTTTGACTCTATTATCGAATACAATTTGTCGTACTTAACCATGCTAAATAAAGATTTTATATCCTTATTAAAGAATATCTCTTTATTAATTTTTTTATTTTTAATTAGTACCTGTATTTTATTTATAAGATTAGTTTTTTTTGATATATTTTTGAAATATTTCTCCAAATATATTAAATTACTATTTGTTATACCTAATGTTCTTGTTTTAAAATTTAGTTTTGGACCTTTTAATGAAAATATTTCAGTATAAAAATTTTTTTCAGATAAAATATTAGCTAAAATCAAGCTAGTGAGATTATTTCCAATAAGACAAACTTTCATAAAATTTTTTAATTTTACCAATAATAATTAAATGGTACAAATCAACTAATTTGATTCATTTATATGAAATTTACTGATTTCTTATTAAAAACAAAAGAATTTTTAATCAAAAGACTTACAGAGCTTTTTGGATTAATTATTATTATTGCGTCAATTTTAATTTTAATATCACTTCTAAGCTACTCACCAAATGATCCAAATTTTTTAAATAGTAAAATTGATGAAATCCAAAATATACTTGGATTTAGAGGAAGCTTATTATCTGATTTTCTTTTTCAATCTGTTGGTTTAATAGCCTATTTAATACCTTTTACTTTATTTTTTTCTGGAACAAATATGTTGATTACTAAAATACAAATCACAGTTATTGATAATTTATTCTATTGTATTTTATATATTATTTTTGGTTCCCTATTTTTTTCTTATTTTTATGATCAATCCTTTTTTTTGATAGTTAATGGGAACGGTGGATTCGTTGGATTATTTATAAAAAATAGTTTCCTAAAAAACTTGCTAGATATAAATCAAAATATTTCCTATTATACACTTTGTTTTTTCGTGGTCATATTTTTTCTGATAAGTATAAATTTTAAGATCACACGCGTCCTAACTTATGTAATGTTTTTTAAAAATATTTTTCAATTTAGAAAAAAAGAAAACACAGAAGACAGTGGTTATGTTAACAATCAAAATATAATTTCGGAAACAATAAATGAAAACACAAGGATACAAGATACTTTGCCATTCGAAAGTAAAATTAATAAAAATATTAAAAGATTTATTCTTCCAGATTTGAGTTTACTAAAATTACCATCAAAAAATGAAAAGATAGCTAAAAATAACGAGGATATAAATGAAGATTTTTTAGAAAAAGTTTTATTGGATTTTGGTGTTGAAGGAAAAATAAAAAAAATAAATTATGGACCAGTTGTAACTTTAAATGAGTTTGAACCCGCGGCTGGTGTCAAAGTTTCAAAAATAATCAATTTATCTGAGGATATTGCAAGAAATACAAGTTCAGAATCAGCAAGAATTTCAATTATACCTGGAAGCAATACTATTGGAATTGAATTACCAAATATTACAAGAGAAAACGTATATCTTGGTGAGGTAATTAAAGATTCTCAATTTAAAAAAAAAGATATAAAATTACCTATAGCTTTAGGAAAAAGTATTTCAGGAAATCCTATTATAGGCGATTTAAGCGCTATGCCTCACCTTTTGATTGCAGGAACAACAGGTTCTGGAAAATCAGTTTGTATTAATACAATAATATTATCATTATTATACAGACATACTCCGGATAAATGTAAATTTATTCTTATTGATCCAAAAATGTTAGAATTGTCTACCTATGAAGGTATACCAAATTTATTATGTCCTGTGATAACGGAGCCTAAGAAGGCAGCTTCGGTGTTAGGCTGGGTTGTGAAAGAAATGGAAAATAGATACAAGTTAATGACTAAAGTTGGAGTAAGAAACATAGATGGATACAATGCTAAGAATAAACCATCTATGCCATACATAGTAGTAATAGTAGATGAAATGTCAGACCTAATGCTAGTTTCTGGAAAAGATATTGAAAATTATATTCAAAAGCTTTCTCAAATGGCTAGGGCTGCTGGCATTCACATCATCATGGCAACCCAAAGACCTAGTGTTGATGTTATTACAGGTACAATAAAAGCCAACTTTCCCACTAGAATCTCGTTCCAAGTTTCTTCAAAAATTGATAGTAGAACAATACTTGGTGAACAAGGTGCAGAGCAATTATTAGGCAAAGGTGACATGCTATTTATGTCTTCAGCAAATAGAATAACCAGAATACACTCACCTTTTGTTACAGAAGAAGAAATTGAAAAAATAAATAATTTTTTAAGATCACAAGCAGAACCGGATTATGTCGATGAAATTTTAGAGTTTTCTGAAAATTTATCAAAAGATGAGGATATTGAAGGAATGAATGATAAAGATGAGCTTTATCAAAGTGCATTACAATTAGTTAAAAATGAGAGAAAAGCGTCTACTTCATTTTTACAAAGAAAACTTCAGATTGGGTATAACAGAGCTGCAAGAATTATTGATATGATGGAAGAAAATGGAGTGGTAAGTAAGGCAAATCATGTAGGCAAAAGAGAAATTTTGAAATGAAAATAATTACAATTTTAATTTTATTTTTCTTTTTTTTTCAGACTAATCTTAATGCACTAAATAAAGAAAATATTACAAAAAAATTAAATCAAACAGATAACTTTAGTTTCAATTTTATTCAAACAATTGGTGGAAAAGATGAAAAAGGAGAGTGTGTAATTCAATATCCAAAAAAAATGTTTTGTAAATATGACTCAAGGAAAAATAAAATTATAGTCTCAAATGGTTCAAGCATAGTAATCAAAACTGATAGACAGTATTACCGTTATCCAATTAAAAGCACACCTTTCGACTTTATATTAGATAAAAATTTTTTAATAAATCAAATTAAATCTTCAAACTTAAATGAAATGGAGGATAAGTATGTATTTATTAAAATAGTTGAAAATAATAATAATATAAATATTTTTTTTGATAAAAAAGATTATGATTTAGTCGGCTGGCAAGTAGAAGATGTTTATCAAAATTTAGCAATTACATATATATTTAATACTTTGATCAATACCAATATAGATGAAAAAATCTTTAAACTCCCTTTAAATGATTAAATTAAATTGATTGTTTCCTCCTTAAAAATTTTCATACCTCTATTTATATAATTTTTAAGTGCATTTTTATGATCTAATGTACAAGTGTGTACCCAAACTCTTTTAGATTTGATTTCAAAACATATTTTTATAGCTTGAGATAGAAAATAACCTCCAAATTTCTTACCAATATACTCATCAAGTAATCCAAAATATGCTATCTCACAACTATTTTGGGATGGATCTTTTATAGCCTCAAAATATCCAATCAAATCTTTATTAAATTTCAATACGTATGTATGTACGTTTTTATTTTCTAAATAAGAGGTCCATTTTAAATTATCCCAAGATAATCTATCTACCCACCTATGATTTTTTCCCACATTTTTATAAAAAAATTTATTTAGTTCAATATCTGGAGGGTTAATTTTTTCTATAATTAGATCTTTATTTGGCGAGTTAACTTGTTTTAAATTATCTAAGGTTAGAATCTCGAGGTAGTATCTGTCTACTTTCAAGGCTATTGAACCATCTTGCCAATTTTTTCTCCACCAAACAAATGAAAGTGTAAATGGGAAACTTCTTGTCCACCATCCTCACCAATGTTTGATAGAGCCCTGTATCCTTTGCCACCATCTACAGAAATTCCAAGTTTTTTTGCAACAATATTAATCCCTTTTAAAAGACCAGTCATTTCCTTCGGAGAAGCGTTTTGACAAAAGTCGTCTAAATCAACATATTTTCCTTTAGGGATAACTAGAGCGTGTACTTTTTTTTGTGGATTAATATCGTGGAAAGATAAAACAAACTCATCTTCGTAGATTTTCTTACAAGGAATTTCACCTCTAAGAATTTTTGCAAATATATTTTGATCATCGTATTTCATATTAAATTTTTTCTAATACAGACCTAACAGTATCGCCCATCACTGATGGATTTTTTGATATAGTTACCCCACATTCTTTCAAAATTTCAACTTTTTCAATTGCACTTTCACCATACGCAGAAACAATGGCTCCAGCGTGCCCCATTACTCTTCCTTTAGGAGCAGTTAATCCAGCTATATATCCAATTACAGGTTTTTTCATATTTTCTTTCGCAAATTCGCCTGCAGCAACTTCTTGTGGCCCACCAATTTCGCCTATCATTAAAATTGCATCTGTTTCGTCATCGGTTTCAAATTTTTCAATTATATCTCTAAATGAACTTCCATTAATTGGATCGCCTCCGATTCCTACGCTAGTAGAAATACCAATATTAAGATTTTTCATTTGTTGAGCAGCTTCATATCCTAAAGTTCCTGATCTGCTAATAATTCCAACTCTACCCTCCTTATAAATATGGCCTGGCATAATTCCCAACATTGATTTACCTGGACTTATAATACCTGCACAGTTTGGACCTACAAGAGTCATTTTATCATTTTTTGAATATCTTCTCATATATCTCTTAATTCTAATCATATCGTGTGAAGGGATTCCATCTACTATGGCTACACAAGTTTTAATTCCAGCGTCAGCTGCTTCCATTGCTGAGTCTGCTGCGAATGCTGGTGGAACAAATAATATTGATGCTGTTGCACCAGTATGTTTCACTGCATCTTTTACAGTGTTAAAGACTGGCCTGTCTAAATGTTTTTGGCCCCCCTTTCCTGGTGTAACGCCACCTACTACATTTGAACCATATTTTATCATTTCCTCGGCATGGAAAGTTCCCATTTTTCCAGTGAAACCTTGAATTAAAATTTTTGTATTTTTTTCAATTATAACTGCCATTTATTTCAATGCTGCAACCGCTTTATTTGCTGCATCCTCTAAAGTGTTAGCCTCTATATAATTTAATTTACTTTCTTGAAGAATCTTATTTCCTTTTTCAACATTTGTTCCAGCTAATCTTATCACCAGAGGAACTTTGATTTCTATTTTTTCTAATGCTTGCACTATTCCTTCTGCCACCCAATCACATCTATTTATTCCAGCAAAAATATTAACAAGAATTACTTTTACTTTTTTATCCATAGTAATTAGCCTGAATGCCTTTACTATTTTTTCAGGTGTTGCTCCTCCACCAACATCTAGAAAGTTGGCCGGTTCTCCACCTGCAAGTTTAATCATATCCATTGATGCCATTGCTAATCCAGCTCCATTTATAATATTTCCAATGTTTCCATCTAAACTAACGTAATTTAAACCCCTATCAGAAGCGTAAACTTCTTTTTCATCCTCTTGTGTTTTGTCTCTTAATTCAGATACTTTGTCTCTTCTAAACATTGCATTATTGTCAAAACTCATCTTACAGTCTAATGCCAATATTTGTTTTTGTTTTGAGATTACTAATGGATTTACCTCAACCATTGTTGCGTCTAACTCACTAAAAGCTTTGGCACATCCAATTATTGTTTCTGAGGCTCTTCTTATTAATTCTGGCTCTATTCCTAATCCAAATGCAAGCTCTCTTGCCTGAAAGTTTTGTATACCAACCGCAACTTCTATTTTAGATCTAATAATCGATTTTGGTTTTTCTTTAGCAATTTCCTCTACGCTCATTCCACCTTCTGTTGAAGCTACAACCATTATACTTTCAGAACTTCTGTCAAAAACTAAACCTAGGTATAATTCTTTTTCAATATCTGTTGCCTCCTCAATATAAATTCTATTTACAATTTTGCCCTCTGGTCCTGTTTGATTAGTAACTAATTTTTTTCCTAAAAGCTTGTCTGTTGCTTGAGCAACTTCGAGGGGAGAGTTGCAAACAATTACTCCTCCAGCCTTTCCCCTTGCGCCGGAATGAATTTGTGCTTTTACAACCCACTTTGATCCGCCAATTTCTCTTGCTTTATTCTCTGCGGTCTCAGGACTGTAGACAATCCCTCCTCTTGGAATTGTAACTCCAAAGCTAGCTAAAATTTCTTTTGCTTGATATTCGTGTATATCCATAATTATTTTTTGTTAATTAATTTAGCAATGCTAACAATGTTTTCCGCCATCCTCGCAGATGCTGCATCGATCATTCTTCCATCTAGCTGCGCTGCTCCTTTGCCTTCTTTTGCAGCTTTATCTAATTCCTCTAAAATTCTTTTTGCTTTATTGACTTCTGTCTCTGGTGGTGAAAAAACTTTATTAGCTAGTTCTATTTGAGATGGATGTATTGCCCATTTTCCTTCAATACCAATTGCAGCTCCTCTTTTTGCTGCAGCAATATATGAATCTGGATCATTGAAATCTCCGAAGGGACCATCGATAGCCCTTAGCCCATAAGCTCTACACGTCATTACAAGTTCTGAAAGTCCGTGATGCCATTGATCCCCTGGATAATCAGGATTTAATCCACCTATTACAACAGTTCTTGCTCTTAAACTTGCAGCATAGTCAGCGACACCAAAATGCAATGCCTCTAATCTTTCACTCGATTTTGCAATTTCTTTGATATTGGACATTCCAAGCGCTGTTTCGATTAAACACTCAATACCAATTTTGTTTTTTAATTTTTTATTCGTTTCAATTTGAGTGAGCATACAATCAACCATGTATACATCACTTTCGGTGCCAGCCTTTGGTACTAATATTGTATCAACATTTTCTCCTGCTTGCTCAACAATTTCTACTAAATCACTATACATATAGTGTGTATCAAGACTGTTTATTCTTACAGAAATTGTTTTTCCTTTTTCTCTCCAGTCCATTTCATTAAGCGCTTTAATTACATTCGCACGTGCTGGAACCTTATCATTTGGAGAAACCGCATCTTCTAAATCTAAAAAAATGTAATCCGCCTCTGAGTTTAAAGCTTTCTCAAACATCTTTGGCGATGAGCCTGGAACTGCTAATTCACTTCTTTGCAATCTTGATCTTGCAGGTTTATAGAACTTATGGCTCATTTTTTCAGGAAGTATATATTTAAATGAAATTATTAAATACTTATCTTTTTTATAAGTATATTTTGTAGGTATTATTTTTTTCTTATTGATAATTCAGTCATTATTTCTTCAATTTTTATTCCATTAGCCTCTAGATAAACAATCAAATGATACATTACATCTGCCGCTTCATGAATTTTATTAGTATCTTTCTCTACAGCCTCAATAAGTTCTCCAACTTCTTCGAGTACTTTTTCTTTTGCCAAAGATTTATCTTCTAATAACTTATTAGTGTAAGATCCAGAAATAGGATTATTTTTTCTTTCTCTAGCTAATAAAATTAAATCTTCTAATATTTTTAACATTTTAAATTCTAACAGGTATGTTCTTAGATGCCAAATATTGCTTTGCTTCTTCTATAGAAAAAGTTCCATAATGAAAAATAGATGCCGCAAGCACCGCATTTGCTCCTGATTTAATTCCGTCAACTAAATGGTCTAAAGTACCAACGCCACCAGAAGCTATTACTGGGATATTTACTGATGAAGATATGTTTTTCATAAGTTCAATATCATAACCAGACTGAGTTCCATCTTTATCCATTGAAGTAACAAGTAATTCTCCAGCACCGTTTTTTTCCATTTTTTTCGCAAATTCTATTGCATTAATTCCCGTTTTATTTCTTCCACCATGGGTAAATATTTCCCACATATCTCCATTTTTCTTAGCATCTATAGCCACAACAATACACTGGGACCCAAATTTTTTGGAACTTTCAACAACTACCTCTGGGTTTTGAACTGCAGCTGTATTTATAGATACTTTATCTGCTCCACAGTTTAATAACTTGTTTATATCTTCAATACTACGCACGCCTCCCCCTACTGTAAGAGGAACAAAACATTTTTTTGAAGTTTTCTCAACAACCTCATAAATAGTGTCTCTATTTTCGTTGGATGCTGTGATATCTAAAAAACAAATCTCATCAGCTCCACCATCACTATAAATTTTAGCTTGTTCTACAGGATCACCTGCATCCTTTAGATCCACAAAGTTGATACCTTTTACAACACGTCCATTTTTAACATCTAAACAGGGAATAATTCTATTTTTTAGCATTTAAAATTAACTTAATAAATTAACTATATTTCCTGAAACTGACAAACGTCCATCATATATTGCTTTACCAACTATTACTCCTTCAAAGTATTCCGGATGTTGTTTTACTGCAACAATATCATTTATAGATCCTACACCTCCTGAAACTACAACTGGAATCTTATTTTCAAGAAGTTTAACAATTTTAATAGTTTCTTCAAAATTAGGCCTTGTTAAAGTTCCATCTCTTTCAATATCAGTATAAATTATTCTTGAAACTCCAATATCTTTAATTTGCATTAAATAATCTGTTGCAAGGATATTTGTTTGATCTTTCCAGCCTTTAAGGGCTATATATCCTTCACGAACATCTAGGCCCACTGCTATTTTGTTTTTAAATTTGTTGCAAACATTTTCGAGAAATTTTAGATCCCTTACTGCAATAGTTCCTAAAACAACTCTATCTACTCCTACATCAATTAATTTAGCTATATGATCAATTGTTCTTATCCCGCCACCTACTTGGACTCTCATTTGTATATCGGTAGCTTTATCCTTGTTCTGATTACATATGTTCTCTATCAATTTTCCATTAACTGGCTCTTCATTGAGAGCTCCATCTAAATCGACTATATGAAGGTCACGAAAACCTTGAGCTGAAAATTCTTTAGCCTGATCTAAAGGAGTTTTTTCATAAATTGTGCTTTTGTTGAAATCGCCCTTCAAAAGTCTCACACACTTTCCATTTTTTATATCTATCGCTGGAAATATTTTCATATTTATAATTTTATAAAATTTTCTATTATCTGTAATCCAATTTTATCGCTTTTTTCTGGGTGAAATTGAGTTCCAAATATATTTTCCTTTTCTACAGCACATACAATATTTGAAGAGTAATCAGTAGTTGCTGAAATAACATTTTTATCATTTGGAATAAATTCATAACTATGCACAAAATACATATGAGAATTATTTTCTATATCTTTGAAAATTTTACTTTCCTTAACAATATTAATTTGATTCCAGCCAATATGAGGAAGTTTATATTTTCCATTTTGATTATCTATTTTTGAAACTTTACCTGAAATCCAGCCTAATCCTTTGGTTTTAGTTTCTTCATAACCAATATCTGCAAACATTTGTAACCCAACACAAATTCCAAGAAGAGGTTTTTTATTATTAATTGCGAATTCATTTAGAGTATCAATTAAGCCACTGATATTATTAAGTCCATGGACACAACTTTTAAACGAACCTTGTCCTGGCAAAACAACTTTATCGCTCGATTTGATTTTATTAATGTCTGAAGTTACCTCTATTTTTACTTTATCTTTAGCAACTTCGTTGAACGAATTAATAACAGAGCTAATGTTGCCCGATTTATAGTCGACAATTGTAATATTCATTAAAATTTTATAATGAGCCTTTAGTAGATGGTATAACGTTTTTTGTTCTTGGATCTATTTCTAAAGCACTTCTTAAAGTTCTAGCTAATCCTTTAAAGCATGACTCAATTATATGGTGACTATTATCTCCATAGATATTTTCCATGTGGAGTGTAACACCAGCTGACTGAGAAAATGCTTGAAACCATTCTTTAAATAATTCCGTGTCCATTTCACCAAGTTTTTCAACTTTTAAATTTACTTTCCATATTAAGTAAGGTCTATTTGATACATCTATCGCAACTCTGGAAAGGGTTTCGTCCATTGGAATCATTGCATGAGCGTATCTTTTAATTCCTTTGAATTTGTTAGAAGCCTTTTTAATACATTCGCCAATGGCAATCCCTACATCCTCTGTGGTGTGGTGTAGATCAATATGCGTATCTCCTTTTGCTTTTACATTTAAATCAATCAAAGAGTGCTTGGATAATTGCTCAAGCATATGATTTAAAAAACCTATGCCTGTGTCAATTTTATATTTACCCTTTCCATCAATATTTACTTCAACACTAATTGATGTCTCTTTAGTTTTTCGGCTGATTTTAGCTTTTCGTTTCATTATAAAATATAGGTATATATAGATTATTTGACGATATCAATATTTCTAATTTAGCACTTGAACTATAAAAATTAGTATCCACCTATGTGTCATGACAACAATAGCGCTGGTAAGAAAAAAAAATCAAGTAGTAGTGGCTAGTGATGGCCAAGTCAGTATGGGAAATACTGTAATTAAGAAAACTGCAAATAAAGTTAGAAAGATTGAGAAAAGAAATGTGATTGCAGGCTTTGCAGGCTCTACCGCAGATGCTTTAACATTATTTGAAAGATTAGAGTCTAAATTAGAAAAACACGCCGGCAATCTTGCAAGAGCTGCTGTAGAATTAGCTAAAGATTGGCGAACAGATAAATACTTAAGAAGATTAGAAGCTTTGATGGCAGTGGCTGATAAAGAAAAAAGTTTCATAATTTCCGGAACTGGAGATGTATTAGAACCTGAGGGAGATGTTATTGGAATTGGTTCGGGTGGAAATTATGCTTTAGCAGCAGCAAAAGTTCTAATGAATTCAGATATGTCTGCAGAAGAGATAGCGAAAAAAGCTGTGGAGACAGCATCTGAAATTTGTGTATTCACTAACAATAACATTTCAACTGAAAAAATATAATGGATAAATCAAACGTAACAACACTAATACCAAAGGACAAAAAAGAAAGTAAAAATACTCTTTCGGATTCTTTATCTCCTAGGGAAATTGTTTCTGAATTAGATAGATTTGTAGTTGGGCAAGATAAGGCTAAAAGAGCTGTAGCGATTGCATTAAGAAACAGATGGAGAAGACAAGCAATTGAAGGAGAAATGAAAGACGAAGTACTTCCTAAAAACATTCTTATGATGGGACCAACAGGGGTTGGTAAAACAGAAATTTCTAGAAGATTGTCAAAGTTAGCTGAAGCACCATTTGTAAAAGTTGAAGCAACAAGATTTACAGAGGTTGGATATGTAGGAAGAGATGTAGAACAAATCATTAGAGATTTAATTGAAATTGCTATTGCGATGGAAAGATCCAAAAAAAGGAAAGAAGTACATACTAAAGCTCAAAAACTTGCTGAGGAAAGGGTTTTAGATGCTTTAGTTGGAAATAGCGCAAGTGTTGCAACAAGAGAAAGTTTTAGGAAAAGATTAAGAAATGGCGATCTAGATGATAATGAAATTGAAATTGCTATAAGCGAGAATAATCAAATGCCATCATTTGAAATTCCAGGTATGCCAGGTGCAAATGTTGGAATGATTAATATTTCTGACGCATTAGGAAAATCTTTAGGTCAAAAACCAAAAAAGAAAAAAATGACAGTTAAAGAGT
>QCNR01000015.1 GCA_003210075.1 Pelagibacteraceae bacterium AG-426-G09
TATGTCCAGATGAATATATTGATATTGTAATTTTAATAAAAGCACTTGAAGATTTAACTAATCAAAGTTTATTAAATGAAAGTGAAATAAAAGAAATTCACACTTGTTCACAGAAACTAAAATCTACTCATCGAAACGCTGGTAGATTATTATCCAAAAAAATATTAGTTGCTCTCAAAGATCAAGATGTTGATGTTGGTAGAGAACCTGTGAGAATTGATTATAATAAAGATGGAACTATATCATTAAATTCTCAAGACAGCGATAAACC
The DNA here is from genome assembly GCA_003210075.1 of Pelagibacteraceae bacterium AG-426-G09. Classification (GTDB taxonomy): domain Bacteria; phylum Pseudomonadota; class Alphaproteobacteria; order Pelagibacterales; family Pelagibacteraceae; genus Pelagibacter. The sequence goes on from QCNR01000015.1 coordinate 272, forward strand.
TGAAGCCTGGATAGTTCAAGTACAAGAAATTGAAAGAAATAAATTCAAAGTTTCACAATCAGAATTAAATAACTTAAAATATTAACGATGAGAATGATACCTCCAGTAATTGATGTAAATGCACCATCAGGTGAAAAAGAAATTTTTCAATTATTAAAAGATACTAATTCTAAAAAATTCAAAGATTGCTTAGTTTTTCATTCACTTAATTATCCTCAAGGAACAGAAAAAAATAAAAAACAAAGTTATGAATTTTTTGGTGAGAGTGATTTTGTAATTTTAGTTCCATCTCGTGGTTTAATTAATATTGAGGTTAAAGGTGGAAAAATTTCTAGGGAGGATGGAATATGGTACACAAATAATAGATTTGGAAAACATAAAATTAAAGATCCATTTAAACAAGCAACTAACTCATTATTTAAAATAGGTGGATATTTAAAAACTAAAGATATTTTAATACCACAGGATTATCTTGTTATATTCCCAGATTGTGAATTTGATACTACTGGAATTGAAATCTCGGATCAAAACCTTGTATCGGGAGAGATAAATCCCAAGTTATTAAATACACTAAACAATATTATTGAAAATCATTTAATCGAAGCAAATGGAAGATTTCACCCAAAAGAGAGTGATCTAAACCAAATAATAAAGGTTTTGAGACCAAATTTTACAAGCAACTTATCAAGTAAAAATTTATTAAACCAAAGTAGAAAACAAATAGATAAATTTACTAATGAACAAATAAAAATATTAGAAAGTTATAACAGCAACAGATTAATCGTAACTGGTGGTCAAGGAACAGGAAAAACAATCATAGCAGAAGAAATTGCAAAAAAGAAATTACTTGAAGGTTCAGTTTTGTTTATAAGTTCTGGAAGGTTAAGAAATGAAGAAACTAAAATAAGATTTAAAGATTTTAATAATTTTCATTGTTTTACTTTTCATAACTTCATTAATAAAATTATAAAAGACATCATAAAAAAAGAAATTCCAAAAGAACTCTCTGATAAGATCAATTCTTTAAAATTTGAAGATAGAACAGAATTTTTTCTTAAATTCATAAGTGATACTATTTTAGAAGCTGAGAATTTAAAAAAATATGATTTTTTAATAATGGATGAAATGCAAAATTATTGTCACTATGATGAGTTTTATGGTGTGTTCGGCTCTATAATTAAGGGTGATCTTAAGGAGGGTAAATGGTATTTTTTTGGAGATTTTGATTATCAGAATTTATGGTCTAACTCTATTTCAGATGAAATTAAAAAGAAAAATCCTAAATTATATTTAAGAGATCTAAATCCTGAGACACATCAACTAACATATAATGTAAGAAATGCTCAACAGATAGTCGTGCATTCTCCTTTTTTATCTGGTGTTGCAAAAGAAAAATTACCTTCAAGACCTTTTATAATTAAAATTGAGGGGCAGATTAAACATTATTTTGAAAATAGTGTTAAACATAAAATTGAAAGACTTGAAAAAATAATAGAAGATCTAAAAAAACGAAATATAGATGGAAACGAAATTGTAATTTTGTCTTCAAATAGAATTGATAATCCAAAAAATTATATATCATCATCTAATATTGCTAATTTTTTTAAAATAATTGATTTAACTCAAATTAGTAAGTTCGGCACTGATATAATAAAATCAGATGAAAAAAATTGTATTTACTTTTCTACATCACACGCGTTTCAAGGGATGGAAAGTAAGATAATAATTCTTACAGACCCATTAACAAGTCCAATTGAAAATCATAAAATAAACGAAGCTGATTATTCAAACAGTAAAGATTTAAAAAATTTGATAACATATAATGCTATGGGTAGAGCCAATACTTTTCTTTATGTAATCTGGGACAAAATTCATGAAAAATATGTTAATCAACAAATTGGTAAAGCACTTAAAATGCAAGATGAGGTATCCCTTTAAATGAGTTTAAAATCGAAAGATTGCTTAGAGTATATAGAAAAAGAGCTTAAAAAAGAGTTAATTGGACCTTCTGATGGTTTATTTAATAGAGTTCAGTATAAAAAAGTTGATGGAAAAGATAAAAATTATGAAGCTAATGATGTAGCATCTTTATCTTTTTTTCCGAATGAACCAAACTTAAATAAACAGGAAATTTTAGTTAACTCACCAAAATATAATTATATAGCAGGAGTGTTATATCCAAAAAAAAACTAGTTACTCAGAAGAAATTGATCATGACTTTAAAAGTGAAGAGTCTGTAAGTTTTGATGATGCAAAAATTTCTGATTTATCATCAGATAATAAATATGAAAAAAAGAGAACTTCAGAAAATAATTACGATGGCAACAATTCTGACAATGAAGATCCTATAGATTTAACCAATGAATTAAAACCATCTGCCATGGGGATTTCAATATGTATTGAAGCACCAGAAGTTTTAATCATTTCCTTAAAAAATGTTGGTCAATATTACAAATTAACAAATAAAGAGGAAATTCCAATAGAAAGTAAGATAGTAGCTTTTTATATTTCAAAATTTAATGATGAGAACAAGTCTTCTTATAAGTGGATATCGAGCAACTATTCGTTAAATAATTCAAATCAAAATACTGTTGAAGATTTTATATCAAATGTATTTGAAATTAAAAAAAGCACTTTTAAAAATAATGTTGATTATTTTGATAAATTTTTTGATCAAAGAGCCGGATGGCATCAAAAAAAATCTTCTCCCTCTCTAGACGATATTAAAATAAAATTTGATGGTTATAAAAAAGAAGATTTAGAAAATGAAATTATAAAATGTATAAAAAATATTAATACAAAAGAAATTAACGAAACATACAAATATGAAGGTTATTTTCGAAAAAATCTAAACCATGAAATTGAAATTAAAAATGAAGAATTAATTACAGGAAATACAAAAAAATTTATTGATTATGATGGTAACGACTTGGGATTATCAATTCATATTACTAAAAGAAAAAGTGAAAAGGAAAATCAATATTATTTAACACTTCATTTAGTAAACGATAATGAAACATCAGATAAAGAATATGTAAAAGATTGTTTTTTTCAATGTGGTTTTGAAATTAAATCAAAAGATGGAGCATCCATATTTAAAGAATACAAAGAAAAAAATTTAAAATATATGGATGATGAAGAAAAATCATTACATTTACTTCATAGAAACAATAAATCTTATGCTGTCGGTCATGGTTGTGCTGTTTCTTGGGATCTAAACGAGGGAAATTGTGAAAAAGTATATACAGAAATTTTTCCATCATATGAAGTAAAACCAATTAAAGCAAAAATTTTTGACGATCTTAATCTTGATATGATGAAATTTTCTGAAGATGTTGATTTTGCTACAAACGAGATAAAAAAGCTAATTGATAAATATACAGTTTGGCTCGAAAACGAAAAATTAAAAACAAATGATTTGGATCAAGAGTTTAAAGAAGTTTCTGAGTTAAATATAAAAAAAGCCACAGATAATTTAGATAGAATTAATGAAGGTTTAGAAATTCTAAAAACAGATAAAGCAATCCAGGATGCTTTTATGTTTATGAATAAAGCAATGGCTCAACAACAGTTTCATTATAAATTGTCTACCGAAAAAGATTTTGAATACAAAAATGATTTAAATAAAATAGATTATAGTAATGAACTTCAGAAAATAGGAAAAGGTAAATGGTATCCTTTTCAAATAATTTTTATAATTTTAAATATTAAAAGTTTTTCTGACCCATTAAGTGAAGATAGAGATATCATGGACTTAATATGGTTCCCTACAGGAGGTGGAAAAACAGAAGCATATTTAGGCTTGTCATCTTTTGTAATTTTTTTGAGAAAAATTAAAGAACCAGAGAAATCTGGAAATGCTGTTATTATGCGATACACTTTAAGGCTGCTCACAACTCAACAATTTTTGAGAGCATCAACTTTAATTTGTGCATGTGAAAAAATAAGGTCAGAAAACGAAGAAAAATTAGGAAAAATTGAAATCAATATAGGTTTATGGATTGGAGGAGAAGCGACACCCAATACAGAAGAAAACGCAAAAAAAATTCTTTCCTCACTTGAGAACCCTCATTCAACATTAGAGAATAAATTTTTAATTATAAATTGTCCTTGGTGTGGTGAAGATATGGGCCCTGATGCAAAAACTTCTAAGGAGGGATCAATACCAGGTTATAAAATTGAAAATATATCTCCAAAAGAAAAAAAGAAAATTGTCTTTGCGTGTGAAAATATTTCTTGTAATTTTTCACATAAGAAAAAAAATTTTTTACCAATTGATGTTATTGATGAAAGAATTTATAAAAAACAACCTGATTTGGTTATTGGTACAATTGATAAATTTGCTACTTTGCCATGGAAACCAGAAGCTTTAGAATGCTTTGCCTCAGATGAAAATATTAATGGAACTGATTTAATCATTCAAGATGAATTGCATTTGATATCTGGTCCTCTTGGATCAATTTCTGGAATGTATGAAATTTGTATTAAGGCATTAACTGAGAAAAAAATTAACAATCAAACAATTACTGCAAAAATTGTTGGATCCACTGCAACTATCAGTAAAGCTGAAAAACAAATTTACTCACTTTATGGAAAAAAATGTTCAATTTTTCCTTCTCAAACAAATCAGCTCGAAGATAGTTTTTTTTCTTATGAAAAAAAAGATGCAGATGGAAGAAAATATGTTGGAATATTTTGTCCTTCCTCTACATCACCTCAAATAACTCTTTCTAAAGTTATTGCATCTCTATTTGTTAATGTAAAAGTTTTTTCTTTAGATAAATGCAAAGATCCAAAAATTTATGATCCATATTGGACTCAACTAATATATTTTAACAGTATACGAGAGCTTATGACAGGCGCATCGCTTTTATATGATGATGTTGATGGAGAAAAAAATGCTCTCTATGTAAAAAAAGGTTTAGATTTTGAAATTAAACAAAATTATGATTACTATAGAAGAATTAATCCAAGACAAATTGCTGAATTAACATCAAGACAGGATAGTAGCGAAATTCCCAAGATATTAAAAAGGATGTTTGTTTCTAAAAATGAAGATACGTATCCTTATGATATTTGCTTGGCAACAAATATGATTCAAGTTGGTATTGATATACCAAGGTTAAGTTTGATGATAATTAACGGCCAACCAAAAACAACTTCTGAATATATTCAAGCATCAAGTAGAGTTGGAAGAGATCAAAATAGTCCTGGATTAGTTTTTAATATTTTATCCCCTTTTAATTCTAGAGACAGATCACATTATGAACATTTTAAAAGTTATCATCAATCTATATATAATTATGTTGAGCCCACTAGTGTTACACCACACTCAACATCGGTAAGAAAAAGATGCCTTCATGCAGTAGTAATTACACTTTGCAGACTGTGGGACAAAAAAAATCGTGCATTACCTAATCTTCCAAAAGATGAGATAAAAAATAAAGTATTAAAATATATAACTGATTACGTAAAAAAAGCTGATCCCGATCATCCAGAAGAAGTTGAAAGAACTGAAAAGGATATATTGGAAATATTTAGGAGATGGAAAGAGATACAGCCACTTAAATTTGGAAGTATGAGTTTAGATCAATCTATAGAGGGTACATTAATGTATCCATCTGGGACAGAAAAGAAAATAGAAGGCGATCAATTTGAAACACCTACTTCAATGCGTAATGTTGATAGAGAATGTTCTGCAAGAATTACAAACACTATTGGTGCTAATCATGAGATTTAAAAAGAAAAAAAATCAAAGAATACTGAGAACTTTAAGAAGATCACATGTAGTTTCTACTTATGGTGTTGGATCAGTTTATCAATTTAAAAATAAATATAACTCAAATAGTGATTCTGAGTCTTTAATGCTAGCAGGAATAGAAGAATGGTTTCAAAATGTAGACGACATTATACCTGAATGGAAAATATATGAACCTAGATTGCAAGAAGCTTTAGGGAAAGATTTTTTTGTTTTGCCCCCAGATTATAGAAAAAATCACGATAATCCTAAAATTGCTAATCGTCATTTACCTTACGTTAGATTTCCTCAATGGCATAGATGTAGTGCATGTGGTTTAATGGAATATGTGGGAAAACACGCAAGTTCAGATAAACTTGTTTGTAAAGCAAAATCAAGATTGAAAGATCAAGACCAAAAAATACAAAATAATTTTAAGGTTTGTTTTAATGCTAAAGATACAAGTGAACCAAATAAATTGATTCCTGTAAGATTTTTGGTTGCATGTGAACATGGTCATATTGATGATTTTCCTTTTATTGAATGGACTCATAAAAATTTAAAGAGTGAAATTACTAAAGATCCACAAGAACATATTTTGAAATCATTCGGAGGACGTGGAGGTAACTCTTCCATTTTAGGATTAAAATTTAAATGTATGACTTGTAATACAGATCAAGTGGATATAGCTAAATTTTTTCAAAAAAATTCTGATAACGATAATCAAAATGACAAATTAGGTCCTGGTTTTAACGAAATTAAACATGAGTGTAGTGGATCAAGACCTTGGATTGGTGAAAATGAACATAACTGTAAAGCAAAACAACATGTTCTTTTGAAAGGTGCTTCAAATATTTACTATCCAACTATAAAAAGTTCGATTTTTATTCCAGTAATAACAGAAGAGTTTGATAAGGAAATTTTAAATAAAATTAATAATGAAACATTTTGGAACTCAATAAAAGATCAAAATGAAGAAATGTTAAATATAATATTAACTACAGTTGTATCAGATACAAATATTGATTTAGATAAATTAAAACTTGCTGTTAAGAAAAAAAAAGGAAGGACTCTTAAATCAATCACAATTAGAAAAGGACTTGGAAAACCCACAGAAAATTGAGGAAAATTATAGATTTCAAGAATATGATTTTATCCTAAATAAAGATTCTAATGATTCAGCTGAGTTAACAAAACATAAATTAGATATTTCTGAATATAAAGAATTAGAAAACTTTTTTTCAGATATAATATTAATAGATAAATTGAGAGAAACTAGAGTACAAACTGGTTTTTCAAGAATAAATCCTTACGAAGAAGGTGGAGGTTCTTTTAAACAACATTTAAGTAGCAGGCCTAGAAAATGGCTCCCGGCTATGGTTGTAAACGGTGAGGGAATATTTTTTAATTTTAATTCAAAAACTTTAAATAAATGGCTTGAAGTATTCAGAGATAAAAAATTAGAAAATCTAAATTATAATTACAATGAGTTTCGTAAAAAAAGGAAATTACATGAACGATATATAAGCTCTAAATTTATTCTTCTGCATACGTTTGCACACGTTTTAATGAACAGACTTTGCTTCAACTGTGGTTATTCTAGTGCTGCTTTGAGAGAAAGGATTTATTGCAATCTTTATGATGAAACTAAAGAAATGCAAGGTGTTTTAATTTACACATCTGCTGGCGATTCTGAAGGAACACTAGGAGGATTGGTTAGAGAGGGCGAGCCATTAAATTTAAGAAAAACAATTTACGAGGCTATATCTAAATCAGTTTATTGTTCTTATGATCCTGTTTGTAAACAAACAAAATCACAAGGCTTAGGTGGCACAAATTCTTCATCATGTCACGCATGTACATTTGTTTCAGAAACATCTTGTGAAGAGAATAACCAGCTTCTTAACAGATCTACTATCATAGGTGATGAGGATAGCAAATTAACTGGATATTTTGAAAAGCTAATTAATAGCTAAGCAGCATTTATAATTCTATTTTTTTTTCTAATTAAATATTTCAAGACTTCTATACAAACTTTTTCTACTACATTAATTGGCACAGCATTTCCTGCTTGTTTATATGCTTGTAAATCTGAAACTGGAAATTTAAAACTTTCAGGAAAGCCTTGAAGTCTAAATACTTCTCTAGGTGTAAGCCTTCTTGGGTTTCTCGTCTTTCCTCTGAAAATTAAACATTCACTACCATCTTTGTAATATCTTGATGATATTGTTCTTGTGCATTTTTCGTTTCGATTAGTTAATCTAAATCCAAAACCTTTTCCTCTATTTGAATTTCTAATTCTTCTCTCTTGATGACTTTTCCATAATAAATCAGATATAGTATATTTTTTGTGTACTTTCTTATCCAAAAAATCTTTAACTTTTACTTTTTTAAACGACGGTTCTGGATATTTAAATTCTCCATTATAATTTAAAAAACCTACTATATAAACTCTACACCTTCTTTGTGCCAAACCAAAATCTTTAGCATCTAGGATTTTAGGATCAGGAACAAAATAATATTTTCTAAGTTCTTTAAGTATTTTATTAAAAACCTTTCCTTGTGAAACAGTTAGTATATTTTGAACATTTTCCAAAATAAAAGCTCTCGGTTTTTTAATTTTTAATATTTCTAAAATATTAAAAAATAAATTTCCTTGATCCTTGTCATCAAATCCATAAGCTCTATTTAGGTTTTTTCTGCTTGAAACGCCTGCTTTAGAAAAAGGCTGACAGGGAAAACCAGCTAGCAAGATATCATGGTCTGGTATATCTTTATCTATCTCAGATTTTTGAACTGATTTAATATCTTTTATAAACTTAGTTTCTGGAAAATTTGCTTCATACGTACTTTTAGAATACTCATTAATTTCAGAATAAAGTCTGCATTCATCATATAAACCTAACCTTCTTGCAGCTTTTGCTAATGAAATCCTCATCCCGCCTACTCCTGCAAATAAATCTATAGATGTTATTTTTCCCATGATTTATAATTATAACAATAATAGGAAAAAACATAATAAACTTTTTATTTAATTCACAATGATTGAGGTCTTAGTAGCTATTGAAATTGCAGCTATCCTAGTTGGATGGTATATTGGTAATCAATGAAAAAGAAGACAAAGACTGAGCCTACTTTAAAATCAATGACTGCGCATTATAAAAAGCGTGGATTTAAAAGACCGGCTGCCCATGCAAAACAATATATGCTTGGCTACACTGCTGCAAAAAAAGGAAGCATAGATTCAAAAACTGCAAAAAAATGGTCTAATAGAGATAAATTCGGCAGAGTAAAAAAATCAAAAAAATAAAACTGTTAATTTTCAATTTTAGGACACATTTTTTGTTTAAAATCATTAAACAAGTAAATGTTTAAGAAAACTATAATTTTTATTATAAAATTATTTATTTTATTTAATTTAACAACTAATTCTTATGCAATCTTAGAGGTAAAAAAGAAACCTTATGATGATGCGGAAATTGAGAAAATATATAAATTAGATAATGGCAAATTTATTTATATTGAGCAATTTGTAAGAGGTCACATAATCTGGGAATACAATCCTGAAACAGATAAATTTAAAGAAATATCTAAAGTTTGGACTTTTATAGATCTTGCTTCAAAATGTGAAATGGTTGAAGGCCACAATATATATTTTGCAAATATTTTAGAATATTGGTTTGCTGGAGGAACTATTATTGATTATCCAGAAATTAGAATTTTTAATCTTTATGAACCAAATCCTTGGAGAAATACAGATTTAGGCATCTCTCCAGATATGAGTTACGCAAAAGAATACTGCGATTTTTATACACCTTACTATACTAGAGAAAAATAAGTTTATGAAAGATAAACATTTATATCAAAAAAGAAAAGGCGGTAAGTATTTGGGTTATACCGAAGATGGGTTTTATTATAATTCTGGTGAAGGTCTTTGGTGTTGGGAGCAAACTTCAAAAGAATTTATACATAAAGCAAAAACGATCCAAGAGTTAAGAGAAATAAAAAAACAGAATTTAATCGGTTATGGCAACTACGAGCATGCAAAAGATACTGCATTGCCTGAAGGTTTAGTTAGTACCCAAGAATTTGCAAAATTAACTAAAATAGAAAAAATGAGCAAAGAGTATGTCAGTAGATTGCTTAAAAGAGCTACTGCACCTCATAAAGAATATGATGAGAGAGGAATGGATAGAAAAAAAAGAGGAATTCATTTTGTAAATTGTCTTAAAAAAGCAGGAATAGAATATGATCAAATTCTTCACAAAAGTAAGTATTTCAAAAGAAAAGTGTGGGTTTTTAAAAAAATAAATGATGATAAAATTAAAAAATTTAAAAAATATTGGTATACTAAAAATAATAGTCAGTGAATTCTATTTTTTTAGTAAATTTATAATTTTATTAATGCCTTTTTTTTTCAAACTTAGTTTAGAGCTCATAAGGCAAGCTTCGGTCTTTAAAATTAAACCATCTTTTAATATTCTAAGATTGTTTGCTTTTAAGGTGGCACCACTTGAGGTGATATCCGATATAACCTCAGCTGTGCCTGCTTGAACAGCAGCCTCAGTAGATCCTAAGCTTCTTAATATTTGGAATTGGCTAATTCCTTTTGAATATAAAAATGCTTGAGTGAGCGCTGGATATTTAGTTGAAATTCTGATTAATCTTCCTTTTTTCTTCTTAAATTCATAAGCTACTTCATCTAAATCTAATAGTGTCTGCACATCAATCCATAAATCACTTATAGCTAAAACTAAATCTGCTCTTCCAAAGTTTAATCTTTTATTAATTATTATATTTCTTTGTATATTTGCTTCACTTTCTTTAAGAAGATCATATCCTGAAATAGCAATATCAATATTACCTTGAGATAAAGATTCTATTGCTTCTCTTGCGTGCAGATAAATTATTTTAATTTCAGGATGATTTTTTACATAACCAAATAAATCTCTTTCACCTCTTTCAGAATAAATCTGAAGTTTTTTCTTTTTAAAAATTTCTAAAGATTTTTCACGCAATCTTCCTTTTGCAGGCAAAGCAATATTAATTATATTGTTATTCATAAACTCCCATATTAATTGCCGCTCCAACTGCAGGAACTTTCTTAAAACCTAAATTTTCAGTTAATCGGTCATAACGTCCCCCTAAAATAAAGTTGCTAACTTTAGATTTAATTTTGACATCGATTGAGAAAACAATTGAGGAATATATTTCTAGTTCTCTACCATTAGATGCTAGGAATTTTACTTTTAAGTTTTTATTATTTTTTTTCTGGATAGGAAAATAATCTTTCCCAACAATAATATTTAGTGAATACTTTTTAAAAAAAGAATTAAGGATTTTAGGCGCTTTCTCTAATGGACATTTTATTTTAAGAAACTCTTTAATAATTTTTGTATTTATTTTTCCCCTTGAACTTCTTCGTGGATCATTAATTTTCATACTGAATCTTTCAAGAATTTCTTGATAAGTTCTTCCAGCAATAACTTTATTTTTGTCCTTTTTTTGCATTTTTTTAAATTTTGACTTATCAGTTTCTACAAACACAGGGTCAATGTCTGAATTTGTTTCAAGTCTTTTTAATAACTGGCTAAAATAATTTTCATTCCAATAATATCTTTTCAATCTTTGTTTCCATCTTTGAGGCATTTCTAATTTATCAACTAAAAGATAGAACAATTCTACATTCCCTAATTTTAAAGTTGCTTTATTAAATCCACTTAATTTTAAAACTTTGAGAGAGGTATTTATTATTTCACGATCATCTTTTTCTTTATTGTTAGAACCTAGTATTTCAAATCCTATTTGATTTTTTATGATGCTATCTTTTTTTTGGTAAGTTTTTCTATATGCCTCTGCATTATAAAAAATCTTTTCCCTTTTTATAGATTTATTATCTAAGTATCTAAGAACAGATGAAATACTTAAATCAGGTCTTAAACATAATTCATTTCCTTTTAAATCTTGAAAAGAAAAAAGGAACTTTCTAAAATTTTCACCTGATCTTCTTAGAATGTACTTTGTTTCGATTACTGAATCTAATTCAATATTTTTAAACCCTCTAGATTTAATCGATCTAAGGATTTTATTAGATAAGTTTTTTGATTTCATTTATTAAATTTTCTTTTGGAATTGAAACTTGGTTGGTTCCCTTTTCTCCTTTAAGGTTTTTTAAGGTAATTTTATTTTCCTTAAATTCGTTTTCTCCACATATAATTGCTAAATTAAGATCTCTTCTATTTGCATAATCTAATTGTTTAGAAAGTTTTTTATTACTTTCTAAAAAAATTTCAGAATTAATTCCATTGTTTCTTAAAATGTTTAATAACTCATAATATTTATCTAAATATTTTTCATCCATTATGCAAACTAGCACTGGTTTTTGCTCATCAATTTCTATTTGCATTTTTTGAGATAAGCACCAGACTAAACGAGAAATCCCTATAGAAATTCCGGTACCAAGAAAAGGATCGCCTTTAAATTTAGTAACTAAATATTCACCACCACTACAAATTGATCCTGGATCTACAACTTTGCCTTTTGAATTTTTAACCTCAAAGTTTAAATTAGTTTCAACAATAAACCCCGTATAAATATCTAAACCTCTAATTTTAGATGGGTCAAATTTAACTAAATCTGCAAAATCACCTAGTTTTAAAATTTCAAATAAATCCTCAAGTTCTTTAATACCCTCTTTAGTTAGTGAATTATCAGTTTTTTTTGAGAGTTCTTTTAAGTCTTTAATCTTTAAAATATCTATGATCTCTTTTACTTGATCATCTGTTAAATTTGCTCCCTTTGTTACGGCTCCACTAGCATCGCGTCTTTCTTTTTTTAATAATTCTTCAACTCCTTTAAGGCCAAAGCCGGGTTTATCTAATTTGTCAATTGCCCTTAATACTTTCTTCTTTTGTTTTTCATCAACTATTTTAAGTTGATCCATTAGACCTTGGACAATTTTTCTATTACTTACACTGATTACAAATTCAGATTTTTTTAAACCACAACTTATAAGGGTGCTTGCTATAACATTAATTAATTCAGAATTTGCCTGCCTGATATCAAACTTGCCAATAATATCACAATCACACTGATCGAAAGATTTATATCTCCCATTGCCTGGCTTTTCACGTCTAAATACTGTTCCAATCTGGAATCTTTTGTATGGGTTAGGTAAATTTAAGTAATTTTGACTATAGAAACGAGCTAACGGAACGGACAAATCATATCTTAAAGAAATATCTGTTCCATCATCATCAAAAGTAAAAATATCTGCCATAGGATTTTCTTCATCCTCTGCTAAAGAATTGCCAATTACAGAACTATATTCCATTGGACTTGTCTCAAGTGGGCTAAACCCAAATTTAATAAAGCTTTGTTCAATTATTTTTAATAATTTTTTCTTTAAAAAAAGAGTATTGCCCCAACTATCTTGAAATCCATTGGGTAAACTAGATATTAATTTTTTTTCTTCTTTCATTTTTGGTACACGGGGAGAGACTCGAACTCTCAGCCTCCGGTACCACAAACCGTTGCTCCACCGTTGAGCTACCCGTGCCTTTCTTTGTTTTATACTAATTGTTAATAAATTTAAATTTTAAAATGATTAATAGCTGGCCATGCAGCCATGATGAAAATGTCTGTGTGTAGATCTAAAAGTATTAATTTTTTTAATCATTAATGATTAAATAACACTAAAATTAAAAATTTCAAGACTGAATTGTATAGGAATACTATAGAAAAAATCTAATAGTCTCCTATACAATATTTAAGTGATTTAGATTTTAAGACTCAACTTTAATGTTTATCGCAGCAGGTCCTTTTCCAGAATCGTCTGATAATTCAAAAGATATGGGTTGCCCCTCATTTACAAATTTTAGACCGGCTTCACGGACTGCTGATGCATGCAGAAACACATCCTTGTGATCTTTTGGCTCATCAACTTCAATAAATCCGTAGCCTTTTTTACTATTGTACCATTTTATCTTACCCTTGTGACTCATATTTTTTTACTCTTTCTTCTTTGTTATTAATTATGCTAAAAACTAGCTTGAGGGCTTGTTAATGTATTTTAAAATTTAATGCAAGAAATTCTTTTGGTGGTGGAACCCTCTTGAATCGAACAAGATCCTAACGCTTTTCAGGCGTTCGTGCGCACCTGCTACACCAGGGTTCCTAATTTAATATCTCCATGTTACACGACAACGCCCAGTATCATAAGGGCTTACCTGACATAAAACCTCGTCTCCTTCTAATAGACGTATTCTTCCCTTTTTAAGTTTTCCTGCTGTATACCCTATAACTTTGTGTCCATTCTCGATTAGCAAAATTTCAAACATAGCATTTGGTAGGGCTTTTAAAATTTTTCCCCGGAACTCCATTATGCCCTCTTCTTTCGCCAAATTTATTTACTCCTCATTCTTGATTTAATTGATTTTGAATGAGCTTTTAGATCTTCAAAATCACTGAGATGTATCGCAAATTTCCCAATTTTTGCAACACCTTTTTTTGAAAGGTTTACATAGCTTATTTTTTTAAAAAAATCATTTACATTTAGACCAGAGGAAAATTTTGCACTTCCTAAAGTTGGAAGAGTATGTTGGCTTCCAGAATTATAATCAGTCACTGCCATTGGAGTATATTTTCCAATGCAAATAGATCCTGCATTTACTATATGACTTAAATATCTTTTGTAATTATTTACATTTAGCTCAAGATGTTCTGGAGCTACCTCATTAATAACTTCAATAATCTGTTTATCATTTTGACATAAAATAATTAGACCATGTTTTTTCAAACTTTTAGTAGCAATGTTTTTTCTTTCTAAATTTTCTAAATTTTTTAAAATATTTTTTTTAACCTTGCTTATTATTTCTTTATGTTTTGTGACTAAAATACATTGGCTTTCAGGTCCATGTTCAGATTGACCGACTAATGATGTACTGATTTCATTTACATTTGTTTTTTTATCAGCAAGTACTAAAATTTCACTTGGTCCAGCTATACCATCAATGCCAACAGCGCCAAAGACTAAACGTTTTGCTTCTGCAGTTATATCGGAACCAGGACCTATAACTTTATTAACTTTTTGAATATAAGCTAGATTACCAATAGCTTGGGCACCACCGCATGTAATTACTTCAGTCACTCCACATTTTTTTGCAGCGTACATAACTGCAGGATTTAATTTTCCATTTATTCTTGGATTTGAAACTATAATTTTTTTGACTTTAGAAATTTGTGCAGGTATTGCACACATTAAAAGTGTACTAGGTAAATTTGCTGGTACATAAATACCTACCGACTCCAGTGGTACATTTTTGTAGTTAATTTTATTATTATACTTATCAGTAAAATAAATATCTTTTGGTTTTTGCAAAGCGTGAAATTTAAAAATTCTAGAATATGCAAAATCAATTGCTTTCTTTATTTTTGGTTCTAATTGTCTAATTGAACTATTAATCTCTTGTTTTGATGCATAAATTTTACTATTTTTTGAAAATCTTTTTTCATATTTAATAACTGCTTTTAGCTTGTTTTTTTTTACGTCATTAAGAATGTTAGAAACAATTGAGGTATCGATAGATTTTCTAGATCTTCTTATTTCTAAAAATTCGATTAATTTTTTTTTATAATTTTTATTTTTACAGTTTAAAATTTTAATCATTTGTAACTTTTACATCTTCTAATGTACATTCAATTACTTCACAAAAAAGGTTTATAATTCCATTATTTGAAAATAATAGAACTATTTCATTGTTATTCTCTTTTTTATAGGATTCTACGGCAAGTAATTCTAAGACATTGTCTTCACTGTTTTGGTCAATATTTTTAGACTTTGATGTTTCTATAAATTCAAATTTTAAAATACTATTTATTTTATCCTTGCTATTACTCTTTTCCCTGTTTTCTCTTTCAAGAGATAGTAGAAATATTTTATTTTCTTTTAAAAATTTTATTTCAGATTGTTTAATTTTTGCCTCTGAACACAAGGCGGATATTACCCTAAGATCTTCTTGGTTTTGAGCTATTATTTTTTTTAAAAATTTATCTGCCATTTAGTTTATTGAGGATATTTTTACTCCAATTTTTTTAAGTTTTTTTTCAAGATTATAATAACCTCTTAAACCAT
Source organism: Pelagibacteraceae bacterium AG-426-G09 (assembly GCA_003210075.1). Classification (GTDB taxonomy): domain Bacteria; phylum Pseudomonadota; class Alphaproteobacteria; order Pelagibacterales; family Pelagibacteraceae; genus Pelagibacter. The sequence continues at coordinate 16,141 of QCNR01000015.1, forward strand.
GGTAAACTCTCTCAATTTTACTAACACCTTTTGCAGCTATAGCTCCAAGAATAATTGAAAATGTAGTTCTAAGATCTGAAGAAATACAATCTGCAGATTTGAGTTCTTTTTGACCAATAATTGTTGCTTTATTTTTTTTTATATTTATTTTAGAACCCATTCTATTTAGTTCTGGAGCTGCCATAAATCGATTTGAAAAGATTGTTTCCTCGATTTGACTTTTCCCTACTACTTTAGTTAAAACTGCCAATAATGATGGCATATTATCTGTAGCAAAAGATGGCCAAGGGCCAGTCTTAATTTTTATTGGTTTAAGTTTTTTTCTTGAGAAAAGTGTTATCGAACTTTCATTAATTGAAATTTTATATCCAATTTTTCTTAAGATGTTTATTTCAGTTTTAAGGTAATAAGGATTAATATTTTTTACCCTGATTTTTCTATTAGTTATTGCGCCAACACATAAATAACTAAATGCTTCTATCCTATCTCCAATAATTGTATGTTCTCCATCAATAAGTTCTTTAACACCTTTTATAATAATTGATCTTCTTCCAATAAATTTTATATCAGCACCAGAATTATTTAAAAAATTAATTAAATCTATTACCTCTGGTTCAATCGAAATATTTTTTATATAATGTATTCCTTTTGCAAAAATTGACGCCATAATTACATTTGAAGTCCCAGTTACAGTTACTTTTGGAAATTTATATTTACTACCAGTTAATCCTTTTTTTGAAGATATATTTATGTAACCCTTTTCTAAATAATTTAAAGCACCCAAACTTTTAAACCCTGCTAAATGGTAATTTTGTAAACGTTGCCCAATCAAACAACCTCCTCCAAGCGACACTTGAATATTTTTAAGTTGGTATCTTGATAATAATGGCCCCATAGTTAAAACACCAGCCCTCATCGTTGAAACCAAATTATATGGCACTACTAATTTATGATTTTTTTTGTTAGTGATTGTCATCTTTTTTTTTGCTTCAGAAAAATCTACTTTAGAACCAAGAGATATGAGTAAATTCATCATGGTGTATACATCTTTTACAAATGGAACATTTTTGAGTATTACTTTATTTTTAAACAAAATAGATGCAGCCATTAAAGGGAGGCAGGAATTTTTAGCTCCACTAATGTCTACTTCTCCCCTAACAGCTTTATTAGGGCCTTTAATTATAAATTTCTTCATTATATTATTTCGATTTTGGTAAAGTAACTCCAGGTCCTTGTTTGTGATATTTGCCTTTTCTATCAGCGTAAGACACCAAAGGGTCTTCTCCTTTGAAAAAAAGTATTTGAGCAGCACCACTATTTGAATAAACTCTTATTTGATTTGATGAATGATTTTGAAGCTCAAGCGTGAGCACTCCGTGCCATCCAGCTTCTAAAACAGTTGGTGGACATCCAAGACCACATCTTGCATAACTACTTTTTGCAGTCACAAGACCTGTCACATCTCTTGGCATTTTAAAATATTCTAAACTACTTGCTAGAGCAAAAGAATTTGGCGGTATAAGTATTGATTCCTCTCCTTTTATAGTAATGAAGTTATCTTCACTGAAACTCTTTGGATCAGCTATAGCACCTTTAATATTTGTAAATATTTTAAATTCAGATCCACATCTAAGGTCATAGCCAAAAGAATTAAGTCCATGGCTAATTCCTTTTGAAACACTCTCATTTACGAAAGGACTTATCATCCCTTCCTCTTCAGCAAGTTTTTTTATTTGTTTATCGTTTAGTATCATTTTTTTTAATAAATTTTTTTTGTAAAAGCTTTCTTTTTTTTAAATTTTTTCTTAACGCCTTCTCAAGATCAACCTTTGAGGGTTTCTTTTTTTTTACCATGGATAATTATTTTTTATTGTTTTCCGGATCGGTTAGATGTGCAAGTGTTATAGTTTCATTTAATGGAATAGTTTTGTCATCTTGTTCAGCTTTTTCTACCAAGCCTTTTTCCTGAGCTTTTGCATTTTTCTTAGCTAATTTTTCAAGCCTTCTTTTTTCTTTTTTGGCCTGTTTTTCCATTTTGATTTGACCTTCAAATGCTCTTCTTGTGTAATGAATTCCCATAAAATAATCCTTTGCCTGAAAATACTTATAAATTAAGTCAATAGTTTGTCAAATTTTGATTTATACAATATTATTAATAAAAAAGCCCTCTTAACTCAGATAGCCAGAGTATTTCCATGGTAAGGAAAAAGTGGAAGGTGCAAGTCCTTCAGAGGGCACCAATTATTTTAAAAAAAAATTTCTTAAGTATATAGCAATCAATACTAGAAAAATTATTCCACTAATCGGTAAATAAATATCAGGATTTAAAATTAGTTCAAAAAAACTTGGTGGTTCTTGATTTTCTTCCAAAATTCTACTTAGTCCTGCACCAAGTGATACTCCAACAAAAAGTTGTGGCGCCATTCCAATTATTGAACCAAAAAAGAAATTTTTTATTTTTATATTGAATAAGGTTGGTAAAATATTTGAAATAAAAAAAGGAATTCCTCCAACAAATCTGTAAATTAAAAAATATATAAACTCATTTTGTTTAAATTTATCAGTAAGGTTACTAAACCGAGTTGAGAATTTTTCCTTAATAATATCTTTAAAAAAAAAAGTTTACAAATATATAAAGCAATGTTGCTCCCGATGATAAACCAAATATAACTAGAAAGGTTCCAAGCCATTTACCAAAAATAAAACCTCCAACTAAAAAAATAGGTGATCCGAAACCTAAAAGAAGAACCCAAACAACTGTACCAATAAAAAATAAGAAACTTGATAAAATTATATTTTTATTTTTGATTATTTCTAATGTCTCTCTATTCTCTTTTATTAATTCATAACTTGTAAAATCCTGAATTGTAAAATTCTGAAAAAAGAACCATAAAAAAAAGGAAATTATCAATATGTATGTAATTCCGAGAATTATTTTGATATTTTTTGTGTTGTTCATAATAATAATTTATTAAAATTACCTGTACTTATATAGTTTTATTTTCTATAAGAACAAAATTTTAAATATAGGTAAATCAAATGAAAAGAACTTGGAACCCCACTTCTCGAAAGAAGCGTAGAAGAAAGCATGGCTTCAGATCTAGAATGTCTACTAGGAAAAGAGCTAAAGTCCTAAAAAACCGTAGACGTAAGGGAAGAAAACGTCTAGCCCTTTAATGAAGAGCAAGATCTTAAGTCTTTCAAAGAGTGAGGATTTTAAAAATTTACTAAATGGTAGAAAAATTTCTAACTCCTATTCAACAATTTTTATAAAAAAAATTTCCTCTAAAAATAATAAAATGCTCAATGTGGCTATTGTAACAAAGAAAAAAATAGGAAATGCAGTTTTTAGAAATCGGATAAAGAGACGTATGAGGTCTATCTTGAGAGATGCTATTAAAACGATAAACATGAACCTTAATTATTCATATTTATTTATTGCAAAAAAAAATATCTATGATGCTAATTATAAAATGATAAAAGACTCAATATTTAAAGATTTGAATAAGGTTAGATAATGAAAATATTTAATTATATATTTATAGTTTTAATCAAGATTTATAAATTTACCCTGAGTCCTTTTTTTTATAATTCATGTAAATTTGTACCCTCTTGTAGCACTTATTGTTTAGAGTGTTTTCAAAATTATAATTTTTTCAAAGCATTTTATAAGTCAACATTAAGAATAATAAGATGCAATCCATGGTTTGGTTACGGCGGACATGATCCTGTTGAAAAATTAAATAAGGAATCACATGGATCTTAAGAATACTCTAGCGGCAGTTTCACTCAGTGCAGCAATCATTGTTATTTGGGGGTTGTTCTTTGCAGAACCACCAAAAAATCAAGAAGAGATATTAAAAGAAAAAGATAGTGACTTAATTCTTAACACAGAAGCTCCTGAAATCGAGGAAGAAGTAAAAATCAATAAAATATCGAGAGAAGATGCGATCAATTCAACATCAAGAGTTTATTTTGAAAATGAAAATATAAAAGGATCTATTTCATTAACAGGTGGTTTAATAGATGATTTTGAATTTAAAAACTATAATAAGACTTTAAATAGCGAGGAAAAAATTAGATTACTCAATCCTATGTCATTAAATGAAGGTTATTCGTTTAATGTGGGTTGGGCTACAAATGACAAAACATCTACACCTAATTCAAATACTATTTGGAATATTGAGGGAAATAATAAATTAACTCCTAATAATCCAATAAAGCTTTATTTTGAGAATGAGGATGGAATAAGATTTGAAAGATTAATATCAATAGATGAGAATTATCTTTTTAATATAAAACAAACGTTAATAAATAACTCAGAAAACAATTATAAATTTTACCCTTATGGATTAATTAATAGAAATAGCCTTCCAGAAGATTTAACAGATTTCTACATACTCCACGAAGGCTATTCAATTATAAATGGTGATGGTGATGTTGAGGAGGTGGATTATGACGATGTTCTTGAAAAATCATTCTCTAGAGAAGAAAGTTCAGGTTTTTTAGTAGTAGGTGATAAGTATTGGATGACATCTATTATCCCAGACCAAAGTAGAAAATTTAGATTCGATATAAGTTATAAGAAAAATTATACATCAAGCTACATTGATCTAAATGGGTATGACTCAAGACCAAACACAGTAACAGAACACAGTATAAATTCTTTAATTGGCGCAAAAGATATAAAGTCAATAAACAAATATAAAGAACAATTAAATATAGAAAAGCTTGATCTAATCGTAAATTATGGAATCCTATATTTCATAATAAAACCTATGCATAAAGTACTTGATTATTTTTATGCATTTACAGGAAATTATGGCTGGGCAATAATTCTTCTGACTATATTAGTCAGAGTAGTGTTCTTTCCTCTTAATCAATACTCAATGAAGTCGATGGGTAAGATGCGAAGTTTAGCTCCTCAAATGGAAACTATTAAAGCACAATATAAAACTGACAAAGTACAAATGCAAAAAGCTACCATGGAGCTTTACCGGAAAAATGGGGTGAATCCTGCGAGTTCGTGCTTTCCTATAATGGTTCAGATTCCAATTTTTTTTGCATTATATAAGCTCCTACTTTTAGATCTCAGCATGAGACATTCGCCATGGCTTTGGATTTGGGAAGATTTGAGTGCAAGGGACCCAACTAGTTTTGTAAATTTATTTGGGTTACTACCTTATGAAGTTCCTTTTGAATTTTTACAAATCGGGATACTTCCGATTATTATGGGCGTGTCAATGTGGCTGCAGATGCGTCTTTCTCCACAACCCTCAGGAAACGATGATATCCAACGAATTCAAAAAAAATTATTTAGTTTTTTTCCACTAATAATCACCATTATTCTTGCGCCCTTTGCCGCTGGATTAATCTTATATTGGTGCGGGTCCAACATACTCACGATAATTCAACAATACATCATAAACAGAACAATAACTGTAAAATAATTTAGCGATGAAGTTATCAAATGAAGAATTAAATAATATTCTTCCAAATAATGGACCTGTACTAGAAGAAGTCCGAAAATACATAGACAAATATAAAAACGATCTAATAGTTATTAAATACGGAGGAAATATTTTTATAGATAGAAATATATTTAATAATTTTATCGAAGATATAAGCATATTAAATAAATTAGGTTTATCAATTGTAGTAATTCATGGAGGCGGACCACGAATTAAAAGAGAACTAGATAAATCAAATATTCAATCTAAATTTATCAAGGGTCTAAGAGTTACTGATGAAAAAATTATAAATATAGTAGAAGATGTGCTTATAGATTTTAATAAGGATATTGTTGATTCATTAAAAGAAAAAAATACAGAAGCTATTTCAATTCATACTAAGAAAAATAATGTTATAGAAGTTATCCAAGAATCTGAAGAACTTGGATTTGTTGGAAAGCCAAATAAAATTAATAATGATACAATTATCAATATATTAGAAAAAAATGTAGTCCCAATTATCTCTCCATTGGGCTTAAAAGATAATCAAACGTTCAATATAAATGGAGATACAGCGGCAGGCGCTATAGCAAAATCTTTAAAAGCAAGAAGATTGATCTTAATGACAAATATAGAGGGTGTATTAGATAAAAATAAAAAATTAATAGAAGAAGTTACTTCATCTGAAATCTTAAAAATGATTGAAGACGAGACTATAACAGGAGGAATGATACCTAAAATAAATACTTGTGTTGATGCTGTTAATAATGGGGTTACAGGTGTAGTTATAGTTGACGGAAGAAAGCCACATTCAATTTTGTTTGAAATTTTTTCTGACAAAGGTGCGGGAACTTTAATTCGGAAATGAAAGACCTTAAAAAGGTAAAATATCTAATACTTGATATGGACGGGTGTGTGTATCATCCTAAATATTTAAAAACTTTATTTGGTCAGGTATCAGCTAGAATGACAGAATTTATAGCGATCAAGCTTGGAATTGATAAAATTAAAGCAAAACAAATCCAATCAGACTATTTTTATAAACATGACACCTCATTAAATGGACTTTTGATTAATCACCCAGATAAAGTTAATGCTCATGAGTTTTTGAAATATGTGCACACAATAAATTATGATTGTCTTGAGAAAGATGTTGAGCTAAGGGAAGAATTATTAAAACTTGATGTAAAAGCATACTGTGCAACTAATGGCAGTAGAGAGCATGCTATGAATTGTATGAAAAAAATAGGAATAGATGATTTGTTTGAAGGAAAAGTAATGGATATTGTAGATTTTAATTTCAAACCAAAACCAAACGCTGAATCCCTAAAATTATTATGTGATAAGTTTAATATACCAGCAAATGAAGAAACTGTTTATGTAGAGGATATTTGTAAAAATCTCACATCTGAGACAGCAAAAAATATGATCAAAGTTTGGTTTAGTAATGATGAGCCAATAAATGATATTGATAAATACAAAGATGTAGTAGATTATCAAATTGATAATCTTGCTTTATTTTTAAAAAAAATAAGGTTATTAAAAGAACAATAAAATTATGAACGATATAGAAAAAATTATAAATGATGCTTGGGAAATTAAAGATCGAATAAAGCCTGATACTGATAAGAATTTAAATGCAGCAGTCAAAAATCTGATAGAAGGTTTAAATGAAGGAAAGGTATCTATTGCTGAAAAACAGGGAAATGATTGGAAAGTTAATGGATGGGTTCAAAAAGGAATACTTCTTTCTTTTAGAATAAATAAAAGAAAAATAATTAGCGGGCCATATAATGCATGGAATGACTTTGAGCACTTACCTGGTAAAACAGCAGGATGGACAGAAAAAGAATTTGAGAAAGCAGGTTTTAGATTAATTCCAAATGCAGTTGTTAGAAATGGTTGTTTTGTAGGTCGTGGGGCTGTCATAATGCCTAACTCTTTTATGAATATTGGTTCACATCTTGGTGAAAGATCGATGTTAGACGGAGGCGCACGTTTAGGGTCAGGAAGTTATCTGGGTAATGATTGTCATTTGTCAGGTGGTGCAGCGCTGGGTGGAATATTGGAACCCTATGGTTCAAGACCAACAATTGTAGAAGAAAAAACTTTTATAGGAGCTAACAGCGAGATAGCAGAAGGAGTTATTGTTAGAAAAGGAAGTGTCATTTCAATGGGATGTCAAATTGGAAAATCTACAAAAATAATTAATAGAGAAACTGGAGAGATAACAACTGGTGAGATACCTGAAGGAAGCGTAGTAGTTCCAGGATCATTGCCTTCCAAAAAACCAGGGGGGCCTAATTTATATTGTGTGGTTATAATTAAAAAAGTTGATGAAAAGACTAGATCAAAAACTAGCCTTAATGATCTATTAAGAGATTAACAATGAAAACTTATAATGAAGTAAAGTTAGCTCAAGAGCTAATAAGATTTCCAACAGTTAAAACTGAAGATAAGGGTATAATGAAATTCTTATCTAGAAAACTTACTGCTATTGGTTTTAAATGTACAATTATTAAATCAAAAGGAACTGGATCAAAGCCAGCCCTAAATTTATATGCTAGGTTTGGTAAATCAAAACCTCATATAAATTTTTTAGGACATACAGATGTAGTTACAAATCTTAATAATTGGAAAATTCCACCATTCAAAGCAGTTGTAAAGAATGGTTTTTTAAATGGCCGGGGTTCTCAAGATATGAAAGGTGGGGTTGCTTGTTGGATAAGTGCAGTTAGCAGTTTTATTAAGAACAAAAAATTTAAAGGATCAATTTCAATTATTATTTCAGCGGATGAAGAAACAACAGGCCTGGGGACACCTGCAATTATGAAATACCTAAGAAGAAAAGGTGAAAAAATAGATTTTTCTGTAGTGGGAGAGCCGTCTTCAAATAAATCAGTTGGAGATGAAATAAGAATTGGAAGACGTGGCTCCATGAATGGAATTGTAACTCTATATGGTAAAAGTGGCCATTCAGCATTTGCTGGTTCTTATATCAACCCATGCACAGCTTTAGCTAAAGTAATATCAAAATTAAAAAGTTCATCTTTAGATAATGGCACTAAATTTATGCCTCCATCTAATTTAGAGTTTACAAAAATAAATGTAGATAACTTGTCTGAAAATGTAGTGCCTCAGTCTGCCAGTGCAAAATTTAATGTTAGATTTAATTCTAAACATAAATCATCTACTCTAAAGAAAAAGTTAAATAAAATAATCAATGTAGTGGCCAAGAAAGAAAAATGTAAAGCAAAAATAGAATATAGGGTTAGTGGTGAAGCCTTTTATACCAAACCAAATAAAGAAATTCATATGGTTAAAAAGATTGTAAAAAAAGTTACAGGTAATTCAGCTAAATTGAATTGTAGAGGCGGCACAAGTGATAGTAGATTTTTAGGTTCAATCCCAAGATTAGAGCTGGGATTAAGAAATACTACTATTCATATGGTCGATGAAAGATCCCCTATTTCAGATTTAAAAAAATTGACTAAAATATATTATAAAATTTTAGAAAATTATTTTTAATGAAAACAGCAATAATCACATCTAAGTCCTCTTTAAATCATAATACTGGTTCTGGACATCCTGAGAGCATCTCAAGGGTTACATCAATACTCGAAACATTAAAAAAAAATAAAAAATTAATTTGGAAAAATCCAGCTAGCTTTGATAAAGATATCATTAAACAAGCACATTCTTCTAGTTACGTTGATACAGTTGAAAACGCTTTTCCTGAAAAAGGTTTGGTATTTTTAGATGGTGATACAGTTGTTTCACCAGGTAGCAAAGATGCAACATTTGATGCCGTTGGTTCAATAATTGCTGCAATCGACGGTGTTGAAAAAAAGGAGTTTAATGCGGCCCATTGTGTAACCCGGCCGCCTGGGTTTTGGCGCCTCTCTTCTTTGATAAGAGAGGCGCAAACTAATTGGACATCACGCTGAAAAAAGTAAAGCTATGGGTTTTTGTGTAATAAACAATATCGGTGTTGCCGCAAATTATTTAATTTCAAAATATAAGTATAAAAGAGTTGCGGTAATTGATTGGGATTGTCACTTTGGGAATGGAACATATGATATCCTCAAATCAAATAAGAATGTTTTTTTCTCAAGCTTACATCAATATCCATACTACCCAGGGGGTGGAACTGAGCATGAAAAAGGGGATCATAATAATGTACTAAATATTCCTTTGCCTGCAGGAACGAGTTCAAGAGAATATTTCGATGCTTATGAACATATGCTTAAAAAACTAAAAGAGTTTAAGCCTGAATTTATATTAATGTCTGCAGGTTTTGATGCTCACAAAGATGACCCTTTATGTCAGTTAAATTTAGAATCTAGAGACTATTATGAGATAACCAGAAGAGTTTTAGAAACCACTAAACATTTTTGTAATGGAAAAGTAGTATCTATTCTTGAAGGTGGTTATGATCTGAAAGCTCTTGCTGAAAGTGCGAATGAACATGTTAACGCACTTCTAGAATTCAATTGAGATTCTGAAAAAATATCATAAATAGTCATAATGGCATTATATAAAATAAAAAAATCAAATATCGATAACAAAGGGTTGGTAGCTTCCAAAGATATTAAAAAAGGAATTAAAATAATTGAATATAAAGGAAAATTAATATCTAAAAAAGAAAGTGAAGATAACCCTAAATTTGATAATTCAAAAAGAATTTATCTTTTTGAAATTAATAAAAGATATGACTTAGATGGAGATTTCAATTTTAATACAGCAAGACTTATAAACCATTCTTGCAATCCAAATTGTGAAGTAGTTGGAAAAGGTTTAAAATTATGGATCGAGTCTATAAAAGATATTAAAAAAGGTGAAGAGCTCTCGTACGACTATGGTTTTAGTTTTGATGGAGATTTTAAAGATTACCCATGCAAATGTAATTCAAAAAACTGTTGCGGATATATTGTAAAACAAGCCTCAAGATGGAGGATAAAAAAATCACTTGGGCTCAGTAAATAATCCTAGACAAATATAAACCTTGTGCGGGTGCCGGCGGAGCACAGT
>QCNR01000016.1 GCA_003210075.1 Pelagibacteraceae bacterium AG-426-G09
ATAGATAAGTATAAGTACTTCCTATTGAAAAATAAAAATCAATATTATTCACTTATTTTGGCATAGGTGTCGCACCAGTTTCTAAACTAACAATTTTTCCATTATCATATTTATAAACTGCCATTACCGCCTCAATATTTCCGTCATCAAACGTTACGAATGCATGATGTATTCCTACTTCATTATTTTCATAAACAATTCTAGTTTTATCTTGTTTAATATCACCACTCATAGCCCATTTGATTACATCACCTTTAGTTAAAGTGTTTCCTGACTTATGCATTGTGAATTTAAAATCATCATGCAAAAGTTCATTCATCACTGCTTCATCTTTATTTTTCATTGCAGCACTATATTTTTCTAATATAGACATATTTTTCTCCTATTTTTACTTTCCTTTTTTTAAAATTAATAAAGTGTTTGTATTACTTTTTTAACCTTCTCTTCACCGTTTGGCACAAGTTTGTTTACAAAAGTATGACAAGCACTTGTTTTTGCTTCATCATACTTAGATCCATAATGTTTATCCACTCCTTTATTAACACCTTCATCCCACTCTTTTTCATTAATACCTATTTCCATAGCATAGGCTTTTAATACTTTTACAGATGCCATTGATTTTTCTTTCATGCTGTACTCAAACGTTTCACCACTTGGAAGAAAATAGTTTGCCATATAAATTCCGCTACAATCGTATGCCTTATCTTTGTCAGTACTACTCATGCCTGCTTGAACCATATTGGTTATAATAAAAGACGATAATATATAAAAAATTATTTTTTTCATGTTATCCTTTCTTGAAAAAAGATCTCCGCCAACCTTTTTATAATTATTTTAATTAAATCTTAATAATTAGACTAATGTTTATGAAACAATCCTGCTATGCGATTTTATATCCAGTCAGGAAAGGGCAACCCTTTTTGCTGTAAAAAAGATTTATTGAATAACTTTGAATTATATTTGTCTGATTTGTCGCATAGGATTGTGACTATAGTTTTACCAGGCCCGAGTTCTTTCCCAAGTCTTATTGCTCCAGCGATATTTACTCCACAACTTGTCCCTAAACTTAATCCTTCATTTTGAATTAAATCATAAAGAATAGGTAAAGACTCTTGATCATTTATAGAAAATGCGCCATCAATTTTTGCTTCAGCAAAATTTGCAGTGATTCTACTAGATCCAATTCCTTCAGTAATTGAGTTACCTTCAGATTTTAATTCACCGTTATTGATATAATTATAAAGAGCAGATCCAGCTGGATCAGATAAATAAACTTTAACATTTTTATTTTTTTCTTTTAAATAATTACTAACTCCTCCAATTGTTCCACCTGTACCTGAAGCACAAACAAATCCATCTATTTTACCATCTGTTTGATTCCAAATTTCTGGACCTGTAGTTTCATAATGACCTTTGGCATTTGCAGTGTTATCAAATTGATTTGCCCAAACTACACCGTAGTTATTAGAACTTTTTAATTCTTCAGCCAGTCTACCAGCAACCTTTACATAATTGTCATCATCCTTATAAGGCTTTGGTGGAACTAGTCTTAAATCAGCACCAATATTTTTTAAAGTATCTTTTTTTTCCTGAGTTTGATTATCATTCATTACAATAATAGTTTTGTAACCCAATGAATTTCCTAATAAACATAAACCTATACCAGTATTTCCTGCAGTTCCTTCGACAACAATTCCACCCTTAGAAATTAGTTTTTTTTCTTGTGCGTCTTTTATTAAAGCATTCGCTGCACGATCTTTTACAGACCCACCAGGATTTAAGTACTCAGCTTTTCCATAAATATTACATCCTGTAATTTGTGATGCAGCTTTGAGTTTTATTAAAGGTGTATTTCCTATACTCTCAATAAAATTATTTTTAAAATTTTTCACTATCTTTTTTCTTTTTTTGTTTCCTCAGTAACCGCGTAAGGTTTAAATTCTTCTGTTGATACTCCAATGTTTCGAGCTGGTATACCAACCATCACTGCATTTTCAGGAACATCATTTGTAACTACAGCATTTGATCCAATCTTTGAGTTTTTACCGACAATAATTGGACCAAGTATTTGAGCTCCAGATCCTATGACTACTTTATCCATTACCGTTGGATGTCTTTTATTATTTCTCTGCTGATTTGAATTTATACTAGGGGATATCCCACCAAGTGTTACGTTATGGTAAATAGTTACATTATCTCCAATTTCAGATGTTTCTCCAATTACTACGCCCATACCATGATCTATAAATAAATTTTTCCCAATCTTAGCTCCTGGATGAATTTCTATCCCTGTTAAAAATCTTGCCAATTGTGAAATTATTTTTGCAACTAAATGAAACTTTGCGAGTGAAAAAAAATTTGCAATTTTATAAAAGAATACCGCCTTTACACCTGGATAGGTGAGTATGACGCTTAATTTTGATCGAGCCGCTGGATCTCTATCAATTATCGATTGTAAATATTTATTCATGTTTATTTTATAGCCTGTTGTTAAAAATTATAGTCGTTATATAATAATTAAATAAAATATATAAAGGGGACTGTAATGACATTAAAGATTAATAGTGTAGCACCAGATTTTAAGGCAAATACAACAATTGGAGAAATTTCTTTTCATGAATGGTTGGGTGATAGCTGGGGAGTTTTATTTTCTCATCCAAAAGATTTTACTCCTGTTTGTACTACAGAACTTGGTTCATTAGCTAAAATGAAACCAGAGTTTGACAAAAGAAATGTAAAAGTGATTGGATTAAGCGTTGACCCTGTAGATGATCACAACAAATGGTTAAATGACATAAAAGATGTTTCTGGAATGAAGCCAGAGTACCCGATTATTGCAGATGAAAAACTAGAGGTTGCTAAATTATATAACATGTTAGAAGGTGATGCAGGAGTTACTTCAATGGGAAGAACCGCTGTAGATAACCAAACAGTAAGAACTGTTTTTATAATTAGACCAGATAAAAGAATTGGTTTGTTTTTAACTTATCCAATGGCGACAGGAAGAAATTTTTTAGAAATTTTAAGAGCAATTGACTCAATGCAATTAACAGCAAATCATAAGGTAGCAACACCCGCAGATTGGAAAAAAGGCGAAGATGTTATTATTGTTCCAGCTGTTAAAGACGATGAAGCTAAGAAATTATACCCAGATGGTTGGGATGCAGTTAAACCTTATTTAAGAAAGGTGCCTGATCCATCTAAATAGTTTTGTATTTGGTTTTACAAACTTCAGCTAATATTAGATTTGGATCTATAAAGATCTTTGACTCTTTTGCAAATTTGTAAGATTTGAATGCAAAAACAGCTACAGGTAGTTCAGTGCAACCCAATATAATCTTATTGCATTTAATTTTTTTAAAGTAAGAAATAGCTGGTTGAATTGCTCTCGATGCTTCTTTAACTTTGCCTTGCTTCACAAATTTTATTGCTGAATTTACATATTTTTTTTGCACCATTTTAGTTGGATGTACTAAGTAGAAATTATTATTAAAATACTTGTTATAAACTTTTGTTTTTATTGTTGCCTCAGTTGATAAAAGTCCAATTTTAGAGTCTGGTTTGCAGTTTTTTTTTGTATATAAGTATGCCTGCTCTGGCATACTTAATATAGGAATTTTTATTTTTTTTTTTAAATCGTCATACCAGTAATGAGCAGTATTACATGGAATCACAATAAACTTACATTTATTCTTTTGAAGTAGTTTACATCCTCTTACTAATTCATTTAAAACATTGTAATATTTTTTTAAATTTTCAGGTCTTTTAGGGATATCTGATTTGTTATAAAGAATAAATTTCGGATATTCTTGATCAGATTTTCCTCTATACAACATTGAAAGTTTATTACATAGATCAAGTCCAGCTTGAGTTCCCATTCCACCTAAAATACCGATCATAAGTAGGCTTACTGATAAATCCCAATATCTATTATTTTAATTTTTCCGGATAACTTTGATCCTGGATACATTTTATGACCAAGCTTTTTTGCATGTAAAGCTAGTGTTACATCAGCTCTTACTGCTTCACCCATTACTTTTCCATTATCTCCATAAATACCAGATGGAATATCTACCGCAATTACCTTTAATTTTGAATTATTTATTTTATCAATACACTCTTTAAATATACCTTCTATTTTTTTATTAAGACCAATTCCAAATAAGGCATCTACAATAACAGCATCTTGATTTACATTTAATTCATCAAGTGGTTTTTTTTTTAACTTATTCTTTTTATATGCCTTTAAACTATCACCTTTATAATTGTTTTTTCCTAAACAGTATAAATCAACTTCTTTACCATGATCGTTTAAACAACTAGACAAAATTAAACCATCACCTCCATTGTTGCCTGGCCCACAAACTACAATAAACTTATTTTTTTTATAAATTTTAATTATTTGCTTTGCACATGCTTCACCAGCTTGCTCCATTAATTTGAATGAGTCACCTAATCTTAAAAATTCTCTTTTTTCTATATCTTTGATTTCAGAGATTGAAAGGGCAATTTTTCTCATATTTTTAGCTTAATTTGATCTTAAAAAAATATCAATAAGACAACTTATTACATTTTTATTTTAGGGGTTGATTTTATAACGAAAAAGACTATTTAGGCCCCTGAAAAATTATACGAATTCATAGTTTATATAATTTTCTCATTTTCCCTTTAGAGTAAGCAAACATCTTTAATTTGCTTACTCATTTAAACTAAAATGTTTCATTGAAAAATATTAAATTGGGACTACTTTATAAAAATGGAAGCAGTATCTGATTTTCACTGGAAGTGTAGACATACCTGGAGACGTAGTGCAAAAAATACTGCATGGTGCTTATTAGGCTGTGCCATAGGTGACTTTGGAACTATTTTATTTTTTCAATTAACAGGAATTCCATGGCCAGTTTTAGCTATTATGATACTAGCAATTATCAATGGTTTAATTACAAGTATTATTTTAGAGACAATAATTTTATTAAAGCAAGACTTCAATTTTTCTCAAGCATTGAAAACTGCACTAGGAATGAGCTTTATTTCTATGGTTAGTATGGAAGTTGCAATGAATTTAACTGATTATCTTTTAACTGGTGGTGCAATTTTAACTTGGTGGGTTGTTCTAATAATGCTTGCGGTCGGTTTTGTAACCCCTTGGCCCTATAATTACTGGAGATTAAAGAAATTTAATATTGCTTGTCACTAAATCTGTAGTTTTTATAATTTAGAAATCCAAATAAAATTAAAGTAATAAAGGCAAATATATAAATAAAATCTTTATTGGGTCTGTCAAAATTCTCGATTTTAATTTCACTAATTATATCATCCATTTCTAAACCACTTTTCTTTGCATTTCCTTTCCAGTCCAATGTATCGATAATTATGTTATCATTAGATTTAACAAGGTTTATTCCATAGTTTTCTAGATTGAAGTTTTCCTCATAAGTATTTTTATTTATTACAAATAATTTATATTTGTCACCATATTCAGTTTGTCTTGTAATTTTTATATGAACATCCTTATTAGGCTCAAAGATATGATTTTGGGCCTGCTCAAGCTCTAAATAATTAAACTTTGGATAAAATTTATTTAAAACATATTCGGGTGACAAAAATGATAAAGAAATAAATAAGAAAATTATTATCTCAAACCATCTCAGTTTATTTATAAACCATGCTTGAGTGGCTGCAGAAAATACCAAAATACCAATTAAAGAAGTAATAATTACCAATATTGCATGCCAAAAATTTTCAACTCCAATTAAGAGTAATTCATGATTGAACAAAAATACGATTGGTAATACACCAGTTCTTAAACTGTACCATATAGCCTGCATTCCTGTTTTTAATGGATCACCCCCTGAAATTCCTGCTGCAGCATATGATGCTAGACCAACGGGTGGCGTTACATCAGCCATCAAACCAAAATAAAATACAAATAAGTGAACAGCAATTATAGGAAATATATAACCTGATGCATTACCAACATCTACTAGCACCATTGACATTAATGATGCAACTACAACATAGTTTGCAGTAGTGGGCAAACCCATGCCAAGTAGTAGACATAATAATATTGTTAATGCGATTAAAATTATAACGTTATCACCAGCAATAGATTCAATTACTAAGATTAAATTTGTACTTAATCCTGTAGATCCTACGGCACCAACGATTACTCCTGCTGTTGCAATTGCAACACCAACAGCAATCATATTAATTGCACCTTTCTCTAATCCAATTACTGTTTCCTTAGCCCAATCTTTTAAATTAGAGATAAATGAAGTTTCTTTTGGTGCTTTTGCTAACTTATTTATAAAGTTAACTAGAACTAATGCAATTGTAGCATAAAATATTGAGTAGGAAGCAGTTAGCCTCATATAAACCAATAAATAAATTAAAATAAAAATTGGGATTAGAAAGTGTAATCCAGAAATAAAAGTTTCTTTTAATTTTGGTAAATCTTTTTCCTCAAGTCCCTTAAGCCCTAATTTTAAAGCCTCTAAATGAGATATATAAAAGAGTGCAATATATGAAATTATAGCAGGTAAAAAAGCATGTTTTACAATTTCAAAATAAGTTACCCCAATAAAACTTGCCATAACAAAAGCTGCCGCTCCCATAACCGGCGGCATTATTTGTCCATTAACAGAAGATGAAACTTCAATTGCACCAGCTTTCTCTTTTGAAAAACCAGTTTGTTTCATTATTGGAATTGTAAAAGTTCCAGTTGTAACTGTATTTGCAACAGAGGACCCAGATATCATTCCAGTCATACCTGAACCTAAGATTGCAGCTTTCGCTGGACCACCTCTAGACTTTCCAACTAAAGCAAATGCTAAATCTAGAAAATACTTTCCACCACCAGCTGTTTCAAGAAAAGCTCCAAATAACACAAATAAAAATATGAAATCAACCGAAACTCCAATTGGAATTCCAAATATAGCCTCCTGATCAAACCATTGAAAACCAACTAATCTTTTCAAAGATAGTCCACCATGAGAAATGATTTCTGGCGCATATTTCCCAAAATAAGAAAATAATAAAAAACAAACAGCAATAATAACTAACGGTTTTCCAATTACTCGTCTTGTGGCTTCTAATAAAAGGAATATACCTAATGAACCAATAACTAACTCTAAAGGAAATTCAAAAGTACCAAATTGAATTGTTAATAAAACTCCACCTCTATCAACTAATTGATCATAAAAAAAATATATATAGAGACAACAAAATAGAGCTATCAAAGATATAAATATATCGAATACTGAAATTTTTTTATTTTTCCTAATTGGAAAAATTAAAAAAGCTAACAGAAGAGCAAAACCTAAATGAATAGCTCTTGCAGGCAAACCCTTAAACATTCCAAAATCCAACATAAAAGGAAATGGTGAGGCGTACCATAATTGAAACAAAGACCAGATAATTGCTATGTATCCAACTATTTTTAAATGAAAACCAGATAATCTTTTTGTAGGAGAGATATCTTCCTGAATTTTTGTTTCAATATTATTCAATGATTCACTCATTTAAGAATTTTATACCATCCTAAAAAAAAGGCCCAATAAAAATCGGGCCTTTTAATTTAATATGGATAATAATTACATTAATCCAGCTTCTTTATAGTATTTAAGTGCACCAGGATGTAATGGAGCTGATAATCCGTCAGCTATCATATTTTCCTTTTTTAAAGGTGCAAATGCTGGATGTTGTTTTCTGAAATCATCGAAGTTTTCAAAAACAGCTTTTGTAACTAGGTATACAAGTTCTTCAGAAACATCAGCGCTAGTAACTACAGTAGCTTTAACACCAAAAGTAGTAACGTCTTTTTTCTGACCTGTGTATGTTCCTTTAGGAATAATTGCTTGAGCATAGTAATCAGCTCCGCTTATTAATCCTTGAACTTCCGAACCTGTTAAATTGATTGGTAATGCTTTAGCTCCACATGTTGCAGCTTGTTCCATTGCACCATTTGGAAAACCAACAGAGTAACCAAAGGCATCAATTTTACCATCGCAAAGTGCTTTAACTTGCTCTGATGAAGTTAATTCAGTTACTGATTTAAAGAAACTATTGCTAACACCTTTAGCTTTCATTAACTCTTCCATAGTTCCTCTTTGACCAGAACCAGGGTTACCAATGTTAACTACTTTTCCTTCTAAGCCAGCAAAATCTTTAACTTTAGCTTTTTTTCTAGCCCAAATTTGAAATGGCTCGTTGTGAACTGAAAACACAGCTCTTAGATTGCTGTATTGTTTTCCTTCCCATTTGCTTGAACCATTGTATGCATGATACTGCCAGTCAGATTGAGCAACACCAAATTGAAATTCACCTTCTTTAATTTGACCAATATTATAATTAGATCCTCCTGTTGAAGGCGCAGTACATCTGTATGCTTTATCCGAATTAGCTTTGCTTCTTCCATGCTCTGAACTTGTTGCATATTTGTGAAGCATTTTGCATATTGCGTTTCCAGTCTGGAAATAAACTCCAGTAGGTCCACCTGTACCAATTGTAAAAAACTCTGCTGATTTAGCAATAGTTGTAAATGACAGAGTTGATACAACTAATAAAAAGATGGCAGATATTCTTGAGATTATTTTTCTCATAACTTCCCCCCTTATTATTTATAAAAAAATCTTATCATCTTTATTTAGATATTGTCGAGCTAAGAATTAATTTATTTAGACCAATTCTTTAATCTATTTACACCTTCTACAACCTTGGGTGCAAAATTTTTAATAGTTTGATTATCGATTTTTTCATTATGGGTTTTTTCAAAAAACACTTGACCATCAAAATCTGTAAAGCTTAATCTTGCTAACATTTTATTTTCTTTAAAACCAAAATCTGATCCAGGAAGTAACGCAACTCCTGTTTTTTCTAAAATATCTTTACACATTTCACTTGAGGAATTAAATTTTTTTCCAACGAACTCTGGCATTAAATAAAATCCACCTTGTGGTTTGTTTATTAAAACATCATTTGATTTTAAATTTTCATAAACATAATTACCAACAGATTTAAGAATATTTTTAGATTTTTGAATATAATCATCATGATTATTTTTATGAGCTGTAATTGCAGCGTACTGGATTGGTGCGCTTACAGATGAAAAAGTCTCACTTGCTAAAACTTTAAGTTGATTTGTAATATTTGATAAATTTTCTGGAATAATAAAATATCCAAGTCTCCATCCACCAGCGCCGCACCATTTGCTAAGACCTGTGCTTATTATTGTTTTATCAGGAGCATATGTTGCAATTGACTTATAGTTATCTTCAAAAGACAATTCAGAATAAATTTCATCTGACAAGAAGTATAAATTGTATTTTTTTGATAATGCAGCAAGCTCTTCTAAATTTCCACATATTTGCCCAGATGGATTATTCGGTGAATTTAAAAAAAGTAAATATTTTTGATCTTTATTTTCTTTTAATAATTTTTCTAATTCTTCAGCTGTTGGAAACCAATTATTTTCTCTTGAGCATTCTAACCATTTAATTTTATTTCTACCTATTATTGCTTGTGGAGCGTATGATACCCAGCTTGGTGCTGGTAAAATAATTTCCCCGTCAAAAAGTATGTGAAGTAAGAACATAAGTTCTTTTGAACCAGGACCTACAATTATATTTTCTGGTTTATATTCTAATTTTTTTTTTGAAGAAATATATTTAGCAATAGCTTCTCTAAGCTCTTTTAAACCTTGCATTGGTAAATAGCTATTTTGATGAGCATTGTTTTTTAACTCAGCTACTACGTCCTCAGGAACTTTAAAAGGGGATTGACCAAAACCAAATTTATAAACTTTCTTTCCCTCTTTCTCCATTTTATTTGATACTTCATTAATAAGTAGAGTAGAGGACGGTTTTAAGTTTTTTATAATATCTTTAATCATTAGTGTTTTAATTCTTTTATATCTTTAAATTCATCAAGAATTTTAGGGTTTGCCAAGGCTTCTTTATTTTTAATCTGATTACCCTCTATTATGTTTTTTACAGCTAACTCTACTATTTTATTGTTTTTAGTTCTAGGAATATCGCTTACTTGAATGATTTTAGATGGAACATGCCTAGGTGAAGCGTTAAACCTAATTTGTTTTTTCATTTTGAGTTTTAATTCTTCATTTAATTCATATTTATTGTTTAATATTACAAATAAAATTATTCTAATATCATTATCCCAAGATTGACCTACTACAATAGACTCTTTAATTTCTTTAAACTTTTCAACTTCAGAATAAATTTCAGCAGTACCTAATCTTACACCACCAGGGTTTAACGTTGCATCAGATCTTCCATAAATAATATATCCACCCCTTTTAGTTTTAAGAGCATAGTCACCGTGGTGCCATGTGTTTTTAAATCTTTTAAAATAAGCTTTTTCGAACTTTTTATTATTATTATCCTTCCAGAATTTTATTGGCACACAAGGGAATGGAGAACAGCAAACTAATTCACCTTTCTGATTAATTTTAGATTTACCTTTCTCGCTATAGACTTTTACATCTAAACCAAGGCCATTTGCCTGTATTTCTCCAGAATAAACAGGTTGATAAATATTTCCCAACACAAAGCAGGAAACAATATCGGTTCCACCAGATATAGATGAAAGGTGAACATTTTTTTTGACATTTTTATATATGTATTCAAATCCATCTGAAGATAAAGGTGAACCAGTAGAGCAAATCACTTTAAGATTTTTAAGTTTAAATTTACTTTTTATTTTAAGATTTAATTTTTTAAGGCTATCAATATATTTTGCACTAACTCCAAGTAATTTAACCTTTTCTTTATCTACCACCTTTAATAATAAATCATTTTTTTTATACATTGGAAAACCATCAAAAAGTAAAATCGATGCTTTAGATGCAAGAGAGCTTACTAGCCAGTTCCACATCATCCAACCACATGTAGTAAAATAAAAAATATTATCTCCTGGTTTGATTTCACAGTGTAATTGATGTTCTTTTAAATGTTGCAGTAGTACACCACCAGTTCTATGACAAATACACTTCGGCTTTCCTGTAGTTCCACTTGAGTAAAGGATGGCTAAAGGATGATTAAAGTTAAATTTCTTTAATATATGCTTTGTTTTTTTTATGTTTTTTATATCTTTAGAATAAAAATATTTAATTCCCTTAATCTTCTTAAACTTAGTAAGCTTTTTTCCAGGATAACTTAAAACAACTACTCTTTTAATTGATTTAATTTTTTTTAATATTTCTGGAAGTCTTTCAATAACATTAATCTCTTTTCCATTATAATAATATCTATCTGCAATAACTAATATTTTAGGTTTAATTTGTGCAAATCTTTCAATAACTCCTTTAACTCCAAAATCTGGAGAGCATGATGACCAAATTGCCCCAATAGCACTTGTTCCAATAAAATATTCAACTGTTTCAATTATATTTGGAAGATAAGCTGCAACTCTGTCACCGCTTTTAATATTATTTGATTTTAGAAAACTTATTATTTTATTTGAATTTATGTTTAATTGTTTCCAAGTTCTTTTTTCTTTATACCCATTTTCGCTTATGAAAGTTATTGCTTTGGAGTTATCTTTTTTCGATAATAAATTTTCTGCAAAATTTAACTTGTAATCTGATAGAAAGTAATTTTTATAAAATGTTTTGGATTTCTTTAAATTTATCGAGCCCTTATTACCTTTAACTTTACTATAATCCCAGATCGACTCCCAAAATTTAGCTGAATTTTTTATACTCCAAGTTAAAATATTTTTATAATTTCCTTTGAACTTTTGGTTGTATTTTTGTGAGATATAACCTTCATAATTTGCAAGATTTGAATTTGCAATTTCTGATTTGCTGGCAGACCAAAGTTTTTTCATAAATTATGATGCTTATTATTTATTTTAATAAAACCTTAACATTATATTAATATACCAGATAGGGAGGAGACAATATGTTTATAAAAAAATATCTTAAATGGATAAGTACCTTTTTAGTATTAACAGGAATACTTTTAACAAACTTGAATATATACCCATTAAATATTTATTTTCATGGATTAGGTGTAGTAGGGTGGACAATAGCTGGTTTTATGAGCAAAGATAAAGCTATTCTTACAAACTTTGGCTTACAAATACCTTTATTTTTAATTGGAATTTATAAAGTTATTATTTAATGAAAAATATTCTTTTTGTTTGCACAGGAAACTCCGCAAGAAGTATTATTGCTGAGAGTATAATAAATAATGAGTATAATAATATGTATAAAGGTTTTAGCGCTGGAAGCAATCCAACAGGAAAAGTAAATGAAGATGTGAAGAATTATTTATTATCAAAACATTATGATCTTTCAAATTATAGATCTAAAAATTTTAATGAATTTATTAATAGTCAAGTTAAAATGGATTATGTTGTTACAGTTTGTAATAATGCCAATAATGAAGTCTGTCCTATTTGGCCTAATAAAGATCAATTAATTCATTGGGACATAGAAGATCCTGTTGCAAGACTAAATTCTACAAATGATATCAATAGAAAAAAATATATTTTAGAGACTACATACAAGATTATTTTTAAAAAAATTAATGAGCTATTAAATGAAAAATAAATATATTTTAGGTGAATTAATTGGAAGCTGCTTCTTGGTAATGATCATTGTAGGATCTGGCATAATGGCGGAAAATCTAACAGATGATTATGCAGTTATGCTTATTGCTAACACTTTAGCAACAGGAGCAGGTCTATTTGTTTTAATAACAGTTTTCGCAGATGTATCTGGTGCTCATTTTAATCCTTTTGTTAGTTTTGTAATGTATTTAGCAGGAAAACTTAAGAGGAAATTATTATTTAATTACATAGCTGCACAAATAATCGGATGTTTAACTGGAGTTGGATTAGCCAACTTTTTTTTTGAACTTCCAATATATGAATTATCTCAAAAATCTAGAGATGGTATTTATATTTTTACTGCAGAAATAGTAGCGACTTTTGGATTAATATTGGTTATTTTTGGTTCATTAAAATCAGGCAAGCTTGTTGTTGCATCATGTGTTGGATTATATATTACTGCAGGTTATTGGTTTACATCATCGACATCTTTCGCAAATCCTGCAGTAGCTATAGCAAGAACCTTCACTGATACATTTACTGGAATAAATTATCTAAATACACCTTTTTATATTATTGCAGAATTACTAGGTGCAATTTTTGCATTTTACGTAATTAAAAAAATTTTTATTAAATGAGAGAATAGCCAGAAGATCTAACTGTTCTAATTAACTCTTTTTTTCCACCTATATTAATTGCTTGTCTTAATCTTCTTATATGAACATCTATAGTTCTTGATTCAACGTTTATATTATTTGGCCATACATTTTCTAGTATTTGATCTCTTGTATATACTCTTTTTGGATTTACTAAAAAAAACTCTAGTAATCTAAATTCTGTTGGACCAAGATCTATATGTTTTTCCCCTCTATAAACCCTTTTTTCAATTCTATCTAATTTTAAATCTTCATATTCTAAATTATCAGCTACTGTATTAGGTTCAGACCTTCTTAGTAATGCATTTATTCTTGCCAAGACTTCATTAAAACTAAATGGTTTTGTTATATAATCATCTGCGCCACTATTTAATCCTTTAATTTTGTCTTCACTTTCACCTTTAGCTGTAAGCATGATAATTGGTAAATTTTTTAAATTACTTTCTCTTCTTATACTTTTGCAAATATCTATACCTGATAGATCTGGAAGCATCCAATCAAGCAATAATAAATGAGGCTGAAATTTTTTTAGTTCCTTTAATCCTTCATTTCCATTAAGTGATGAAGATACAATAAAACCTTCTTTTTCTAAATTATGTTGGACTAGTTTTATTATCGAAGGCTCATCTTCAATAATAAAAATTTTTGTTGCCATTTAGACTTCTGTTTCTTTTCCTTTAGGTCTGTGGCCTTTTAAGTATTCACCTTTTATTAAATAACAAATTATCTCAGCTATATTTGTTATATGGTCCCCGGCTCTTTCTAAATTCTTTGTTACAAAGATAAGATGTGTAGAAAAATCTAAATTTTTCTTATCTTTAGATAAAAAATCAATAACACTATTCATTGCAATAAATGTTAAATCATCTACTTGTTCATCTTTTTTCCAAACTTCTTTAGCTTTGTCATAATTTTGATTTACATAACTATCTAGTACATCATTTAATTGTTTAGTGACTAAATCACCTAATCTTTTTAAATTTCCTAATAATTCTTCAGGTAAATCAAGTGGAAGAGGCTTAACTTTTTTTGCATTACTTTTTGATAAATCGCCAATTCTTTCAAGGTCTTGAGATATTTTTAAAGCACTTATTGTTTCTCTTAAATCAATTGCCATTGGAGCTCTTTTTACTAAAAGCGTCATTATCTGCGTATCAATTTTTGATCTAAACTTGTTTACCTTCTCATCACTTTGAATAATTTTATCAGTAGAGTCTTTATCAACTTTAATAACCGCATCCATAGAGTCACTTAATTGCGCTTCTGTTAAGCTCCCCATCTGAATTACAGAGTCTTTCAAATATTGTAATTCTTCTTCGTATGATTTTACTGTATGTTCATTACTCATATTTTATCCAAATCTACCTGTAATATAATCTTGTGTCATTTTATTGTCAGGATTTTTAAAAATTTTCTCTGTTTTTCCAACTTCTATAAGTTTACCTAGGTGAAAAAAGCCAGTTTTTTGTGAAACTCTCACTGCTTGTGCCATAGAGTGGGTCACAATTACTATCGTATATGTTTTTTTTAACTCATCTATTAACTCTTCTATTTTTGCAGTAGCAATTGGGTCTAAAGCCGAACACGGTTCATCCATCAATATTACTTCTGGGTTTACAGATATTGCTCTTGCAATACATAATCTTTGTTGCTGACCTCCAGACAAGCTAGTACCCGGTTCATCAAGTCTATCCTTAACCTCTTCCCAAAGAGCAGCTTTTTTTAAACTATTTTCTACAATTTCGTCTAGCTCAGACTTAGTTTCACCTTTTCCATGAATGTTTGGTCCATAAGAAACATTGTCATAAATACTTTTTGGAAATGGGTTTGGTTTTTGAAATACCATTCCTACACGTTCTCTTAATGAGACGACATCAAGATTTTTGTCATTAATATCAATGCCATCCATTTCAATAGAGCCAGAAACTTTACAAATATCAATCACATCATTCATTCGATTAATACAACGAATAAAAGTTGATTTTCCACATCCAGATGGGCCAATTAGGGCAGTAACTTCTTTTTCATTCAAATCAAGATTTACATCAAATAGAGCCTGCTTTTCTCCATAAAATACATTTAAATTTTTTGATTTAATTTTAATTTCATTCATTTTAATTCCATCTTTTTTCAAATTTCTGACGTAAGTATACAGCTAAAAAATTCATTACAATTAAAAAACTTAATAATATCATAATTGTAGCAGAAGTTTTTTCAACAAATCCTCTTTCAGCAGACTCAGACCATAAATAAACTTGAACAGGCAAAGAAGCTGATGGATCTACAGGACTTGTAGGAATATCAACTACAAATGCAACCATTCCAATTAATATTAACGGTGCTGTTTCGCCCAATGCTTGAGCTAATCCAATGATAGTTCCAGATAAAGTTCCAGGTAAAGCAAGTGGAACAACGTGATGGAATACTGATTGAAATTTTGATGCTCCAACTGCTAGTGCACCTTCTCTGATAGAGGGAGGAACTGCCTTTAAAGAAGCTCTACAAGGAATAATAATTCTTGGAAGAGTCATTAAAGCTAAAGTTATACCAGCTACTAAAGGAGTTGATCTTGGCATATGCAGTGTAGATAGCAATATTTGTAATGCTAAAAGACCATAAACAATTGATGGAACAGCGGCTAAGTTATTTATATTTATTTCAATAAAGTCTGTAATTTTATTTTTAGGCGCGAACTCTTCAAGATATATTGATGCCAATACAGCTATCGGAAATGACAATAGTAAACAAATTAAAATGCTGTAAAATGATCCTATAAGAGCCCCACCTATACCAGCTAACTCAGGATCTCTCGAATCTCCTTTATTGAAGTAGTAATTATTAAAGTTTTTTTCTATTTTTCCCTCATCAACTAATTTATCAAATATCTTTAATTGAAAATCTGAAATTCTTCTCCTTTCTTCAGGAAGATCTCTTGGATAATTACCTTTGTGTAATTGATCGATGTCATCTGAAGCTGTGATTTCAAGTATTATTTTTTGACCAGCAATATTATTATTTTCTAAAAAATTTAATTTAATTTCAATTTCTGCATCAGTACTAAATAAATTAATTAATTGTTTTTCTTCTTCCAATCCGTTGGTTGGATAAACTTTTAGCAAACTTTCGATAGTTACATCAAAAAAATCTGCATCTAGTATATCTTCGCGTGAAGCTCCATTTTCTACTTCCATCAATTCTTGATCATAAAAAATTTCAGTTTTTATGACAGTTTTCATAAAAGCAGAACTTCCTTTAGAAAA
The DNA here is from genome assembly GCA_003210075.1 of Pelagibacteraceae bacterium AG-426-G09. Taxonomy (GTDB): domain Bacteria; phylum Pseudomonadota; class Alphaproteobacteria; order Pelagibacterales; family Pelagibacteraceae; genus Pelagibacter. Next base: position 16,487 of record QCNR01000016.1, read on the forward strand.
AATATTATTTACTAATATCAAAACAAATAACAAAGCTAAAAATATAGAAAATAAGCCATAAAATTTAAATCTTTTTTCAGCCCTGTGTCTTTTAATTAGTCTTTGCTCCTTAGTCATATTTCTCTCTATATTTTTTAACAACTCTTAACGCTATATAATTCAAAATTAATGTTGCTATAAACAATGTTAACCCCAAAGCAAAAGCTGATTGAGTTTTTGGACTATCAAATTCTTGGTCACCAATTAGTATCATTACTATTTGAGTGGTAATTGTTGTTGTAGAGTCTAAGGGATTGATTGTAAGATTGGCGGCTAGTCCTGCAGCCATAACTACTATCATTGTTTCACCTATGGCTCTTGATACTGCCAACAAAACTGATCCAATTATTCCTGGCAATGCAGCAGGTATCACAACTTTTTTAATTGTTTCTGATTTTGTAGCACCTATTGCATAAGATCCATCTCTTAATGATTGAGGTACAGAGTTAATTACATCATCAGAAAGTGAAGAAATATATGGAATGATCATAATTCCCATAATTAATCCAGCCGCAAGAGCACTTTCAGATGAAACAGTAAGACCGAAATTTTCTCCCAATTCTCTAAAAAAGGGACCCACTGTAAGAGCAGCAAAGAATCCATAAACTACTGTTGGTATACCAGCTAAAATTTCAATAATTGGTTTTGATACTCTTCTAATTTTTTTTGTTGCATACTCAGCCATATAAATTCCTGAAAATAATCCAACTGGCACAGCAACTAACATCGCTATAAGCGCAATAAAGGCAGTTCCTGCAATTAAAGGAACAAAACCAAAAGCGTCCTTTAAATCTTCATACTCAGCTGCAGTTATTGAAGAAGCATCTCTAACGAATGCACGCTGTGGACTCCAATTTGTTCCAAACAAATAGTCAAAAATATTAATTACTGAAAAAAATTTTATACTTTCAAATAAAAGTGAAAAAATAATACCTAAAGTAGTAAGTATTGCTATTAAAGACGAGACAAATAAAAGTCCTTTTAAAATTATCTCAACATCGTCTCTTGCTTTGTTATTACTTTTGATCTTTTTAAGCGCATAAATAATTGAGGAAATAACAATTAAAAAAATTAAAACTATTTTTGAATTTGTAAAAATGTTTTTAAATTTTGCATACGAAAGAGCACTTTCTTTTAATAAACTATCAATATCTCCAAAATAGGTACCTAAATAAACTGCTTTAATTTTTTCATAAATTAAATTTGCTGCATTTTGATCTTGCATAATTGCACCTTGATCAGCGGCAATTTTCAAAATTATAGATTTAATTATTGTTGGTTCAAATAAAGTCCAAACTAGTAAAAAAACTAATGAAGGCAAAGAACACCATAAAACTAAGTAATAGCCATAGAACTTTGGTAATGCCTTTAGTTTATAATTATTTTCAATTGAAAGTGATTTTGATTTTGATCTTCCATAGAAAAATAGGGAAAATGAAAAAATTGTAATTAAAAAAATCAACGCTAGATTCATTTGATTAGACTGATAGATTAAGTATGTTACAGTTTTGTTAAAAATTAAACTTTTGATTGAGATAAAAAAAAAGGCCAGTATTTACTGGCCTTTTTTTGGGGATAACTTTATTTAATTAGTTAATCTTTAAAGTATTCAAATCTAAAGCTGCAGTTCTTGTAACCTTATATTTGTCAGATGCTAAAGGAACTAAACCTATATCAGCCAAGTAACCTCTGCCACCCATAGCTTTTTTAGAAGTAAACTCTTTCAAATATTCCTGAATACCAGGGATAACTCCAATATGAGCTTTCTTTACATAAAAGAAAAGTGGTCTTGCTATTGGATAAGAGTAATTTTGAATGCCTTCTAATGACGGCTGAACACCTTCAATAGCAGCTGCTTTAACTTTATCTTTGTTAGCTACTAAGTAACTGTAGCCAAAGAAACCAAACGCATTTGGATTAGATGTAAGCTTTTGAACAATTAAAGTATCATTTTCACCAGCTTCAATTGCATATCCATCTTCTCTCATTTTTGCACATTCTTTTTTGGCTTTTTTGCCAGCTACATCATAAAGAGATTTAGCAGTTTTACTGCAACCTTTGCCCATTACTAAAGAATTCCATGCATCTCTAGTTCCAGATGTCGGCGGAGCAATTAAGATCTCAATTTTTTTGTTAGGTAAACTGGCATCGATTTCATTCCACTTTGTATATGGATTTTTTATTAATTTACCATCAACGTCTACTTCGTGAGCTAAAGCTCTCCAAAGCTGTTCTTTTGTGAAATCTGCATCTGGTGCATCAACAGCGTGTGCAAAAGAAATACCATCGTTACCAACTACTATTTCAATAATTTCATCAACTCCATTTTTTGCGCATAAAGCTAATTCTTTCTTTTTAATCGCTCTTGAAGCGTTAGTAATATCTGGATGATTTGCACCAACACCTGCACAGAATAGTTTCATTCCACCACCTGTTCCAGTACTTTCTATTACTGGTGTTTTAAATTTTCCACTTTTACCAAATTTTTCAGCAACAACGGTTGCGTATGGATAAACAGTAGATGATCCTACTATCTTAATTTGATCTCTTGAGTAACTATTAGATGTAAAACTAACAAGGATCAAAAAAGCAAGTACTAAATTTGTTATTTTATTCATAATATCTCCTATTTAGATTCGTTATACGACTCTAATTAAATTCTATCTTTAAAAGTTTTATTAACAGAATGTTAAACTTTTATTACAAAGACTAACTTTTTAATTGAGATTAAAGTGAGTTAAATTTCAATTCTATTGTAGTTCCTTTGTTTTCAACGCTTGTTATATTCATTTCACCTCTATGTTGAGAGACTAAATGTTTAACAATCGCTAATCCAAGACCTGTTCCTCCAACACTTCTACTTTTGCTAGGATCTAC
>QCNR01000017.1 GCA_003210075.1 Pelagibacteraceae bacterium AG-426-G09
TTATCTAATTTATAAATTTGTTATTGTTTTAGACCTTTTATTAAACAAGATATTTAATAAAAATATCAAATATTATATTTATGACTATTTAAGAAGTTCAAATTTTACAAGAGTAAAACACAAAAACTCTACATATGTGAATTTTTTCGTTCCGTCTTCAGTTACAAAATCAAGAGTTGATAATTTTTTTAATAAAGAACCCGATACATTAAAATGGATAGATAGTTTTAAAAAAAATGAAAATGAAAAAATCATTTTTTGGGATATTGGTTCAAATATTGGCACATTTTCAATTTATGCTGCATTTGCTCATAAAAATATTGAAATACACTCTTTTGAGCCTTCGCCAAGCAATTTAGTTGTATTATCTAAAAATATAAGCTTGAATAATTTAAAAGAAAAAATACTTATTAATCAGTTCCCCCTGACAAAAAAAATTTCAGAAAATAAATATTTATTAATGAAAGAAAAAAAATTTATTGAAGGAGGTGCACAAAATTCTTTTGGAGAAAATTATGATTTTAAAGGTGAATATTTCAAAAGTAAAACTGAATATAAAATTTTAGGAACATCAATAGATTTTTTAGTTAATAACAAAATTTTAGAATTACCAGATTACATAAAGCTTGATGTAGATGGTATTGAGCATGTTATCCTATCAGGAGGTATAAACACTATAAAAAATAAAAAAATTAAAAGTATTTTAATAGAGATTAATGAAAATTTTAAAGATCAATTCGAAAATTGTAAAAATATTTTAACAGAGGCAGACTTCATATTTAAAGAAAAAAACATTGCTTCGTCAAAAAGAGAAAAATCCGAAAATAATTTCATGTACAACTATATTTTTGAAAAAAAAATTTAGGAATTCACTTCTTTTTACCCATAGAGTTAAAATAAACTCTTCGACTTTTGGGCAAATCTAACTCATTTTGAGGTGAATAAAATCGATCACCTACTTTAATTTTACTAATGATATTTTTACCTGACCTATCTAAAACTTCCTCAATTAAAAGCATGTGTTTTGAGCTAGTGCAGACAACTATCCAATTCTTATCATGCCTTGATACAATTCCAGCCATATATGGATGGTTTGGAGTGTCTCCTCCATGCAAATGAACTTTTTTTAAATACAATTTACCAAAATTCCCATTATTTAAATATGAAGAAGCACCTTTATGTGGGTCATCAAATGCGTTTATAAAATTTATTAAATCATATGAATTTAAGTTCCAATTTATTAATCCATCTAATTCTGTGTATAATCTGGGATTGTATCTTGATAAATATTTAACCTGAGGAACTAATTCAAACTTATGTTTTCTAATTAATTTGTTTAAGAATTCAGAATAAAATTTGATAGCTTGCTTAAAATTATAATTATAGTGATCTTTAGGCGTAATACATGATTTAGGAAAAATAGATAACTTATTATATATTACAGGTCCCCCATCAATTTTATCATCCATAATATGGATACATTGATTATCTATTCTGTCTTCTCTCATAATAGTCCAAGAATAACCCCCACCACCTTGATCAAATGGTAGCCTAGCATTATGAATATTTATAAAATTTTTTTCAAAAAAACTAATAGTCTTAGCTTTAAAAATATATCTTGGTCCTATACCAATAAACAATGTGTTCTTAATATTTGTTTTTTTTTTAATAAATTTTTTAAATTTTTCATCAATACTATTAAAAATTATATAATTAGTTTTCTTTTTATCCATCAACTTTGCTTGATGTTCAGATGTTACTATTATGGTTTCCAAATTTAATTTTTTATTTATTTTAATTAATTCTGGAAAAGTGTCTGATTGCCCAAATATTACAACCTTTTCTATTTTGTTCATAAAAAATTTATTGTCGTAAATCATATTTATTCTGATGTTTTAATTATTTTTTTTATTAATTTATTATAATCATTTTGTGCAAATAGCATATGTTTATTACTATTAATAGGCCAACTAATTTGTCTTGGAAATAAAATATTTTTACTATTTTTAAAAAAATTGACAGTCTTTTTTGATAAATTATTTATAGTGCTTAATTCAGGAGAAAAAACATTTCTTACAAATGTTACCCCAATAACTTTTATATTTTTACTATCATTGTTTTTTTTAAAATATACAAAGTTAGACATTAATTTAATTATTTTATTTAATTGATCATTAATATTCAAAATCTTTTCATGTTCTATGAATTCTATTTGATAGATTTTTCTTTTATTTAAATTTACTACATCTGAATAAGATGAAATTCTTCTTAAACCGTAAGCCATCTCAGAAGATACTATTGTTTCACAAAAATTATCAAATTCACTATTTACATAATTTTTGATTTCAATAAGCGCAGTGTAGAATTTAATAGGTTTTAATTGAGGCAATTTAATTTTACTACTTTTGATTGCATGACTTAAAGGTACAATTGGAATACAAATTATCTTAATATTATTTTTATCATTTAAATCTTGAAAACCATTAAAAATTATTTGTTCATTTTTTCTTTCAAATAAGACTGGATTTTTTAATTTGACCTTAATTCCTTTTTTTTTTACTAATATTTTAAGCCCCTTTGAGATGTGTTCAAATAATCCCTTTTCAGGAAAAAGAAAAGAATGTTTAATTTTTTTATCACGAATTTTTTGATTGAAAATTTCTCCCTCATCATTTGATATTAATTTATAGTTAGGACTAAAAAACCACGGATAAAGTATTGAGAGTGAATTTAAATATGAGACTCTTTTGTCAGCAATGTTATTTTTTAAATATTCTAAATATTTATTATTGATTGAAGATAAGATACTTTGACGTCTAACACTAACTTTTTTTTGCTTTAAATTATAATTTTTTTTTATTTCTTTTGGCCAATCTGAATATTTCGATGTAAATGAAATAAGATTATTACCAATTAATAATCCTCTAGTTCTTACAATTTTTTTTAAATTTAATACTTTTTTAAATAACTTGACTAAATCATTTGATCTTATATTTTCCAAGGCATGAAAACCTGGATTACATCTATACTTACCTATTTTAATACTTTTATAAGCGTTAAGAAAATTTTTCGAACCTTCTAAAATAGTAACACTTGTATTTTTGAAATCCCGTTTTATTTTTAATGAAAGAATTATACTATAAAGATTTAAACCAATTAAAATTACTTTTTTTTTCATGATAAGGAATTTAGTACTTTTTTTATTTAAATCAAATTTATAGAGATTATGATATAAAAATATTTATAATTAAATTATTAATTAGTAATGCTTGAAAAAAAATTTTATAATAAATCTATTTTAGTTACAGGTGGCACAGGCTCTTTTGGAAAACATTTTGTATCAAATATACTTAAATATCACTCGAAAATTAAAAAGTTAATAGTATTAAGCAGAGATGAACTTAAACAATTTGAAATGTCAAAAATATACAGTATGGAAAGATTTCCTAAAATTAGATATTTAATAGGTGATATAAGAGAAAAAGATCGACTTCATAGAGCTCTCGAAAATGTTGATATAGTTATTCATGCCGCTGCTCTAAAACAAGTACCTGCCGCGGAATACAATCCTTTTGAGTACATAAAAACAAATGTAGTTGGTGCTCAAAACTTAATTGAAGCTTCTTTAGATAATAATGTGGAAAATTTCATAGCACTATCTACTGATAAAGCTGTATCGCCAATAAATTTATATGGTGCTACAAAATTATGTGCTGACAAACTATTTATTGCTGCAAACAATATAACAGGTAAACGAAAAATAAAATTTTCTATTGTAAGATATGGAAATGTTACTGGAAGCAGAGGATCAGTAATACCGTTCTTTAAAAGTTTGAATAAGTCAAAATTTCTTCCAATAACTCACAAAGATATGACCAGGTTTAATATTTCGTTAGATGATGCATATAAGCTAGTCAATTTTGCTATCAAACATCATCAAGGTGGAGAAATTTTTGTTCCCAAATGCCCAAGTTATAAAATTATTGATCTAGCAAAATCGATTTACCCAGATAAAAAACTTAAGTTTGTAGGTGTAAGGGAAGGGGAAAAAATTCACGAGGATTTAGTGTCGTCAGCTGAAAGCCTTAGGACATTTCAAAATAAAAATTATTATGTAGTTTTACAAAATCATCATCATCAAACAATTAAATATTATAAAAAATTAAATTTTAAACCAGTAGTAAATAATTTTACATATTCTAGTGGAAAAAATATTGATTTTTTAACTCGAAATGAATTAAAAAAAATCTTAAAAACTTTTGAATAAATTTGTCTTACAAAAAATATATTATCAAATGAATTATAATGAAAGATAGAATTGTTATATTGGGAGGCAATGGTTTTCTTGGTTACCATTTGGCTTCCCTTTGTAAAAAAAAAAAAATAGATTTAGTTATCTTTGACTCTAAATTCGATAAACAAAAAAAAATAGAAAATATAAAATATGTAAAAGGGAATATCCTAAATAGAAAAAAAATTTTAAGATTAATCAAAAAAAATGATATAGTTTACCATTTTGCAGCTATAGCTGATATAGATGAAGCAAATAATAATTTTTTGAAATCTATTGACGTTAATATAAATGGAACTGTAAATGTTCTAGAGGCATGTATAAAAAAAAAAGCAAAAAAAATTATTTATTCAAGCAGCATCTATGCAAGAAGTGAGCAAGGAGGAATTTATAGCACCACAAAACTTGCAAGTGAAATGTTGATAGAAAGATATTCAAGTAAATTTAATTTAAAATATACAATTATAAGATTTGGATCTTTATATGGTGAAAAGAGCAATTATTTCAATACTATTAAAAATTTAATTAAACAGGGAATTTCAAAAAAAAAAATAATAAGAAATACTAGAGGAAATGAAATAAGAAATTATATTCATATAAAAGATGCTGTAGCAATATGCTTAAACTTGGTTAGCCAAAAATATAACAATAAATATTTCAATTTGATAGGAAAAGAAAAAAAATCTATGAGAGAGGTGGTAAAGATAATTGGGAAGGAACTAGGGATAAAAAATATAAAATTTAAAAATAATCCAAATGACTATGACCATTATATTATTAACCCATATACTTATAAAACAAGAGTTGGTAAAATTATTAAGCCTAAAAAACCATATAAGTTTAAAAATTCAATCAGAATGTTAATTAGAGAAGAAAGAAAATTGTTAAAAAATATTCTATAACTGAAAAATTATTATGTTTGATAAAAGATTACTGAAAATTGATAGAGACTCCAAATACGATTTTAATAAATCAAACTATTTGAGGCTCGATGCTAATGAAAGAGTTATACCATTTTCAAAAAAAGATATAAGTTTTATAAAAAATAAAATTAATAATTATTATATTCAGTCTTACCCAACCTACCGTTTTTCAGTAGCGCAAATATTAAGTAAAAAAGAAAAAATTAATATTGATCAAATAACTATTACACCTGGAGCAGATGCAGTTTTAAAATATATTTTTGAAATTATATCAAAAAAGAAAGGAAACATTTTGTCAGTTTATCCAACTTATGGAATGATAGATGTTTATAGTAAAATCTATAATCGAAAGCATATAAAAATATCCGAACAAAACTTGGAGAAATTTTTATTAAAAAAAAATTATAAAAATATTGCTTTAGTTTATATTGCAAATCCAAATAGCCCAAGTGGAAAAATAATTTCTAAAGATATTATATTAGAGATTGCAAAAAATTCTAAGAAAAGGAATATTTTATTTGTAATTGACGAAGCTTATATAGAGTACTCAAAAAATAAATCGTTAAAAAATTTAATAAAAAAAAATAATAATATTATTATAATTAGAACCTATTCAAAGTTTTATGGCATTGCTGGACTTAGAATTGGACATATCATGGCAAATAAAAAAATAATTAAAGCTATAAATTCTATTAGACCACCACATGATATTAGCAATTTAAGCTTAAGTATTCTCAATTATTTTTTAACAAAAAAAAAAGATACTTATATTAAAGATATTAATAAGAGTAAAAAATTTATTATTAATTTTTGTAGAAAAAATAAAATTGAAATTTTTATGACTGAAGCAAATTTTTTTCATATTTTTTTAGAAAAGCAAATAATTTTACCTATTATAAAATATATGAAAAAAAACAAAATACTTGTGAAGTCGAATTATTTAAATTTTTCAAATGTTTCATATTTAGGACCAAAAAATACTATAAGAGTTTCGATTGGATCAATAAGACAAATGAAACTTTTTTTTAATAAACTAAAGAAAATTTTAATTAAAATATCATGATTTGTGCACTTATGATTGGCAGAAAAGGAAGCAAAGGTTTTCCTGGAAAAAATACAAAAAAAATATTTGGAAAATCACTTTGCGAATACCCTATAATTGCTGCAAAAAAAACAAATCTAATTGACAGAATTTTTGTCTCTACTGATTGTAAAAATATAAAGAAGGTTACAAAGAAATATAAAGTTGTTTTTCTTAAAAGACCAAAAAAATTTTCTACAGATAAAGCATTGGGTGATGATGTTTTTGTAGATGGATATAAACAGATCAAGGAAATTTTAAAAAAAGAAAATAAAAAAATTGAACTTTTAGTATTGTTATTTGCTAATGTTGCGACAATAAACTCAAGATTAATTATAAAAGGGATAAAAATATTAAAAAAAAACAAGTATTTTGATTCTGCGGTCTCAACTTCAATCTATAATATGTGGAGTCCATTAAGAGCACGAAAATTAAGTAAAACTAAAGGAAATTTAGTACCTTTTGTTCCATTTAAAGTATTTGGGAATCCCAAAACTTTAAATTGTGACAGAGATTCTCAAGGAAATGTTTATTATGCTGACATGTCTGTGAATATAGTTAGGCCTAATTGTTTAGAGAACATAAAAAATGGACTTTTACCACAAAAGTGGATGGGAAAAAAAATTGCTCCAATATTTTCAGAGGCTGGATTTGACCTTGATTATGAATGGCAGCTACCGTCTTTGAAATATTGGATAAAAAAATATGGCAAATAAAATAAATATAGGACTTCTGGGATTAGGAAGAATTGCAGGTCATCATACCAAGGCAATTCAAAAAATAAAAAAATTTAAGATACTAGCAGCCTGCGATTTAGATAAATCAAAAAGGGATAATTATACAGAAAGATTTAAAGTTAAAACTTATAAACATTACGATGAAATGCTTTCTAAAGAAAAAGAAATTGATTTGGTTGTTATTATGAGTCCATCAGGGATGCATTTTGAGCATGCTAGAAAAATCATAGAAAAATATAAGAAAAATTTAGTTATTGAAAAACCTATTTCATTAAGAGTTAATAACTTGAAAATTTTGTATCATTTAGCAAAAAAATATAAAAAAAATATTTACCCTGTGTATCAAAACAGGAATAACAAATGTGTTATCGAATTAAAAAAATTAATTCAACAAGGTAAATTAGGAAAAATCAAACTAGCAAATTTAATTCTAAGATGGTGTCGTCCGCAAAGATATTATGATTTATCTGTCTGGAGAGGCACATATTCTCATGATGGAGGAGCTCTTACAAATCAAGGAATACATTATATTGATCTATTAAGATATTTAGTGGGTGATGTTAAGAAAGTATATTGTAAAATGGGAACATTTGGAGCAAAAATAGAAGTTGAAGATACAGCTGTTGGCAATATTGAATTTGAAAAGGGAGCGATTGGAGTTATGGAAGTGACAACTGCCGCCAGACCTAAAGACTATGAAGCCACGATATCTTTAATTGGCACCAAAGGTATAGCTAAAATAGGTGGGTTGGCTGCAAATATTATGGAAGAGTATTCTCCAAACCCCAAAATTTGCAAGAGATTTAGTGAAAATATACCAGACGCATATGGTTTTGGTCATTATAAACTTTATGAAGATGTTAAAAATGATTTTATTAAAAAAAAGAAATTTCCAATTAACTCAGAAGATTGTATTAAAACCTTAAAATTTTTGAATTCATTATATGTATCTGACGAAATGAAAAAAAGCGTTCTAGTTAAATCAAGCAAAGACTCAAAAAGATTAGGTAGAAAAAATAATAAAATTTCAAAATTATATAAATAAATTTTTTGACTCGAAATTTAAAAACCAAAGATATTACTCACTATGGAATTCAATCTAAATATAGTGATTTGTGGAATAAAACGAGGAATAAAATAAAACATTTATACAATTCTGAAAGATATTTCTTTTTACCTTTATTAAAAAAATCTTCTTCGTTTTTAGACCTTGGATGTGCCACAGGTGGTTTCTACAATATAATTAGAAATAAAAAAAATAACTTCGAGTACTATGGATATGATGTTTCTCAAAATATGATAAGAGCTGCAAAGAAAAAATATAATAATGGGATTTTTAAAGTTTATGATGGTAATAAAATTGGTCACAAAAAAAAATCTGTAGATTTTTGCTTCTCATTTGGAACCCTTCATCACACTGAAAATTACTTAAATTTAATAGATCAAATGATTAAAGTTTCTAAAAGATATATAGTTTTTGATCTTAGATTTACTAAAGATAAAAGCTTAATAAATAATAAAAAGTCATATCAATCTTTTTTTTATACAAAAAAAAAATATTCAAGAATTCAATATAATGTAATAAATTTTGAAAATTTTATAAACAGTATCAAACCTTATTCAAAAAAATATGCTGTAAAGATTTATGGATACAATCATTTACCTAACAAAACAGTAACAACCAAATATAAAAAAGTAATTACAGCAAGTGTATTTATAGACAAAAGTAAATCAGAAAAAATTAAAATTATTTTAAAAAATAAAATTTAAATGCATAAACACAAATATATCCTTGTGATTGGATCAAAACCAGATAGTAGACTTCCTAATTTGGATGTATTGAGAATTTATTCTGCAAATGGAGCAGCAGAAAAAGCAAATCAATATCAGAAATTTTTTGGGAAAAAAAAATTTACAGCTGTAGTCGGTACTATGGAGTTTTTTAAAAATAAGAATGTTAGAGACAGAGTTTTGAAATCTAAACCAAATTTAATCTACTTTAGATCTGGTCTAGTAAAAAGTTATAATATGGAAGAATTTTCCAAAGATGTAAAATTTAAGAGCAAAAGTAATTTTCAACAGCTATTATTTCAATCAAAATTTTTAAGATATGGAATTTTGCCAATAGTTTTTGGAGAGTTTTTTAAAGAAAAGAAAATATTTTCTAAATTGAAACACTTATTTAATATAATTTTTATCAAAGGTATGCTTGGTGCTAACACTGGGTTATTTTCAATAATGCTTGCTAAGTTTGAGAACCCAGATTGTAAAATTGTTATTTCTGGTATTGGAATTATTAAAACTGGTGACACATTTTATGGGACTAAGGGTACAATAAATAGGTCTATAGTTGACAAATGGATATTTTCTGCATTAGATGAAAATATTAAGAAAGATTTAATTACAACAGATAAAGAAACTGCAAAAAGTTGTAATATTCAACTATTTGAAAATTTAATTTAATATGAGAGTTTTAATTCACCCCGGTTATCCAAAAACTGCAAGCACATTTTTCAAAGATAATCTATTTTCAAATCACAGTGAGATTAATTTTATAACCAAAAATAAAATAATATTGGATAAATTAAACTTAATAAAGTTTTTAGATAAAAATGAATTCGATAATGAAAAAAGAAACATATCAAACTTTTTTAAAAACTATCTCTTAAAGAATAGATTGAATATATTAAGTGATGAAATGTTATTAATTCCATTAGGATATAAGCTTTACGATAACATAGAAGCTATAAAAAGATTACATTCAATATTTATAGATATAGAGGAGATTGAAAAAATTAATTATTTAATAATGCTTAGAAAACCACATGATTTAATCTTAAGCTATTACACAGATGAATATCACAGACTTGTATCATACGATAAAAAACTAGAAAAATTTCAAAACTTTTTAAAACAAATAGAATTAAATGAGAATATTTATACAAAAAAGATTCTTCAAATTTTTGATTATTATAAAATCATAAAACATATTGACTCACTAAAATTAGAAAATCCTAAAAGCGAAATTGGAATTTTTTTACTAGAAAATTTAAAAAACAATAACAAAGATTTTTCAAAAAAATTATCTGATTTTTTAGGCATTAGCTATGAGGAAACGTATCAATTATTAAAAAAAGCTTCTCCTTCGAACACAACTACCAAATCAGAAAAATATTACTATAGAAAATATGACTGGAATATTTTTTTTTCAAAATTTAATTTTTTTTATAAAATAATACCCAATAAGATAATTCGAATTATAAAGAGTTCTAAATTTTTTAATTTAATTTGGTTTTTTAAAAAAAGTATAATTGTAAAATATGAAGAGGAGGACCTTTTTATAGTTAATAATTTGTATTCAGAAAAGTTAAAAAATTTAGAAAAAAGCTATGATTTAGAGCTAAAAAAAAATAATTATTATTGAACAAATGTTAAAAACTATATTTCAAAAAATTTTTTCTATGTTTGGGTATAAAATTACTAAAAAAATAAATATATATTCTTTTGATACAATTTATAAAAAAGAAATTAAAGAATCTCCTATAATTTTTGATGTTGGAGCAAATAGAGGCCAATCAATTGAAAGATTCAGAAGAAATTTTCCCAACTGCATTATACATTGTTTTGAGCCTTTAGAACAAGAATTTGAAATTTTAAAAAAAAGATATTCTGATGATAAAAATATACATTTAAACAATTTCGCCCTAGGAGAAAAAGAGGGATTTAAAATATTTTATACAACTGCAAAATCTGAAAATTCAAGTTTTAATAAATTAAATTTAAACACTGATTGGATTAAAATTAGAAGCGAACAATACAAAACTAATCAAGAAAAATTTATCTTAAATAAAAAAAATGTAAAAATAAAAAAGCTAGATGATTATTGCATTGAAACTAATATTAGTTCTATTGATATTTTAAAACTGGATACCTCTGGATTTGAACACCAAATTTTGTTAGGAGCTAAGAATATGATTAAAAAAAATAATATTCATTCAATTGAAACTGAATTTATGTTTGACAATGTATATGAAACTAAAACTAGTTTTTATGAATTTGAAAAAGAGATTGTAAATGATAATTTTAGAATATATGCAATAGATCATATAAAAGGATTTAAAAGTATTTATGAGTATATGTTTGGTGTTTACGCATTATATTTTAATGAGAAATATAAAAAAAAGTAATGAATTATAAAAATAAAATTTTTGCTTCGTGGCCTTTTTTGGATAAGGAAGAAATTAATAATGTTAAGAAAGTTCTTGATGATGGATGGCTCGGATCTGGAGAATTTGTAACAACATTCGAAAAACAAATTAAGAAAAACCTTTTATTAAGTAATGGAAAATACGTCACCTGTATAAAAACTGGTACAGATGCAATAAAAATTGCACTTTATATTGCAGGAGTAAAAAGAGGAGATGAGGTAATTTTACCATCACTGAATTTTATTGGAGCTGCTCAAGCTGTAATTATGTTGGGAGCAAAACCTGTATTATGTGATATTAATTTAAAAACTTTGAGTTTAGATGATAAAATTATATCTACACTTATAACAAAAAAAACTAAAGCAATTATTTCTGTAGATTATTCTTGTTCTATCTCTCCAGTTAAGAAAATAAAAAAAGTTTGTGGCAAAAAAATTAGGGTTATTCATGATGCGGCTCATTCTTTTTACTCTAAATTAAATAATAATTATGTAGGAAATTTTTCAGATATTTGTATGTTTAGTTTCGATCCATTAAAAACTCTCACATGTATAGATGGTGGGGCACTAGTATTAAATTCAAAAAAAGAATATATTGAGTCAAGAAAATTAAGGCAGCTAGGTTTTGAAATTAACGCTAATGTAAATTTTTTTAAAAAGAAAAAAGTTAATTATGACATAGAATCTTTAGGCTTTAGAGATCACATGACAAATGTAAATGCAGCTGTTGGAATATCTCAATTAAAAAAAATTCGACATATTAAAAAAAGAAAATACGAAATAGTTTCTTTTTATGAAAAAAATTTGAAAAATTTAAAAAATATTAAAATACCAAATTATGACAAAAAAAATATTATACCATTTATCTATCCTGTGCGAGTATCAAAAAATTTAAGAGATAACTTGAGACATTTCTTAAAAAAAAATAATATTTTCACAGGTCTACACTGGTATCCGTTGCATAAAATGAGTCTTTTCAAAAATTGCAAAAAAGGCAATCTAAAAAATACAAATTTAGTTGCTGATGAATTAATTAGTCTACCATTTCACGCTAGATTGAGTAATAATGATATAAAAAAGGTATGTGATAAAATAAGATTATTTTTAAATGAATAAAAAATTTTCTAACATAGAAGGTTTTAAAGATAAAGAGTCAAGTGTATCGGCACATGCAGCATCATATCTAACTGACTTTGAATTAAATACAGATTTTATTTTTAGTCTACTTAAAAAAAAAGAAACTCTTTTTAAAAAGAATAAAGATATTGAGCTTCTAGATCAAATTGAATTAGAATTAAAAAAGGGTGATATCTTCTACTTAACTCCACACGAAAAATTTTTTATTTTAAATAATAAAAATGATGAAAAAAAAATACTATCTTATTTAATGTTTAGATTTAAATTCAAATGTTTTCCAATATTAAAAAAGACTACTGATTTTCCAATTCATATATGTATTGAACCAACTAGTATTTGCAATTTAAGATGTGTCATGTGTTTTCAGGTTGATCAATCATTTACTGGTGATGATATAAAAAAAAATAGTAATAAAAAGTACATGGGTACTATGCCTTTTGAGACATTTAAAAAAGTTGTAGATCAGGCAGATGAATTTGGTGCTCAAGCAATAAGTATTGGTTCGAGGGGGGAAGCGTTCATAAATAAAGAGATGATAAAAATGCTAAATTATATATCAACTAAAAAAAATTTTTTTGACGTTAAAATTAATACTAATGCCACAGCTTTAACAGAAAAAGCTATTAGAGCTATTTTAGACAGTAATGTAAATGTAATTGTGTTCAGCGTTGACGATTACAGAAAAGAAATCTATGAAAAAATACGTGTTGGATCAGATTTTGATAAAATTCTTAATAATATTCAAAACTTCAAAAAAATTTTAAATAGCGACTATAAAGAAAAAATTATAGAAACCAGAGTTTCTGGTGTTTATTTTAGACCAGATCAAAATGAAAAAGATTTTGCTGAATTTTGGAAAAAATATGTTGATACAGTCTCATATAATAAAATGTCAAAAAGATGGGATACTTACAATAATGACATAGAAAAAAATGAGAATATGAGTCCATGTACGTTTATGTGGGAGAGGTTGTTTGTTTGGTGGGACGGCAAGGTAAATATTTGTGATGAAGATTATAAAAGTGAGTTATCTCCAGGAAATATTCATAATAATTCACTTAAAGAGATTTGGAATAATAAAATAATGCAAAATTACAGAGATATTCATTTGAAAAGAAATCGAGAAAAATTATATCCTTGTGATAGATGCGGTGTATAGACTGCTTGGTTATAATATAAATTTCTTAAAATTTTTGAAATCTACAATTTTAATTCCTTTATAATTACTAAAAATTTTTTTATTTTCAGAATGTATTTTCAGAATAAATATCGTATTTGTTTTTTTGCAAGAAATATAATCCTCAAAACTATCTCCAACAAATATAGTTTTTTTTTTATTTCTTTTTATTTTTTTTATATGTTGTATTTTTTTTTTAGGAGAACCATGAACTCCTTTAAAATATTTTAAAAGATTTTTTTTTTTTAAAATATGTTCTATCTCTTTTTGTGGAGTTCCAGTGCTAATATAAAAATCAATTTTTTTATAAAATTTTTTTAAAAAAATTAACAAGTTTCCTGAAACTCTAAGTTTAAGAATTTCTTTTCTTGAGTAAGATGAAAACTTTTTAGATAAATAAATAATATTATTTTGTGTTAATTTCTTTTTTAATATATTTTTATAAATATATTTAAACTTAATTTTTCTCGATATTCCAGAATTTTGTAAATGATATAGTTTAACTTGCTTTGCAATATTGAAACCATATTCTGTGAATAAATCGTAGAACGTTTTTGTTTTTATCTTGTGGCTATCTAAAATTACACCATCAAAATCAAAAATTATTTGTTCAGCTTTCATCTTTTATTTCCTCAATTATTCTATAAATAGCTTCTTGCTCCATTTTTTCTCTTATTTCTTTCGCATATCCTGCTATATGAGGGGTTAAAAGTATATTATCTAATTTACAAAACTTTCCGAAATATGGCTCTTTATCATATACATCTAGAGCTGCCTTGAAATTTTTATTTGATTTAAGGACAGAGTATAAATAATTATTATCTATCAAATTTGCCCTTGAAGTATTTATTAATATTGCATCTTTTTTAATTTTTTTAATTTTATTTTTGTTTAAAAAACATTTTTTTCCATCAGAATTCATGCAAATAGCAATAATATCTGATTTAGATAGTAAATAATTTAAAGATTTAAAGTTTTGTAATTTAAATTTAATTTTATCATTTATAAATAATTTTACACCCATCCCTTTTAAAATTTTTGCAAGGTATCTTCCTACTTTGCCATAACCAATAATTCCAAACTTTTTATTTTGAATTGTATTTCCCATTTTTTTAATCCAAATTTTATTTTTCATATTAGAATTATGTCTATGCAAATCTCGTAGCAATGATAAAGACATTCCAACAATTAGTTCAGCCACAGCAATTTCTGGAGTAACTTTAGACTTTATAATTTTAATTTTTCTTTTTTTTAGTTCCTTTACATCTAAATTTTCTGCGCCAGAACCTAATCTAAAAATAAATTTTAGTTTTTTGAGATTGTTTAATACTTTCTTATCATACATTTCTGTTCCTGCTAAAATATGAGTGTTATTTTTAGCTAGTCTCATTAATTCATCAGCATTCAATTTTCTCTTAAGAGGATTTAATTTAAAATTGATTTTATTTCTTTTTAATAAATCGAGGGTACTTTTCTTATTAATTCCAAAAGAAGATGTTGCAATAAATAATGATTTTTTAACTTTCACGAGCTCTTTATATATAATATTGTTAAGAAATTTACAGTTAAAATTCTAACACAATTGTAATAGATAGTTCCAAAGAAATTTAATTATTTATGAATTTTAAAAACATTGAATTAAAGAAAATAAATTATGTAATAAATACAAAAATAAAGTATTTATTACTAGCTCTAGTTGTTTCTACTTCATTCATTTCTTTACTAGAATTGTTTGGAATTGGAATGCTCGCAGGTTTAGTACTATTTTTAGCTGATATAGAAAAATTTGTTTCTACACTACCTGACTTCAGATTTCTAGATGTCTTTAAAAATTCTTCCAAAAATGAATTAATTAATATTTTTTTAATTTTAGTGATTTTATTCTTTATAATAAAAAATATCTTAATATTTATATTTACATACTGTTTTAACAAATTAAGACTTATTATTAATTTTAGTGTAACAAAAAAATTACTAAGCAAGTATTTAAATAGTGATTATTCTTTTATATTGAATCAAAATAATTCACAATTAATTCATAATGTAAAAGAGGAATCTAATAGATTTACAGGAATTTTTTTTCAAATAGTAAATATTATAAAAGAAATATTTTTAATATTATTTTTGTTTATAAGTATTATAGCAATCAATTGGAAAGTTACTTTAATTGTGAGTATTTTTTTAATATGTATATCTTTTATTATATTTTCTTTAATAAAAAAAAAGTTGTTTGATTTAGGAAAAAAACAAACAATATTTCAAACAAGTGTTCTCAAAAGTCTTTTTGAAACATTTTCTGACATTAAATTTATTAAAATTAAATCAATTGAAAATTTCTTTTTTAATAAAATTATGTTAGCACAAAAAAACTTATTAAAAGTTGGCCTGTTTACTTCTACCATAGTTGTAATTCCAAGACTGATTTTAGAAATTTTGGCAGTTGCAGGCTTGTGTATAACGATTTACTTTTTATTAGAAATCAACAAACCTTTTAATGAAATAATTCCATTCCTAACTTTTTTATCACTTTCTATAATCAGAATGGTTCCAGCTATCGCTAGCCTGAACAACGGAATTAATAGTGTAATAACTCAATTTATTTCGATAGATATTGTAACAAGACATATCACCAAGGAAGATCAAAATATATCTGAACCATTTAAATCTGATACAAATAAAAAAAATAATATTAATTCTTTAGAGTTAAAGGGAGTATATTTTAAATATTTTTTACATGATAATTATGTTCTCAACAATATTAATCTTAAACTAGAAAAAAATGATATTCTTGGAGTTATTGGTGAAAGTGGAAGTGGCAAAACAACTCTGGGTGACATTTTATCAGGAGTATTAAAACCTGAAAATGGAAATCTTTTAATTAATGAAAAAATTATATCAAATAATTCTGATTTAAATAATTACAACATATCTTATGTTCCACAAACCGTCACTATTATTGACGAAAATTTAGATAAGAACATTGCTTATGGTGTTGAGGAGTCCATAGTAAACAAAGATCAGATTACCAAATTATTAAAAATGGCAAGTTTGGAAGATATTAATGGTAATTTTAATTCAAAAATGATGGGGGAAAGTGGATCAAATATTTCAGGTGGGCAAAAACAAAGAATAGGTTTGGCAAGAGCATTTTATGGAAATCCAGATTTAGTAGTTTTAGATGAGCCTACTAGTGAGCTTGATTTTAAAACTGAAAAAAATGTAATCAATAATTTAAAAAATTATTCAGAAAACAAAATACTGGTCTTGATTGCTCATAGACTAAATACACTTGAAATATGTAATAAATTATTAATTTTAAAAAACGGAAAAATTTTTGATTTTGGTATAAAAGATGAAATTGTAAAAAAACACGATTATATAAACCAATATTTCAAAATTAAAAAAAATGAATAATTTATTGTAAAGATTTGTTTTGGAATTTGTTTAAAGAATTTTCTTTATCAAAGTAATATTTGTTTCTTATAACTGTATTCCCCCTTTCTTTTGGACAGAAAGTTAAGTACATAATCATTCTTGATTTTTGAGAATTATTTTTTTTTGAGAAATGAGCACAAAGCCAATTAAATACCAAAATATCACCCACTTTCATTTCTATTGGATAAAATTTAAAATTTTTTAAATATTTTTTTTTTATATTTGGGGTATTCATTTCAAGTTTATTTGTTATTTTATCAAACGTTTTACCAAGAGTGAACGTATCCTTTTTTTTTGATAAATAAATACATCCATTTTCAATTATTGTTTTTTCCAAAGGCACAACAACACTTAAGAACTCATTGGAATACTTTTTCCAGCCTTTTTGAATAATATTATTTCTATCTTTCCATAAAAAATGACCATCAATATGAGGCAAGAAACCTTTTCCTCCTGGATATTTAAAATTAATTTTATCTTTAAAAAGTACATAATTTTTATTTTCAAAGAATTTAATTAAATTTTTTATCTTTTTAGAAAATATTATCTTTTTTGAGAATTTTATATAATCTGAAACTTTTTCAATTCTTCTTATTTTTTCTTTACCTTTTATCTT
>QCNR01000018.1 GCA_003210075.1 Pelagibacteraceae bacterium AG-426-G09
ATTTAAAGAAATTAAAGAATTAAAAATCAGATAGATATAAATTATAAACATCAATATTAATGTTTTATTAAATAAAAAACTTTTAAGATCTCCTCTGATAAATAGGTATATAGAAGCAAAGGACAAAAGACTAATTGTGGCTAATGAAATTGTAGAACCAATTAGAATTGATACTGGTAACGCTGAAAGTAAAAATAAGTTGATATTTTCGAAATTTAATTTTTTCATTATAGATTTACAATTACTTTCGAAGTTTTATTTATATTTAGTTAATATTCTATATTCTAGAATTTGTATATTACTAATTAACTTTCTAAAAAACTTTTAAGTTGTTTTGATCTGCTTGGATGTTTTAGTTTTCTAAGTGCTTTTGCTTCGATTTGTCTTATCCGTTCTCGAGTAACTGAGAATTGTAAACCAACTTCCTCTAATGTATGATCAGTATTCATGCCTACACCAAATCTCATTCTTAAAACTCTTTCTTCTCTGGGAGTAAGTGTGGATAGGATTTTTGTTGTTGCTTCGCTTAAATTAGATTTTATTGCTTGGTCCATTGGATCTAAAGCTTTTGTATCTTCTATAAAATCACCTAAACTACTATCCTCTTCATCACCAACTGGTTTTTCTAAAGAAACAGGTTCTTTAGATATTTTTAAAACCTTTCTTACTTTCTCTAAAGGCATTCTTAATTTTTTTGCTAATTCTTCAGGAGTAGCCTCTCTACCGTATTCACTAAGTATCAATCTTTGTGTTCTTACAATTTTATTTATAGTTTCAATCATATGAACTGGGATTCTTATGGTTCGAGCTTGATCCGCAATTGATCTGGTGATCGCCTGTCTTATCCACCAAGTAGCGTAGGTAGAAAATTTGTAACCTCTTCTATATTCAAATTTATCGACCGCTTTCATCAAGCCGATATTTCCTTCTTGTATTAAATCTAAAAATTGTAAACCCCTATTTGTATATTTTTTTGCTATTGAAATAACTAGTCTTAAATTAGCTTCTACCATTTCTTTTTTTGCTATTCGTGACTCTTTTTCTCCTTTTTGAACTCTGCTAACTAATCTTTTAAAATCTGTTACTGAAAATTGTAGCTTGTTACTAATTTCAATTAATCTTTCTCTAATATTCTTGAAATCATTTTTATTTTTTTGGAAAAATTTTTCCCAAGTTGAGTTAGTTGCTAAAAATTTTTTTAAATTAGGGTTGATTTCATTTCCAACATAAAATTTGATGAATTCTTCTCTGCTAATATTGTTTTCAATGGCTAATCTTAATAAATTTCCTTCAAGAGAAATTATTTTTTTATTTTGTTGATAGTGTTTTTGTACCAATTCTTCTAAAACTGAGGGAGACAATTGTAACGATTTTATATTTTCAAGTATAGTAACACAAACTTTATCATAATTTTTTTCTTTTGACTTTGAAAATTCAGTGGAGCTAAGAATACAATTTAATTTTTCAATTTGATATTTGGTTAATTTTCCATACTCTTTTGATAAAATATTTATAGTTTTTAATACTTTTGGTTTAATTTCTTCCTCCATAGCTGCAAGCGTAGGATTAAATTCGTCATCATCTGAATTAATATTATTTTCATTTTCATCTTTGTTTTCATCATTTTTCTTAGAATTGGATGAAGATTCATCATCATCCATATAATTTGTATCTATATCAATGATTTCCCTTACTAAGATTTCATTTTTGTCTAACTTGTCGCTCCATTCTTTAATTTGATGTGCG
Organism: Pelagibacteraceae bacterium AG-426-G09; assembly: GCA_003210075.1. Taxonomy (GTDB): domain Bacteria; phylum Pseudomonadota; class Alphaproteobacteria; order Pelagibacterales; family Pelagibacteraceae; genus Pelagibacter. Next base: position 1,747 of record QCNR01000018.1, read on the forward strand.
GTAATAGGACTCTGAGAAAGTGCCTCCAACATAACATTCTTTCCAGCCTCTATTCTTTTCGCAATTGCTATCTCGCCTTCTCTAGAGAGTAACTCGACACCTCCCATCTCTCTTAAATACATTCTTATAGGATCATCACTTTTCTCTGAAACTTTACCCTCTTCTTTTGAAGGCCTATCTTTCTTCTTTAGTGCTTTAAAATCTGATTTTTGTTCTACTAAAAAAATTCGTTCATTCAAAATATGAATAAATGCTTCAGATAAATTATCTTGAGAAAGGTTTCTTTTTCCTAGAGATTTAAATAATTCTTCATGAGTTATAAATCCTCTATGGATCCCTCTACCCATAAGTCTAGCAAATGATTTTGTAATGATTTTTTCCACAATTAAACCCATTGATATATATTGATTAATTTTAAAAAATCCATGGGTAATTTGTTGCGAATTAATTCAAATTTTGCAATTTTTTCAGCTCTTTTAGTTGATTAAAGGTGTCTTCATTTAAATCTTTGGAAAATTTTTCCTCTAAATCTTTAATTCTATTTTCCAATTCATAATTCTTTAAATCTCTTATTACTTCAACCAAAATGCTCTCTACTTTTTCGTCATCAGTTGTGGTCGTATCCAGTATATTTTTAATTGATGCATATTTGTGAACTCTATTAATTAAGTTTATATCTATATCTATTTCACTCATATTTAAATCATTGAAATTTTTACTTTGTTTGAGTAATTCTTCAAAAAGCATTTTATTTTCACTTGTAAACAGCTTAACATTTTCGATTAAATGAAAATTGTTACAAATAAATTCTGGTTTAGTAATAAGAATATATAAAAAAGAAAATTCTTTAATCTCAATTGATGTTAACGATTTTGTCTCATTATAATATTTTTGTGTACTTTTTAATGACCTAGTATTAAATTTGTCTCTATATTTATTAGTTTTATTGATGTTAGGTGAAAGTTTTGATATTTCTTCCAAATAATAGTCAAGAACATATTTTTTTATATATTCATCTTTTATAGTTGTAGCAATAGATTTAATTTTTTTTTCAAAAATAGCTTTTGATGAAGGATCGTCATCAACTTCATTATAATAATGATTAAAAATAAACTTATGAATCTCTATACTATTTTGATTAGAATATTCTAAGAATTTTTCTTTACCAAATTTACTAACATAACTGTCTGGATCGTGTTTGTCTGGTAAAAATAAAAATAAAATTTTTTTTTCAGGTTTAAGTTCAATAATTGAGTTTTCTGCTGCTCTTAACGCTGCCTTGTATCCACTATCATCTCCATCAAAACAAATTATTATTTTGTCAAAAAATTGATCTAATGTTGAAATTTGACGAGGTGTCAATGCGGTTCCAAGATTTGCAACAACATTTTTTAATATCATTTTTATATAAGCCAATGACATCCATATATCCTTCAACTAAATAAACATAGTCAAGTTTATTAGATAATCTTCTTGATTTATCCAAATTATATAAATTAGAACCTTTTTTAAAAAATTGTGTTTCAGGTGAATTAATATATTTTGCTAAGTAATTATTTTCTTTAATTGCTCTTCCACCAATCGCAATTATATCACCTGATAAATTACTTATGGGAAATATTATTCTTTCTCTAAATCTATTAATATATTTCTTTTTTTTTTCATCAAAAAAGAAAATTTTAGATTTAATTACTTCATCTTCATCAAATTTATTTAAAAGGTGTTGGAAAAAATCAATTTCGTTTGTAACAAATCCTAATTTAAAATTTTGAACATCCTCAAGTCTAAGTCCACGTTTTTTAATATATGTTTTTGCTTCAGAAGCGCTATTATTTTTTAATAATTCATTATGAAAATAATCAATATAACTTTTATAAATTTCTTTATACAAGCTCCAATCTTTCTCTCTTTGTTCGTCCTGTTTTGAAAAAGTATACGGTTTCATTCCCGCTAAACTTGCCAAAAATTTTACAGCTTCTCCAAATCTTAAATTTTGTGTTTTCATAACAAAATCGAAAATATTTCCATGTTCACCTGTTGCAAAACAATGATAAAATTCCTTTTCATCATTGACTGTAAATGATGGTGTTCTTTCATTTTTAAATGGTGATAGGCCTACAAATTCTTTTCCTCTTTTTTTAAGACTAACAGATCTTGAAACTATATTGGAAACTTTTAACCTAACCTTAATTTCATCAAGATATTCTTTTGGATATTTCATTATTTATTTAATAATTCTTTTAATAATGCTCCAGCTTTTGAATAATCAATTGTATCGGCATGAGTTTTTTTTATTTCACCCATAACTCTTCCCATATCCTTTATAGAAGTCGCGCCAGTAGAAGAAATAATTTCTTTACAAATTTTCTTTGTATCTTCATCGCTTAGTTGTTTCGGCAAATATTCACTAAGCACACTCACCTCGCCTTGCTCAATTTCAAGTAAATCAGTTCTATTATTTTTCTTATAGATTTCTATCGATTCGGATCTTTGCTTTATCATTTTTTTTAACAGTTTTTTAATATCCTCATCATCTGTTTCCTTTTTTTCAGCTCCAGACCTGTTGTTAATATCTAAGTCTTTAATACCTGCCAAAATTAACCTGTAAGTTGATATTTTATTTTTGTCTTTAGATTTTAAAGCATTTTTATAATCAGTTTCGATTTTCTCTCTTAAGCTCATATTTTTTAACTTACTTTATAGTCAAATTTCCTCAAAAGAAAAAATTGTTTTTTAATAAAATTGTTATACAGGTGTTGTGCAAATATAGGTTTTATTGTATTAACCTTTAACTCATGAGTTGTAATTGAAAGAAAAACATAAAAACAAAATTGCAATTAAATCAAAATTTTCGTCAGGTATTTTAGTTTTAGATAATAAAACAATATTTAAAGGAATTGGGCTTGGTTATCAAGGTGAAGCAACTGGGGAAGTTTGTTTTAATACCTCTCTGACCGGGTATCAGGAGATCATATCTGACCCATCTTATGCAGGGCAAATAATTAACTTTACTTTTCCTCACATTGGGAATGTTGGAACTAACAATGAAGACATAGAATCTGATAAAATTTGGACAAGAGGAGTAATATTTAATTCTGAAATAACAAACCCTTCAAACTATAGATCTCTTAAACATTTAGATGAATGGCTTAAAAAAAATAAAATTGTAGGTATTACAGGACTTGATACTAGGAGTTTAACTAATTTTATCAGAGATCAGGGGGCTCCAAAAGGTACAATTTCAAATAATAAATCTGGCAAGTTTAATATTAAGAAACTCATTAAAAAAACAACTATTTGGCCTGGTTTAAAAGGAATGGATCTTGCACAGGAAGTATCAACTAGAAAAAATTATACATGGAAAGGCCTTAAGACATGGAGCAAAGAAGAAGGTTATAAAAAAAATAACAAAAAAAGATTTAGAGTTATTGCAATAGATTATGGAATTAAGAAAAATATTTTAAGATACTTTTCTAACTTTGACTGTGAGGTAAAGGTTGTATCTTGTAAAGAAAGTGCTGAAAATTTATTAAAACTTAAACCACATGGAATATTTTTATCTAATGGTCCAGGTGATCCAGCTGCTACAGGTAAATATGCAATTTCAACCGTTCAAAAATTAATAAAATCAAATCTTCCAGTTTTTGGAATTTGTCTAGGTCATCAAATTTTAGCATTAGCGTTAAATGCAAAAACAAAAAAAATGAAATTAGGACATAGAGGTGCTAATCATCCTGTAAAAAATTTAATTTCAAAGAAGGTTGAAATTACAAGTCAAAATCATGGATTTGAAGTTATTAAAGAAAGTTTACCGAAAAATATTGAGATTACTCACAGATCTCTCTTTGATAACTGTATAGAGGGAATTAAATTAAAAAATAAACCAGTCTTTTCTGTTCAGTATCACCCAGAGTCAAATCCAGGTCCACAGGATAGTTGCTACTTATTTAATAATTTTATTAACGAAATAAAAAAATATGCCAAAAAGAAAAGACATTAAAAAAATATTAGTCATTGGTGCAGGTCCAATAATTATTGGACAAGCTTGTGAATTTGATTATTCAGGAACACAAGCATGCAAAGCACTAAAAGATGAAGGCTATAAAGTTATATTAGTTAATTCAAACCCAGCAACTATCATGACTGATCCAGGTGTTGCTGATAAAACTTATATTGAGCCAATATCAATTGAGATTCTAGAAGAAATAATAAAAAAAGAAAAACCAGAAGCAATTCTCCCAACTATGGGGGGACAAACTGCTTTAAATTTAGCAATTAAAGCTGAAAAAATTGGACTTCTAAAAAAATTTAAAATTGAACTAATTGGTGCGAATTCTAATGCAATAGAAAACGCTGAGGATAGAAAGAAATTTAGAAAGAATATGTCTGATATTGGAATTGATCTTCCCAAATCAGAAATTTTAAATAACTTTAAAAAAGCAAAACAAACATTAAGAAAAATTGGATTGCCGGCAATAATACGACCATCCTTCACTCTAGGAGGTCTAGGCGGTGGGATAGCTAGAACTAAAAAAGATTTTTTTAAAATTGTTAAAGAGGGAATGCACGAGTCACCACAAAACCAAGTTCTTGTAGAAGAGTGTCTTGATGGATGGAAAGAATTTGAAATGGAAGTTGTTAGAGACAAAAAAGATAACTGTATAATAATTTGTTCGATTGAAAATATAGATCCAATGGGAACTCATACAGGGGACTCGGTTACAATAGCTCCAGCTTTGACCTTAACAGATAAAGAATACCAAGTAATGAGAAATGCATCTATTGCATGTTTAAGAAAAATTGGTGTAGAGACTGGTGGTTCGAATGTTCAGTTCGCCATTAATCCAAAAAATGGAAGAATGGTCATAATAGAAATGAACCCAAGAGTTTCAAGATCTTCAGCATTAGCATCTAAGGCAACTGGTTTTCCAATAGCTAAAGTTGCTGCAAAATTGGCAGTTGGGTATACTTTAGATGAATTAAAAAATGAAATTACAAAAACAACACCAGCCTCGTTCGAACCAACAATTGATTATGTTGTAACAAAAATACCCAGATTTACTTTCGAAAAATTCTCAGACACAAAAGCTATTTTAGGTACATCTATGAGATCTGTTGGTGAAGCAATGGCAATTGGAAGAAATTTCAAAGAATCCTTTCAAAAAGCTCTGGTATCTCTTGAAACTGGATTATCTGGATTAGATAATATTTTCAACTATTCTAAAAATGAGATTTTAAAACAATTAAAGATTAATGTACCAAACAAACTACTTTTGATTGCAGAAGCATTTAGAAAAAAAATAAGTTTAGATAAAATATATAAACTATCAAAAGTTGATCCTTGGTTTTTAAATCAAATCAAAGAGCTTGTTGATGAGGAAATAAATATAAGTAAAAAAGGTCTTCCCAAAACTTTTGGGGAATTTAATAGAATTAAATCTATAGGGTTTTCTGATAAAAAATTATCTAAAATTACTGGATTAAAAGAAAAAGTGATCAGATCAAAAAGAATTGCGCTTAAAGTCTTTCCAGTATTTAAAAAAGTTGATACTTGCGCTGCTGAGTTTAAATCTTTCACACCATATATGTATTCGACTTATCAGAGAAATCTCACCCTAAAGACAGAATGTGAGGCAGGTCCTAGCAATAAGAAAAAAATTATAATTCTTGGTGGTGGACCTAATAGAATTGGTCAAGGTATTGAGTTTGATTACTGTTGTTGCCAAGCAAGTTTTTCACTTAAGGAAGCAGGTTTTGAGACAATCATGGTGAATTGTAATCCTGAAACTGTTTCAACAGATTATGATACGAGCGATAGATTGTATTTTGAACCATTAATTGAGGAATATGTTCACAATATAATTTTAAAAGAACAATCAAAAGGAAATCTCATTGGAGTAATCGCTCAATTTGGAGGACAAACACCTATCAAACTCTCTAAATTTTTACATGAAAATAAATTACCAATCTTAGGAACTCAGTATGCTTCTATTGATTTAGCTGAAGATAGAGATCAATTTAGAGATTTATTGATAAAATTAAATTTAAAACAAGCTGAAAGTGGAATTGCTTACAAATTTGATCAGGCAATTAAAATAGCAGAAAATATTGGTCTTCCGGTAGTTGTAAGACCTTCGTATGTACTGGGTGGAAGAGCTATGGAAATAGTTCATGACAAAAGTCAACTTAGAGAATTCATAAATGAAGCATTTAAAGTCTCTGAGGATAATCCAATACTGATTGATAAATTTATAAATAACGCAATGGAAGTAGATGTTGATGCAATATCTGATGGCAAAGATGTTTATATTGCAGGAATTATGCAACATATAGAAGAGGCAGGAATTCATTCTGGAGACTCTGCTTGCTGCCTTCCCCCTGTTTCCATTAAAAAAGGAATATTAAAAGAGCTAAAAATACAAACTAGAAAGCTTGCATTAGCTTTAAAAGTTAAGGGATTTTTAAATATTCAATTTGCTATAAAAAAAGATGAAGTTTTTGTTATAGAAGTAAACCCAAGAGCAAGTAGAACAGTGCCATTTGTATCAAAAGCAAATGGAATTTCTTTAGCAAAAATTGCATCAAGAATTATGGCTGGTGAAAATTTATCAAAATATAAACTAAAATATAAAACTAATAAAAGATATGCTGTTAAAGAGGCAGTATTTCCATTTAATAAATTTCCAGACAGCGATGTTTTGCTTGGTCCTGAAATGAAATCAACTGGTGAAGTCATGGGTTTTGATGATGACTTTGGAATGGCTATTGCAAAAAGCCAAATTGCAGCCTCCAACTCCTTACCAACAAGTGGATTAGCATTTTTATCAGTTAAAGATACGCACAAACAAGAAATTGTTGGAATAGCACAAAGATTATCTAAACTTGGATTTTCTTTATCAGGTACAAAAGGTACTTCTGATACAATCAAAAAAAATGGAATGAAATGTAAAACAATAAATAAATTAAGCTCAGGTGGTTCAAATATAGTTGATGTATTAAATTCGAATAAAATCTCTTTAGTAATTAATACTGGTGGTGGAGACAAAAAACATAGAGTTAGTGATGCAAGAGCTATTAGAAGAGCAACACTTATTAATAAAGTTCCGTATTGTACAAATATGTCAACTGCCTATGCTTTTTTAGATGCAATTAAATCTCTTAAAACAAAAAAACTATCAGTAAAATCACTACAGGATAATTAATGTCTGTCGTCTACGAGATTGGAATTACCAAAAAAAATAATCAAGAAATAGAAAAAAAAGAAAGCATCGAAGTAGTTGCCTCTAAAGGTATTGTTGGTGATAGATATTTTCATGATTTCAACGGTGATAGAGAACAAATTACTCTTATAGAGAGTGAAAATATTGATTATTACAATAATACTTTTAATACGAAATTTAATTATTTAGAATTTAGAAGAAATATAGTCACAAAAAATATTCAATTGAATGATTTGGTTGGTAAAACAATTACTGTTGGAGAAATTAAATTAAAAGTTAATGATTTATGTAGACCTTGTAAAGATTTACAAAATAGACTTGGAAAAAATAATATTATTAAGGAATTTTTAAGAAGAGGTGGTTTAAGATGTGAAATTCTTTCCTCTGGGACAATAAATATTGGAGACAAAATAACTATCTCAACATAAGATTTATCATGAAACAAAAAAAGAAAAGAATGAAGGAAACTCAAAGTGTACCAAGAATGTTTGCTAAAAAATATATATATTATTATTATGGTTTCTTTTGGGTAGTGTTAATATTATTTATTTTAATTAAATGAACAAAAAAATACTTTTATTTATAGTAATTATCATAGCAATTGAATTATCTGGTCATGGGATTGTCGCATCATTATTTAGACTTTTAAATTCAGCTAATTAATCAACTTTCCAATCTGTTTTGAAAGATACATAATTCACTTGAAGGCATCTTCGCTCTTTTTTAATTTCTTTCTTTTCCATTCCATGCCATGTATTGGGTCCACTTGTAAAAAAATAACCGTAATTATCTTTATATGGAAGTGTTTTTACTTTTTTTAGATTATTATCATAAAAATCAGTTCCTAAATCCTCACTTTCGTTATGCTTATTTACAAATAACAAACATGACATTAATTTTTCTTTAATGTCGCAGTGGGGTTTTAACCAAAAACCTTTTCGATCACAAATAACCTCCACTCTTACATGAGAATTTGATAAGTTTTTTCCTGTTAATTCAGAAACTCTATTAGTAGTTTCTTTACTTTGAAGTTCTTCAATAAGTTTTGTTAAGTGTGGAAAGTTATTTGTATTTTCTTTTGTAACAAAACACCTAAACTTTAAAGCTTTACCGCCACCGGCTATTCCTTGTCTAAAATTTCCCTCTCCTCCATCAATTGCTCTTGTTCCATCATAATTCAAATTATGATCAGAAGGATTTGCAATATCTGCATTTATAATTTCATTTATTTGCGCTTCTGTTAAAGGTTTATTTAACTCCCAGTGATCAAAAGGATTAGTAAATTTTTTTGAATTATTATTTATTGAATTAAGGAACGACATTAAAATAATTTTGCCTTTATTTGTTTTGCTATTCTATTTGTTTCATCTAATTTTTCATAGCTCCAAGTATCTAAATCTTCCTCTAATTTTCTAATTATTTTCATGCTTTCTAATAAATTTCTAAATTTCTGAAATCTTTTATCACTTCTCATTGCAGGAAACATTGCGACATAAACAGGTTTTCCAGTAAGGGCAGCTTCAGAAATCATAGAGCTTGAATCGCATGTAACAATTATATACTTGGCTAAAGCTAAACTTGATAGATAAGCTTGCTTATCTACCTTATCTACTATTAAACGATTTTTATTAAAGTATTCTTTTGCAAATTGTATGGCTTTCTCTGGTGTTCGATTTGAAGGAATTAATATCAATTGCAAATTCTTTTCAAGAATATGTTTATTAATTTTTGAAAAGATATTGATTAAGTTTTCATTATCGTAATTATAATATTTTGTAGGTCCTCCTAAAATAAGAGTTATAACATCTTTTTTATTTTCTATTTTTTCTTTCAGATAATCTTTTGCTTTGTTAATTTCATCTAATGTAAGATAATGAATGGCGCCCTTAGAGATTAAAACATTTGGCCCATCTATGCTGTCGTGGTCTGGGGCCACAACAATATCAAAATTTTCAAGTGATACTTTTGGATTTTGAATATGAATATTAATAACTTTTTTGTTTGAATTTTTTTTAAGTACGATAGACGGAATTACACTTTTTCTTCCACATGAAATTATAACATCATATTCTTGGTTAACTTGATTCTTGAAGATAAATTTTTTTTTTGGTGTAAATAAAGGAGGAACTAAGTTCCAAAGATTGTTCAATTCAATTTTCTCGTGAAAATAATCTAAATCAAGTGCTTTTGCCAGTCCCTCAACCTGGCTTATCATTCCATGTAATCCCTCAGTTAATAATAACCCTTTTAATTTATTCATTAATTACTATATAGACATCGTATGACACAAAATCCAACTAAACATACAAAAGTGTTAATAATTGGATCGGGACCAGCCGGCTATACTGCAGCAGTTTATGCTGCAAGAGCTATGTTAAAACCTATTTTAGTTCATGGCATTCAGCCTGGTGGACAATTGACAACAACAACAGATGTGGAAAATTACCCAGGATTTTCTGAGGTAATTCAAGGACCTTGGTTGATGGATCAGATGAAGGGTCAAGCTGAAGCTGTTGGAACCGAAATGATACAAGATCATATTAAATCAGTGGATTTAAAAAAAACTCCATTTGAGGCAATTGGAGATAGTGGACAAGTATATACAGCTGACTCAATAATTATATCTACAGGTGCTCAAGCCAGATGGTTACAACTAGACTCTGAGCAAAATTTCAGAGGATTTGGAGTTTCTGCATGTGCAACATGTGATGGATTTTTCTTTAAAGACAAAACAGTTGCTGTTGTTGGCGGAGGAAACGCGGCTGTTGAGGAAGCTATGTTTTTAACAAAATTTGCATCAAAAGTACAATTAATACATAGAAGAGACTCGTTGAGAGCTGAAAAAATGCTTCAAAAAAAATTAATGGATAATAAAAAAATTGAAATCATATGGGATAATGTGGTTGAAGAGGTAATTGGTGATAAAGACCCTAAAAATGTAACAGGTTTAAAAATAAAAAATGTTAAAACAAATGAGAGCAAAGAATTAAAAATAGATGGTCTTTTTATTGCTATTGGACATGATCCTGCGACTGAATTATTTAAAAATCAGCTTGAAATGGATAAAGAAGGCTACCTTGTGACTAAAGCAGACTCTACAGAAACTAATGTGCCAGGGGTTTTTGCGGCTGGGGATGTTAAAGATAAAATATTTAGACAAGCGGTTACAGCGGCAGGAATGGGCTGTATGGCAGCACTAGAAGCTGAAAAATTTCTATCTCACTAAATCTGAAATTTCATTAGACTCGAAAATTGTTTTTTGAATGTTTTCATTTGCAATTTTTATCATTGCTTTAGCAACTTTTTCTGAGTGAATTGGCTTCATTTTCTTAATTGGACCAACAAATATAGGTGATAATAGTTTAAATATAAAAATTCCAATTTTTTCACCTACTCTATTTTCTTTTCTTTTTCCCAATAAAAATGATGGCCTCAAAATTCCAATTTTCTCAAAATTTAGACTTTTAATTTCTTCCTCGACTAAGCCTTTAAATTTTAGATAATCTCCGGAATTTTTTGGATCAGCAAATCCAGATGAAACAAATATGAAAGATTTAACATTATTAGATTTACTAATTTGAGCAATTTTTTTTGGAAGATCAAGCTCAACTCTTCTGTATTCACTTTTATCTGGAGAGTTTTTTTTAGTCGTTCCAATACAAAAAAAACAATCATCTCCGGTTATTAGATTTTTAATTATTTCCAAATCCTTAAAATCTGTATTTATCATCTCAATTTTTCGATCAGAAATATCAGGAGAAGATCTGACAAAAATTTTTATTTTTGAATAATTTGAATTGTTAATAACTTGACTCAATAATTTTTTACCAACTAACCCTGATGATCCAAAAATTAATGCAGTTTTCACTTTTTAACTTAAGTTTTCACAAAACTCTTTTATTCTGGTCATCGCTTTTTCTAAATTTTCCATAGATGTTGCATATGATATTCTAAAAAAACCATCCAAACCAAAAGCTGAGCCTTGAACAACTGCAACATTATTATTTTCTAAAAGAGATTGAACAAAGTCAGTATCGTTTTCTAATTTTTTTCCATTTTTATCTTTTTTTCCAATAAGTTCTTTACAATTTGGAAAAACATAAAAGGCTCCATCAGGTTTTAAGCAATTAATGCCATCAATTGCATTTAAGGAATTAACAACGAAATCTCTTCTTTCTTGAAAAGCTAAAGATCTGATAGGAATAAATTCTTGTTTTCCATTTAAAGCTTCCACTGCAGCTGCCTGACTTATTGAAGATGGATTTGTAGTTGACTGAGATTGAATTTTCGCAATAGCTTTAATTACTTCTTTATCTCCTGCGGCATAACCTATCCTCCAACCAGTCATAGCATAAGATTTGCTAACTCCATTCATTGTAACAACTTTATTTTTTAATTCTGGTATTTGAGCAATTGTAAAAAATTTAAATCCTTCATATATAATATGCTCATAAATATCATCGCTTAATACATTCACATGAGGTTTTCTTTTTAATACATGTGCTAAGTTTTTAATTTCTTGTTCTGAGTAGCATGCTCCCGTAGGGTTTGAAGGAGAATTTAATATTACCCATTTAGTATTATTGGTAATTGCGGCCTCTAGATCTTTTGCTGTTAATTTAAAACCCTGCTCCTCTGGGCATTCAATAACTATTGGAGTTGCTCCAGCAAGCAAAACTATATCAGGATAAGAAACCCAGTAAGGTGCTGGAATAATGACTTCGTCACCTTTGTTTAAAGTGGCCATCATTAAATTATATATTACGTGTTTTCCCCCTGCACCAACAGTGATTTGATCAGGAGTATAATTTAAATTATTTTCTCTTTTGAATTTATCTACAATTGCTTGTTTTAAAATTGGAGTTCCATCGACAGCTGTATATTTGGTATCTCCTTTTTTAATTGCTTTAATAGCTGCCTCTTTTATATTATCTGGGGTATCAAAATCTGGCTCTCCTGCACCTAGGCTAATTACATCTTTACCTGCAGCTCTTAATTCTCTCGCTATTTGTGTAACAGCAATGGTTGGAGATGGTTTAATTCTCTTTAAACTATCTGATATTATGCTCATTGAAATTAATATTTAATTTAATACCTTCTTTACTTTATGGAAAATACTTATCAAGACTTAATTACAGAAATTCAGAGCAGAAATCCACAAGTAGCTGGTAAACTAGAGGGTGGAAAGAAATTTAAACTTATTACTGACTTTAAACCTGCTGGAGATCAGCCAGATGCCATAAAAAAATTAGTAGGTTCTTCAAAAAAAGGTGAATTTAATCAAGTTCTACTTGGAGTTACAGGCTCAGGTAAAACTTTTACTATGGCCAAGGTAATAGAAGAGACAAATAGACCCGCACTGATACTTGCTCCAAATAAAACTTTAGCGGCTCAACTTTACGGAGAGATGAAAACATTTTTTCCTGAAAATGCTGTAGAATATTTTGTATCTTACTATGATTACTATACTCCAGAAGCTTACGTTCCTAGGTCAGACACATATATAGAAAAAGAAGCATCTATTAATGAACAAATTGATAGAATGAGGCACTCCGCAACAAGATCTCTATTAGAGAGAGATGATGTTGTTATAGTTGCCAGTGTATCTTGTATTTATGGTTTGGGTTCAGTTGAAGCATACAGCAAAATGACTTTAACTTTAAAAAAGAATTATGAATATGATAGAGAACAAATAATTAGATCATTGGTGGCATTACAATATAAAAGAAATGATCAAAATTTTTACAGAGGAACATTTAGAGCAAGAGGTGAATATTTAGAAATTTTTCCAAGCCATTTAGAAGATAGAGCTTGGAGACTTTCATTGTTTGGAGAGAAATTAGAAAATATTGAGGAATTTGATCCTTTAACAGGTGATACTGTAAGAACTTTAAATTTAATTAAGATCTACGCAAATAGTCATTACATTACTCCCAAACCAACTATTGAACAGGCAATTCTTAAAATAAGAAAAGAATTGGAAATTACTTTAAAAAAATTCAAAGAGGAAAATAAACTACTTGAAGCTCAAAGATTAGAGGAAAGAACTAAATTTGATTTGGAGATGATAGAGGCAACAGGGTCATGTGCGGGTATTGAAAATTACTCTAGATTTTTATCTGGTAGAAAACCTGGAGAGCCGCCTCCTACACTATTTGAATATTTTCCAGATAACACATTAGTATTTGTTGATGAAAGTCACGTAACTGTTCCACAATTAAATGGAATGTTTAAAGGAGATAGATCAAGGAAAAGTACTTTAGCAGAATATGGATTTCGACTTCCATCTTGTATGGATAATCGTCCACTTAAATTTGAGGAATGGGATGCGATGAGGACTCAAACAATATTTGTATCTGCAACACCTGGGCCTTGGGAACTAGATCAAACTAAAGGAAAACATATTGATCAAGTTATAAGGCCAACAGGTTTAATTGATCCAAATGTCGAGATTAGACCGGCAAAGAATCAAGTTGATGACTTAATGCATGAGTGTAAAGAAGTGGTCAAAGACAATAATAGGGTATTAGTTACAACTTTAACAAAAAAAATGGCTGAAGATTTAACTGAATATCTTCATGAGAATGGTATTAAAGTTAGATATCTTCATTCAGACATCGACACATTGGAGAGAATAGAAATAATGAGAGATTTAAGAATGGGTGTATTTGATGTTCTGGTTGGTATTAATTTATTAAGAGAGGGATTAGATATCCCTGAATGTGCTTTGGTTGGTATTTTAGATGCAGATAAAGAAGGTTTTCTAAGATCTGAAACATCTCTAATTCAAACAATTGGAAGAGCTGCGAGAAATGTTGATGGTAAAGTAATCCTCTATGCTGACAAAGAAACAAAAAGTATAAAAAAGGCTATTAGTGAAACTAATAGGAGAAGAGAAATTCAATTAGCATATAACAAAAAAAATAATATAGACGCTAAATCAGTTAAAAAAGAAATATCGGACATATTAGAAAGTGTGTACGAAAAAGATTATGTACAAATAAGCGAGGGTTCCAACATTGGCGGAAATTTAAAAAAACACTTAAAAGGATTAAACAAGAGAATGAAGGAAGCTGCGTCTAATCTAGAATTTGAAGAAGCTGCAAAAATTAGAGACGA
>QCNR01000019.1 GCA_003210075.1 Pelagibacteraceae bacterium AG-426-G09
ACAAAGTAATTAAAATTACTTATAAATATCATCTACTTCTACTTGATAACTATCTACCAATTTATTATTTTTATTTGCTAGACCTACAACTGCTATCATTTCTTTTAGCATTTCATCTGTAGCACCTTTCTTTTTTGCAGCATAGGAGTGAGATTTTGTACAATACTCACAACTATTGGTTATGGAGACTGCAACGTAAATTAATTCTTTTGTAATCGGATCAAGCGCACCTTTTCTCATAACTTGTTTTAATGAATTCCAAGATCTTTCAAGTTCGGCAGGATCGTTTGCTAACATTTTCCAGAAATTTGGAATTTCTGTTATTCCTCTTGAACTTTTAATATCTTCAAAAACTTCTTTTACCTTCCCTGTTGCTGAACTTTCCTCTACCATTTTAAAAATTGCCATTATTCCCCCTTTAATTATAAATTGTTTCTATTTTTGGCATAAGTCTCAATAACTCTTTTGTATATTCATGTTTAGGATTTTCAAATAATTCTTCAGAATTAGAAATTTCACATAATTTACCATTTTTAAGAACTCCAATTCTATCACACATTTGTCGAACTACTGGTAAATCATGGCTAATGAATAATATTGTAAGATTTAATTGTTCCTGCAGGTCTTTTAACAAATTTAGTATTTGTGCCTGAATACTTACATCCAAAGCAGATGTTGGTTCATCACATACTAAGAGCCTAGGCTGTGTAGCTAGTGCTCTTGCTATTGAAATTCTTTGCCTTTGACCACCAGAAAATTCATGAGGATATCTGGTTGCAGAATTTGCAGATAATTCTACGGACTCTAATAAATCAAAAATATAATTTTTTAAATCAATGTTTTTGATTGACGGATTATGTAGTTTAATTGGCTCTGCAATAATATCTTCTACTTTTAATCTGCCATTTAAAGATGAATATGGATCCTGAAATATCATTTGAATTTGTTTTCTAAACTTCATCATTTCTCTATTATTTTTTATTTTTGTAATACAAGTTTTATCAAAATAAATATCTCCTGAACTAGGTTTAAATAAATTAACAATCATTTTAGCAATTGTTGACTTGCCACTTCCACTTTCGCCTACTAAACCAAATGACTCCCCTTCCATAATATTAAATGAAACATCATTTACAGCCATAACTATATTTTTTGAATCTTCAGTAAAAAAATTATCATCAAATGATTTATACAAATTTTTTACTTCAACTAAATCTTGTTTAATAATCTCTTTTTTTGTCCATCTATTTAAAATTTTAATGTTGGTATTTTCTTTTGGTTGATTTTCTTTTTCTACAATTATAAATCTGGATATCTTTTTATTTGTAGGTGGTACTGAACTAACTAAGCTTTTAGTATATGTTTGCTTAGGTTTTGTTAAAATTTCTTTAGTTAGACCTATTTCTACAAGATTTCCATTTTTCATTACAGCTACTCTGTTAGTTGTCTCGGCTATTACACCCATGTCATGAGTTATTAAAATAACCGCCAAATTTCTTTCCTTTGTAAGTTTTTTAATTAAATCAAGTATTTGAGATTGAATTGAAACATCGAGTGCTGTGGTTGGCTCATCTGCTATAAGAAGCTCAGGTTCACAACATAATGCCAGTGAAATAACAACCCTTTGTCTCATACCTCCAGAAAATTGATGAGGGTAATTATCAAATCTTCGTTCAGCGTCTTTTATACCAACTTCTTTAAGTAAATTTATTGCTTTAACTTTAGCTTGTGTGATATCTAACCTTAGGTGTGTTTGAATTGTTTCAATTAATTGTTCACCTATTGTAAAAATTGGATTTAAAGAAGTTTGCGGATCTTGAAATATTAAACCAATTTTTTTTCCTCTATATTTAATAATATTTTCTGGATCATTATGAATATTAATTTCTCCAAGATGTACAGTTCCACTAGAAACTTTTCCAGGTTCGTCAATTAAATTTATAATTGCATTTCCAACTGTACTTTTTCCAGATCCAGACTCGCCTACCAAGCCTAAAATTTCGCCTTTGCTTACTTCAATATTAATATTTTTTGCTGCATGTATAGTTTCTCTTCTCATTTTATAATCAACACTTAAGTTATTTATTTTTAAAAAACTCATTAATTTAATTTTGGATTAAGAGTATCTCTCATCCAGTCTCCTAAAAGATTAATTGAAAAAGCCAATAAAACTAAAAAAATTGCTGGAAAAAATGTTATCCACCACTCTCCAGAAAATAAAAAATCATTACCTAATCTTATTAAGGTTCCTAAGGATGGTGTTGTAGGTGGCACACCCACTCCCAAAAAACTTAAGGTTGCCTCAGCTAAAATTGCTAGAGCAAGCCCAATTGTTCCTATTACTAAAATTGGTCTCATTATATTTGGTAAAATGTGTTTAAACATTACAACTAAATTTGAAACTCCAATAATAGTTGATGCAGAAACATAATCTTTATTTTTTTCTACAAGAGTTGCTGCTCTTGAGACTCTCGCGAACTGAGGCCACTCTGAAATTCCAATTGCAAAAATCAAAACATAAATTGCCATTTCATCATGCATTTCTCTTGAAATTATTCCCCTTGCAATACCGTCGACAAGCAAAGCCATTAAAATACTTGGAACTGTTAATTGAACATCTGTTAATCTCATAACAAACATTTCATATTTGCCTCCAAAAAATCCAGCAGTTAAACCCAGAGCTACTCCTAAAACTAGACTAAATATAATTGCAGAAAAACCTACAATTAATGAAATTCTTGACCCATAAAGAATTGTTGAAAGCATATCTCTACCTTGTCCGTCTGTTCCAAGTATAAATTTAGAGAGACCGTCCTCTGTCCATGAAGGTGGTGTAAATGCTTCCATTAAAGATAATGAGGATGGGTCAAAAGGGTTATAAGGAACTACAAGTTCAACAAAAAATGAGCAAAAGAATATTATAGCAAGAATAATTGAGGAAATAATAGCTGTTGGTGACTTTTTAAAACTAAAATATACATCGCTGTTTCTAATTCTATCGAATAAATTTGATTGATTATTATCCACTAGCTGCCTCCGCCTTTACCCTGATACGAGGATCAATAAAGTAATACAAAATATCAACAATAAAATTTATCATTACGAATACAAAAGCAATAAAAAATAGGTAAGCTGACATGATTGGTATATCAACAAACTGAACAGCTTGAATAAATAAAAATCCCATGCCTGGCCATTGAAAAACTGTTTCTGTAATTATTGAAAATGCAATTAAAGTGCCAATATTAATTCCAGCAATTGTAATTACTGGTATTAATCCATTTTTTAGAGCGTGTTTATAATAAATACTTTTTTCATTTAGACCTCTAGCTTTAGCAAATTTAATATAATCGGTTTGGAGTATTTCCATCATTTCTGCACGAACTAATCTTATAATATATGTCATTTGAAAAAGGCTTAAGGTGACTGATGGCAAAATAATTGCTTTCAGACCTGTTATAGTTAGGAATCCTGTTGACCAAAAGCCAAGATCCACAACCTCACCTCTTCCAAAAGATGGTAAAACTCCAAGAATGACAGCAAAAAGATATATAAATAATATTCCAATTACGAAAGTAGGAAGTGAAACTCCCAATAAAGAGATTGCTAATATAGCATCACTCAAAAATCCTTTTCGATTTATTCCTGTATAAACTCCAAGTAAAGTCCCTGAAACTAGAGCAATTAAGGCTGAAATTAAAACTAATTCGATTGTTGCTGGCAATCTTTCCGTAATTAACTCTGAAACAGGTCTTCTAAGTTGATACGATATTCCAAACTCACCTTTGGAAGCATTTACGACAAATCTAGAAAATTGTATGTGAACTGGATCATTTAAACCTAAAGATTCTCTAAGTTGAGATCTTTCTTCATCAGAAGTCTCCTCTCCAACCATATTATTTATCGGATCTCCAACAAAATTAAATAATGAAAATGAAACAAAAGCAACGATCAACATCACGATTGCTGATTGAAACAGGCGTTTGAAAAAATATTTTATCAATTTATGAGAACTTAGGTTACAAGCCCTTTTTTATAAAAGGGCTTGTAATAGATTAATTTAATTTACTCTAGAAAACCTAAATAATGGTTCATTATTTGGTCTAATAGGAACATCAACGTTTGATTTAGATGCCCAAGAAATTACCTGGTGGTGTAAAGGAAGATAAGAAATATCATCTCTTACAATTTCCCAAGCTTTTGCAATTGCAGCATTTCTTTTATCTAAATCAACTTCACCTTCCATAACTCTTATAGCAGCATCAACATCTGCGTTACTAAAGTTAACTTTATTCCAGCTAGCTCCAGTTTCATATAAGTAATGGAAAACATAATGACTGTCCAAAGTAGGAACACCCCAACCTAGCATATAAAAATCACCTTGATCATCCTTAAGTTCTTTAAAGTGCTTACTTTTTGTTTGAGCAAATAGATTTACTTTAACTCCTATTTTTCCTAGCATACCAACTACAGCTGTACAAATAGCTTCGTCATTTACATATCTGTCATTTGGACATCTTAATTCAACTTCAAAACCATCAGGATATCCAGCGTCTGCTAACAATTGCTTAGCAGCATCAACATCATAAGGAAGTCTTTTATCAAGTGCTTTCGTATAACCTGTAACACCTGGGAAAGTGATTATCCCCGCAGGCTCACTCAAACCTCTCATAACTTTTTTCTTAATGGCTTCGATATCTATAGCTTGGTAAAGTGCTTGCCTTACCTCTTTTTTCTTAAATGGATTATCGCCAGTATTTCCTGATCTTAATTGGTCTGCAGCCTGATCCATTCCTAAAAAAATTGTTCTCATTTGTGGAGTACTTTCAACTTTGTGACCAGCAGAAGAAGATATTCTATTCAAGTCTTGCACTGGTGCATCAGTAACAATATCAATTTCTCCTGATAATAATGCGGCCACTCTAGTTGCAGCATTCTTAATTGGAAGCAATTGTATTTCAGTAATGTTATGTTCAACATCACCCCACCATTTTTTATTCTTTTTGAAAACTGTTTTAGTATTTGGTTCTCTTAAAGTGATTTTAAACGGTCCTGTACCCATAGCATTTACAGCTGAAAATGTTTCTTGACCAGCATCCCAATTTTGTGGAGCTGTAGCAAAGTTATCATTTGACCATTGTTTAGACATTACAAATATATTTGAAAGTTGGTTCAAAAGAATTGGGTTTGGTTTACTTGTTTTAATTTGAACTGTGAAATCATCAATAGCTTTAACTGATGATATGGTACTAATATACTCCTTGAAGTCAGAAGTTGGTTGTTTTGCTCTTAAAATACTAAAAACAACATCTTCAGAAGTCATTTGTTGCCCATTAGAAAACTTAACGTCTTCTCTTAAGAAAAAGTACCATGTATTTGGATCAACAGCTTTCCACTTTGTTGCTAATTGTGGTCCAATTGACATATCTAAACCTCTGGTAACAAGAGCCTCGTAAACTTGTCTTGATACTTGAGTTGTTGGACCTTCGTTTTGTGCATGAGGATCAAGTGTTAAACTATCTCCTTGCATTGACCATTTAATTGTTTTTGCAAACGAAGTATTTGATGCAAAAACTAATAAAATAGTCAAAAGAATTTTTGATAAATATCTAAAATTCATTTTCCCCTCCAATATTTTTTTTTTAAAGTGTATTTATAAATATTTAAAAAGGAAAGATGATTTATTGAGCGAGTTTTTTGAAATTTGTGTACAAAATCTGGGAAAATTTATTCATATCTGCCATATTTTCTTTAGCAGATTGATCAAATTTATCTAAAGCTCCAGATCCAAGTTGTTTTTCAAGTGCAGACTTATATTCTGGAACACAGCCCCACTCATTTACTGTTGTGTCTTTTATTTCAATATGAAATTGGATCCCATAGGCATGATTTTGATATTTAAAAATTTGATATTTAGTGACTGCAGAGGATGCTATTAATGTAACGTCTTTATTGCTTTCTAAATTCTGTACTTCATAAGAATGCCACTGAAGTGATTTAATTTGATTAGGGAATGAAGAAAATAAAATATCCTCTTTTTTTTTATCTTCGAGAAAATCTATATTTAAAATTCCTATTTCAGATGGCTCTGACCTTGTAACTTTACCACCAATAACTTCTCCAAGTAATTGACAACCCAAACAGAAACCCAAATAAGGTTTTTTTAATTCAACGACAAATTCTTTTATTCTTTTTTTTTCATCTATTAACCATGGGTAATCTTTTTCCATCCATGTATCCATTGGTCCACCCATGCAAAACATTACATCAAATTTAGAAAGATCATTTGGGATTTTATCTCCTTCATCTAATTCTATAGTAGTTAAATTAATATTATCCTTGATCATCAAATCTTTTATATAACCTGGATCTTCTATTTTAATATGTTGTAAAACTATTACATTTTTCATTTTAAAGCTGGTCTGAGAAGCTTAAGGATTTTTAAATGATTAAATTTATTATTTGATACCGCTATATTTCCTGCTAATTCTGGATTTTTATTATCCCAAGTCGTTACAACTCCTCCTGCTGCATTAATAATTGGTATCAAGGGATGAATATCCCATATTTTATTTGCACACTGAACCACAACATCTATTCTACCTTCAGCAAGTTGAGCATAAGTTAATGCATCAAAACATGGAAATTGCATTTTATTTAAAAATTTTTTAATTTTTAATTGTTTGTGTATAGGTAGCCATCCGTGAAATGCTGCAGCCAATTTTATATTTTTAAAATTAGTTTTTTTGTTTACTTTTAATCTTCTTTTTTTTTGTTTTTCATAAACATAAGCAGTAGTTTTATTTGTATTCATGTAAAATTTTTTTAATTTAGGAAAATTTGCTAAACCTAGTACTGGTCTACCTTTATAATTAAGTGAAATTAAATTACTCCATGTTGGGTTACCTGAAACATAAGATCTTGTCCCGTCAATTGGATCAATAACCCATGTAAAATTACTTTTATTTTTAGTTTTTCCAAACTCTTCTCCAATAATTTGGTGAGTCGGAAATCTTTTTTTTATTTCTTTTCTTATAAATTTCTCGAAAGCTTTATCTGATGTTGTTACTGGGTCATATCCTTTACCCTTAAGCTTATTGTAAATTACAAAGTTTTTATCTAATTTCTTGTAGTAAAATCTTGTTAATTTGAATGATAAAGATTTCAAAAAATTTGAATATGTTTGATAACTTTTAGAGTCCATTTTTACTTATTACTATTTAATTTATCTTGATTAAAGCGAAATTTTAAATAATCCTTAGACATAAATGAAAATTGAACTGATAAATAATAAAAAAGTTATTTTAGAGACTGATGGATCAAAAAAGGAAATACATCCTTTTTGGTTAAGAGAGAGAGTTGCCGAAAGTGAACATCTAGACCCAGGTACGCAGCAAAGATTATTTGATCCAGCAACTATGAATTTTAAAATTGATATTGATGAAGCTAATATAGATGGAGATTACTTAAATATAAAGTTTAACGACGGTATATGCTCTAAATATGAAATTAAAAAATTGTCATCTGAATTTGCTGGTATCGATAACGAGCTTGACTCAATAGAAAAAATTCAATGGGATTGTAATCTTAAAAACATTAAGAATTTTGAATATAAAGATGGATTTTTTGAATCTAGAGAAATGTATGAAATGTTAGTTTCATTTTATCAATATGGATTTGTAATAATAAAAAATATTCCAACTAAAAATAATTTTTTAATTCAATTTGGAAATTCTATAGGAAGTGTAAAAAGAACAAATTTTGGAGAACATTTTGATGTTAAATCTAAACCAAATCCAAACGATTTAGCATACACAGGTCTTCATTTAACACCTCATACTGATAACCCATATAGAAATCCACTTCCTCCATGTATTCAAATTCTTCATTGTATTGAAAATGAAGTTAGTGGTGGTTATTCAACATTAGTTGACGGATATACAGTTTCAGAATTACTTAAAAAAGAAAAAAAAGATTATTACGATATTCTTTCAACAGTAAAAGTAAGATTTAGATTTATAGATAAAGACGTTGTTCTGGAAAGCTGGTCAGAATTAATTCATCTTGATCAGAACAAGAAATTTAAAAGTGTTAGATTCAGTACACGTTTAGATTATGTTCCGATTTTAGAAAAAAAATGAATTAGAACTTTATTATGAGGCAAGAAAATATTTATCTGATTTATACAATTCTGATCAATACAGAATAGAGTTTAAGTTAACACCGGGAGATTTAATGATGATGGATAACCATAGGCTATTACATGGAAGAACTGCATTTAATCCTAACGAAGGAAGTAGGTTTTTACAAGGATGTTATCTAGATTTTGACAGTACTGAAGGTAAATTAAGACATCTAAAAAGAAAGTTTGGAATAAACTAAACAAATTTTATATTTTCTTAAAAGCTAAAGTTTTTGAAAGATAAGCGTTCTTAGAATAATACATTTTTAAACCAATTTTTTCTGCAGATTTAACTAGGTCTTCTCTTATATATTTTGAATAATAAGGTTCATGCGTTGAGTATGGAAAAAATTCCAATAATGGATCAAGGATATAATTATCTCCAAGCTGAAGTGAGTCGGTCAAAATAAAAACTCCATTTTTTTTGAGTACTCTAGATATTTCTGTCAAAATTTTTGACCTTATTGCAGATGGCACTTCATGAAATAAGTAAACAGAATTGATAATATCAAAAGACTCATTTTTAAAAGGTAAATCTTCTCCTCTACAATTCTTGAAATTTATATCTGTAAATTTTTTTAATTTTTTTTTTGCTACCTCTAAATATGCTTTTGAAATATCTGAACAAGTAATATTTAATTTTGGGAAATTATATTTTATCGTTTTTATAAATTCACCTGATCCTGTACCTATATCTAGGAAATTAAAATTTTTATCCTCGGGCTTTAAATATTCAATTATTGGTAATAAGGAAAATCTTCTCATTGTAGCGGCTGATCCAGAAAATAATGTTTCTACTTGAAATTCATACAAATTGGCTGAATTTTCACTAAGATATCCATCAGTTTGGTAATGAAAATTTCTTAAAAAATACTTTGGAAGATCTTCATTTTTTTTATTTAAATCTTTAAATTTTTTTTCTGTTCTTCTTTTGTCAATTTTAGGTAGATCCATGAAAAAATTAAAACTTCCTTTAACTATGTTGGCAAAGTCATTCATATTTGTTTTTGGAATTTTATATTTTTTTTGATTTATGTATTTCCTTTCTTCGTTAAATAGCTTTATCATTTCATAAAATAATTTTTTACCTGATGGCATCTTTTTAAAAAAAGGTGGTGGATTTTGACGATCTATTTTAATTGGAGTTGCATATTTAAATGAAATTAAATAATGCGTAGAATACCAAACAAATTTTGTTGACTGGCCTATTAAATAACTCAAAGACATATTTAATTATATCTCTTAGCCAAGTTTTTGTAAAATAGGAAAATACTCAATCAAATAAAAACCTAATACCTGCAATTGATTTGTTAAAATTAAGAGTCCAGTAACTAAAAGTAAATATCCACTTACGTTCACAATTAATTTCATTTTTGATTTAAGTTTATTAGAAATACTTATAAATTTTTGTATTAACAATCCTGAGAGAATAAAAGGAATTGCTAAACCTAATGAATAAAAACATAATAAAATCACACCTCTAATTAGTGACTCTTCTGTAGTTGCTAAAACCAGTATTGAGCCTAGTATTGGTCCAATACAAGGTGTCCATCCAAATCCAAAAGCCATTCCTAATAGAATTGGAGCAAAAAAACTGTTATTATTTGAAACCTGAAATCTTTTTTCATAATTAAAAATTTTCAAATTTATAAATCCTAGAATATGTAAAGAAAAAATTATTATTATTATTCCTGCTGCAACTCTCAATTCATTTGAAAAGCTCAAAAATAATTGTCCAATAAATGTAGCAGCTGCTCCGAAAAGTATAAATACAATTGAAAAACCAAGTGTAAAAAATATTAAGGGAGATAGCTTAATCTTTGTTTCCAAAAGTTCATTGTATGTAGTACCAGAAATATATGAAACGTAACCTGGTATTAACGGTAATACACATGGTGATAAAAAACTGATTAAACCCGCGCCAAAAGCTATTAGTAATTCAGTCATATTATCCGGTATTTTTCATCGCAGCTGATATTCCTGCAATAGATGTCATTAATGCATCATTTAAATCTTTTTTATTTTTATAATTTTTTTTATCTTTTAGTTTTTTTATTACAATTGGTTGAATAATGTTTAAAACTTCAGAATAAATATTTCTAACAATAACAGAGGTTCTGTATTGTTTTCTATTATTTAAAATCTCTGTCGGTGTTATTTTTTTATTCAATTTTTTAATTGTATCAAATTGAAATCTCAATTTTTTTCCTACCTTTTTTAAATCGTCATCAGCTAAATAATGTTCATAAATTTTAGATACATCTGGATCAACTTTTGAAATCACCATATCCAATATATCAAGCATAGAATTAAAGAAAGGCCAATTTTTTTCCATATCGAATAAAGTTTTTTTAAATTTTTTAATATATGAGTATCTAAGTGCCTCTGCTGTTCCAAGCCACGCTGGCAACATTAATCTAATTTGTGTCCAGGCAAATACCCAAGGAATTGCTCTTAAACTTTTGATGTTATCTGTTTTTTTTCTTTTAGAAGGTCTTGAGCCAATAGATAATTTACCAAGCGCAACATGTGGTGTTACAGTTTTAAAATATTTTATAAATTCAGAACTTTGATTAATATTTCTTCGATATGAACTTTTAGAAATATCAGACATTTTTTCAATTAATTCTCTCCAACTTTTTTTAGGAGAAGGCGGTGGATTTAATGAGGCCTCTGCCACTGCTCCAATATAACTACATAAATTATATTTAGCCATTGGTTCAAATCCATATTTTTGTTGAATTACTTCCCCTTGATCGGTAACTCTTATTTTTCCATTTACTGTATTTGGTGGTTGAGATCTTAAAGTTGCTTGTATTGGTCCACCCCCTCTTCCTGCTGAGCCTCCTCTACCATGGAAAAATGTTACTTTAACTTTATATTTTTTTGCTAATTTTATTATTTCCTCTTGCGCTTTGTATTGATGCCAGCTAGCACATAATTTTCCAGCATCTTTACTTGAGTCAGAGTAACCAATCATAATTTCTTGATTATTTTTGATTAAATTCCTGTACCATTTTTGTGAAAATAGTGTGTCCATTATTTTTTTTGCATTAATTAAATCATCTAATGTTTCAAACAACGGTACTACTCTTAACTTATCTTTTATATTCGCCTCTTTTTGTAAAAATGATACTGATAGAATATCTGACGCTGATGTAGTCATTGAAATAACATATGCACCTAAACATTCTTTCGGTTCATCTGATAATATACTAAAGGTAGACCAAACTTCTTTGTTTTCTTTATTTTTAAATTTAAAATTATTAATTAAATTTTTCTTTGAAGTAAGAGTAGATTTAAAAAACTTTAATTTCTTTTTCTCGCTTAATAATAAATATTTTTTTTTGTATTTTTTTAAAAAAAATTCATTAATTAATTGGGTATGTCTTGCAGATTCTTGTCTTATATCTAGTCTAGCTAAATTAATACCAAAACATTTTGTCCTTCTCATTAAATCAAGGAGTTCACCGCTTGCTATATTTTCACATTGATTTTGTTCAAGTGATTCTCTTACAACTCTTAAAGGTTTTAGTATTTCCTCTTTCGAATTTAGTAGCTTTGATTGATCTAAAGTCTCACCATTTGTTAAATGTTGCTCAATAGATCTATGGGTTTTTCTAATTTTGTCTCTTAGAGGTCTTAAATATACTCTGTAAGGTTCAAAAGATTTTCCAACGACTTTTGTTATTTTTTTTGAGCATTTTTCCATTGAATAAGCTCTAATTATTTTAGTTAAAGCTTTTTCATAAAGTTTGGCCGCTTCCCATCTAGATAATAAAATTACTTCTTTTGTTACTTTTGCAGTTACATTTGGGTTTCCATCTCGGTCTCCACCCATCCAAGAACCAAATTCTATTGGATTAAAATTTCTTGGAAGTCCTTTGTTCATATTTTTGATAAAAATTGAATTTAATCTTCTGTAAACTTTTGGAATTGTCTCCCAAAGACTATCTTCAATAATCGCCAAACCCCATCTTGCCTCATCAAATGGGGACGGTTTGAATCTTTTAAGATCATCGGTGTTCCAAATTACAGTTAGTTCATCGTATAATTTTTTATCCAATTTTACTTTCTTTGATGGAAAATTTTTAAATAAATCTCTTTGTTCAAGTATTTCTGTAATATTATGATATTTTTGTATTAATGTTCTTCGCTTAACTTCTGTAGGATGCGCTGTAAGAACAATTCCAATATTTAGATTTTTTGCAAGATTATAAATTTTATTATTTGATATTTTTTTATTTTTAAAAAGATTTTCAAAAATTTCTTCAATAAAAATATTTTTGTTATTTATTTTTTTTCTATTCTCATATTCATCTAAATTCCTGGATGCATCTACCATCTCTGCTAAATTAAGCAAATTCATAAAATGTGTAAAAGCTCTTGTAACTTTAAATGTTTTTTTTGGATCAAGTTTAATTAAAATTCTTGATATATTTTTTTTCGATTTATCAGATTTTGAGTCAAATTTATTTGTTTTTGAAATCGTTCTAATTTTTTCGACAAGTTTAAAAAATGCCTCTCCTTCTTGATCCTTAATTACTTTTCCAAGAATAAATCCTAAATATCTGACGTCCTCTCTAAGTGATTTTGTTGGAATTCTATCGTAATAAAGATCTCTTTTTATCATTAGTTAAAAATAAACTTTTTGCTGTAAATCCTTTCATGTTTGTTTTTACACTAAAAAATGCTCCCGAGTATCTATATTTTTTAAGTTCTGATTTTGTCATTGATTTAGTGGCTGATGAAATAAACAATTTATCATTGTTTTTTCCTGCAAACGTACAGTTTGTTATATTTTTCGCATCAAACCCAATCTGATGAATTTTTTTGCCGAATTTATTAAAAACCGAAATACACGCGCCGTGAAAATGACACACCCATAAATTTTTATTACTATCTATGGTCATTCCATCTGGAGATCCATCATTAGAATTAAATTTTAAAAATATTTTTTTTTTTGTGATTTTAAAGCTTTTATTCACTCTTATCTTATAAATCGTTTTTTTTCTGCTATCAGTATGATAAAAATTTTTTGCATCTATAAAAGCTGGTCCATTTGGAACAATATAATTTGAATCTACTTTATGTAAATTTAAGTTTTCATCCAAACAATATAAAGATCCTGTTTTAATTGATCTTTCTTTATTATCCATAGTTCCAAACCATAATCTTCCAATAGTATCTATCTTTCCATCATTAATCCTATTGTTTGGTATGTTTTTCTCAATAGGAATAGAGTTAATTATTTTTCCTGATTTTAAATTAACAACTCTAAGTTCATCTTCTAATCCTAGAATAAAGATACTCTTTGATATGTGAGCCAAAAATCCAATTTGTTTATTTAAATTAATAATTTTTTTTTTTTTATTATAAATATTGAAGCTGAAAATTTTTTTTTTTTTTATATCTACAAAAAAAACAGAATTTAACTCTTTGACCCAAACTGTACCTTCGCCTAAAATATTATTTGATTTCCAAACACATTTAGGTTTGGAAGTAAAAATTTTATATTTCATTCTTGGAGTACTTCGTGGTTTTGTTCTCCTAAATTATCTATACCCAATATTACTTTATCTCCAGCTTTAAGAAAACGTGGTGGCTTCATATTTTCTCCAACACCTGGGGGAGTGCCTGTACAACATATATCTCCGGGATGTAGACTCATACAAGAACTCATATATGACACTAAATATTTTACATCAAATATCATTTTTTCAGTATTTCCTGTTTGCATCCTCTCTCCATTTACATCAAGAAACATGTTTAATTTTTGAAAATCTTTTAACTCATCTTTTGTGACTATATAAGGGCCAATAGGACCGAAAGTATCAAAACCTTTTCCTTTATCCCAAGTCAATCCCTTGTTTTTTTGATAATTTCTTTCGCTTACATCGTTTACTAAAAAGAAACCTAGTACATAATCTAAAGCATCTTCCACGCTAACATTAATCGCTTTTTTTCCAATTACAAAACCAAGCTCTACTTCCCAATCAGTATGTTGAGATCCCTTAGGTACAACAATTGGATCATTAGGTCCTGTTATACAGCTTGTAAATTTTGAAAATATTATTGGTTCATTAGGAATTGGTAAATTTTGTTCCTCTGCATGATCTTTAAAATTTAGTCCTATGCCGATAAATTTTGAGGGTTTTGAAACACAAGCACCAATTCTTGAATTGGAGTCTAATATTGGTAAATCATTAATATTTGTATTTTTAATTTTTTCTAAAGTTTCAAAGTTTAAAGTATCAGGATTTAAATCAATGATTATTGAGGATAAGTCTCTGTAATTATTTTGTTTGTCAATAATAGATGGTTTTTCAGATCCAATATTACCTAATCGAACTAATTTCATAATAATAATTATATTACAAACTAATAATTAATATTTCTACCTAATCTTGCCGCACCTCTAACTCCGCTAGCATCTCCAAACTTTGGTTTTAAAAAAATGCCTTCAAATTCATTTCCAGCAACAAATTTTCTTACTTTAGACTGGATTTCACCAAAAAAATCGATTTCATTTGATAATCCACCGCCAAAAATGAAAACATCTGGATCTAAAATATTTACTACTGTCGCAATTGCCATTGATAAATTATCTTTAAATTCATCAACTATTTTTTCTGCGTCTAAATCATGCTTTCTATAAAGTTCAAAAATTTCATGAGCTTTATAATCTTTCTTAAATTCCTTCTTAAATTTTTTTTGTAAACTTAGTCCTGATATAGAACTTTCAATTTCTCCTTCTCTTAAATTAGTTTTTTTTACTGTTGACTCTTTACCGACTAAAGGAAGTTGATTATGTCCCCACTCTCCTGTTATACCGTGAGAGCCTGTTACAATTTTTTTATCTATTACTAACCCTCCTCCAACACCAGAACCTAAAATTATACCAAATACAATTTTATAATGTTTGGCAGATCCATCAATTGCTTCTGAAAGGGTAAAACAATTTGCGTCATTTTCACAAAATATCTCTTTGCCAACAGCTTCTCTTAAATCTTTTTGAAATGGTTTATTGTTTATCCAATCACAATTTGGTGAATTCTTTATTAAACCTGTATGTATTGAATGTATTCCCGGGTGACAAACTCCTACTGGTAATTCTTTTCCAGTTTTTTTTTCAATTTTTTTAATAATTTCGTTAATACTTTTAATGACCGAGCCGTAATCCTTTGGGCAATCAATTCTAGATCTTCCTGACTCTTCTCCATTGTCATGTAATAAAATATATTCTATTTTTGTTGCACCTACATCAATTCCTATTTGCATAATTTATCTTA
>QCNR01000020.1 GCA_003210075.1 Pelagibacteraceae bacterium AG-426-G09
TATGGGTATGAACTCGTAGATCATAAGCTTGAGCTATATGGAGTCAAAAAAAATAAGTGAGTAAAAAAATATTTATCAAAACCTTTGGTTGTCAAATGAATGAATATGACAGTAAAAGAATTTTTGATATTGTTGGAAAAATTGGTTACAAAAAGACTGACGATCAAGAAAATGCTGACTGTTATATTATAAATACTTGTCACATCAGAGATAAAGCCAAGGAAAAAGTTTACCATGAGGTGGGGAGAATAAAAAATATTTATTCAAATAAGAATAAACCTATAATGGTAATAGCGGGATGCGTTGCTCAAGCAGAAAATCAAGAAATGTTAAAAAGAGAGCCATTCATTGATGTCGTAATCGGTCCACAGTCATATCATAAAATAAATAAAATTTTAAAAAATTTTCAGATTAATAAAAAAGAGGAGGAAACAGAATTTGATACAATTTCAAAATTTGATCTATTAGAAAAAACAAAAAATTCAGATAACGCAGTATCTTCTTTTTTAACTATACAGGAGGGTTGTGATAAATTTTGTCATTTTTGTGTGGTTCCGTACACCAGAGGTCCAGAGTGTTCAAGACCATATAAAACAATTTTAGCAGAAGCTGAAGAACTTATAAAAAATGGAGCAAGAGAGATAACGTTATTAGGTCAAAATGTTAATGCATATAGTTTTACAGAAAATAATAAGGAATTTAGAATTTCGAGTATAATAAATGAGTTAGAGAATTACTCTGAGCTTAAAAGAATAAGATACACAACTTCGCATCCAATCGACATGACAGAAGATCTGATTGATTGCTACTATTCAAATAAAAAACTAATGCCATTTATACATTTACCTATTCAGTCTGGTTCAAATAAGGTTCTAAAACTTATGAATAGAAAACACAAAGTAGAAGATTACTTAGATATTTATAGTAAATTAGTCAAAATTAATTCCTCAATAAAATTTTCAAGTGACTTTATGGTAGGATATCCAGGAGAGGAAAAAAGTGATTTTGAACAAACAATAAAACTTGTAGAAGAAATAAAATTTATAAATTCATTTTCTTTTATATTTAGTTCCCGTCCTGGGACTAAAGCCTCAAAATTAAAAGAGTATGACATTAACCAATCAAAAGAGAGACTTGTGGAGTTGCAATCAAATTTATTTAAAAATCAGATTAATCACAATAAATCATTAATAAATAAAAATATTGATGTACTTATAGAAAATAAAATTGAAAAGCAGAATAAATATTTTGGAAGAAACGAATATTTAAATCCTGTAATACTGGATGGAGATAAGAACGATATTGGAAAAATAGTTAGAGTTAATATAGAAAATTGTAATCAAAATAGTCTTTTTGGTAAAATTACAAATAAAATGGAAGCCGCATAATTTGACAAATATTTTATCTAAAACAAAAAAATCAGATTTAAAATTTGTTTATTCGGAAAATAGTACACTAAGTATTATTTTTGCAAATAATGAGGATTTACTCGGGGTTTCTGGTGAATTTAATAACAATATTAAAGAACTAGAGAAAATTACTAATACATCTATTTACTCCAGGGGTAATTCAATAATTTTAAAAAATGATCAAAGTAAAAACGAAATAGTTAAAAATGCCATTAGTTTTTTATACGATCAATATATTATTAATGGAACTGTTGAAAAAAAAGATATAATTTCATCAATTAATAAGTTTATGATAGATGAAAAAAATAACACAAAAGAAAATATTAATTATATAATTAAAACACCTAAAAAATCTGTAATTCCTAGATCTGAAAAACAAAAAAGTTATGTAAAAGCTTTAAGAAATAGTGATGTAGTAATTTCTTCTGGACCAGCTGGTACTGGAAAAACTTTTTTGGCAGTTGCGGTAGCATTAACGATGTTATTAGATAAAAAAATAGAAAGAATAATTTTGTCTAGACCAGCAGTTGAAGCTGGAGAAAGATTAGGATTCCTGCCAGGTGACATGAGAGAAAAAGTTGATCCATATTTGAGACCTTTATATGATTCATTGTACGACCTTTTAGATTTTGAAAAAATTCAAAAAAAAATAGAAATTGGTGATATAGAAATTGCTCCGTTAGCTTTTATGAGAGGAAGAACTTTAAAAAACTCTTTTGCTATTTTAGATGAGGCACAGAATGCAACTGATACTCAAATAAAGATGTTTTTAACAAGAATTGGAGAAAACTCGAAAATCGTTATTAATGGTGACCCTTCCCAGATTGATTTGCCAAATAAAACCTTATCTGGTCTTGATAAATCTAAGAAAATTCTCGGACATTTAGATGAAATATCAATTGTAGATTTCGATCACAGAGATGTAGTCAGACACCCACTAGTTTCAAAAATAGTAAAAGCTTACTCAAAAAAGCAGATTAATGATTGAAGCTGAAGTTCTTGTCGAAGCTAAGGACTGGAAAAAAATTATTCGAAATCCTAAGAGACAAATTTCTAATATTTTAAATAAGTTTCCAAATAATTTCAAATTTTTTTATAAAAAAGTATATATTTCTGTACTATTAACAAACAATAAACAGATAAAACTTTTAAACTATAAATTTAGAAAAAAAAACAAAGGTACAGATATACTTTCCTTCCCTAATTTTACTGAAAAAGAACTTAAAAAAAACTTAAAAAATAAAAAAATATATTTAGGTGATATTGCTATAAGTTATGAAGAATTTTCAAAAAAAAATAAAAAAGATCTTCCAAATGGATTTATTAAAATATTTATTCATGGTTTCCTGCATTTGCTTAAATTTGATCATAAATCAAACAAAGATTTTGAGAGGATGAATGCTATAGAAAACAAAATTTTTCAAAAAGTTAAAGGTTAATTTGATTAAAAAAATAAATAAAAATTATTTAGAAAAGTTATATATACTTTTTCTAGGGATTATATCTTCTTTTAGTTTACCACCATATAATTATTGGTTTATTTGTTTTTTTTCATTTAGTTTATTATTTGTATTTCTATTAAAAAATAAAAATAATAATTATAAATTATTTTTTGTTTATGGTTATATTTTTGGATTTGGATATTTTATATCCAATTTGTATTGGATACCACTATCACTTTTACATGATAATGACTTAAAAATTTTAATACCGATTGCGATAATTTTAATTCCTGCATTTCTGAGTTTATTTTATTCTTTTGCATTTTTAACATTCAAATTACTTTTAAATTCTAAAAGTACTTTTATAAATATACTGAGCTTTTCATTAGTTCTAAGTTTATTTGAATTTATAAGAGGCACTGTTTTATCTGGATTCCCGTGGAATCTTTTTGCTTACTCTTTATCAGAAAATATTGAATTTATTCAAATCACATCACTAATTGGAATTTTTACATTTAATACAATATTAATTACAATTTATGTCTCTCCATCAATTTTGTTTTTGAATAAAAAAAAAATTGATCTTTTAGGCTTTTTTTTTGTTATAATACTAATTGTCTCTAATTACGTTTATGGAAGTTTAAAAGTAAAAAATTTTCAAAATTTAAAAACAGAAATTCTCCCTGCAGAAATTAAAGTTTTATCAACCAGTATTCCAATTGAAAGATTTTATTCTAACATAGATGAAGAAAAAATACTTATAAAATTAATTGAAATGAGCAGTCCAATTCAAAATAAAAATACAATTTTTATTTGGCCTGAGGGCGTAATACCAAACATAAATCTAAAAAATTTGAAAGATGAATATTACTATTTATTTAAAAAATCGTTTTTTGAAAATCATAAAATTATTTTAGGAATTAATGATGATCAAATTCAAAACGAAAAAAAGTTTTTTTATAATTCATTATCTATTATCGATAACGAAGCTAATGCGGTCTACAAATATTATAAAAATAAACTGGTTCCTTTTGGAGAGTTCCTTCCCTTGGAAAATGTTCTTTCAAAAATTGGACTTAAAAGTCTAACTAACAATTACCAATCTTATACACCAGACACAAATAGAACTTTGTTTGATTTTGGTAAAAATAATAAAATAAAAATTCTACCATTGATATGTTATGAAATAATATATTCGGGCAACCTATCTAAAGATAATGATTATAATTTTATTGTTAATATTTCTGAAGATGGCTGGTTTGGAGAATCGATAGGACCGTATCAACATTTTGCTCATAGTATTTTCAGATCTGTTGAGTACGGTAAGTATACCTTGAGATCTTCAAATAACGGTATTTCAGCAATAATAGATCCGTCTGGCTCAATAATTAATAAAATAAATATTAATAAAGAGGGAGTTATATCAATAAAAGAAATCGTTAGTGTTGATAAGACCTTTTTTTCCATATATGGAAATAAAATCTACTTTTGTATTATTTTATTATATATTTTTTTAATTTTTTCATTTAAAAAATTGGAAAATGAATAATTTAAAAAACTATCTTTTCACAAGTGAGTCAGTGTCTGAAGGACACCCAGATAAAGTCTGTGATAGAATATCAGATATGGTGGTAGACTCTTACTTAGGGGCAGAGCCTCAATCAAGAGTTGCTTGTGAGACTTTAACGACAACAAACAAAGTTGTTCTAGCTGGAGAAGTAAGAGGTCCTGAAATTAAAAAAGAAGATTTGATTCAAAAAGTAAGAGAATGCATTAAAGATATTGGATATGATCAAGATGGTTTTACATGGAAAGAAGCAACAAAAATCGAAAGCCATCTTCATTCACAATCTGCTGACATAGCAATGGGTGTCGATGCGTCAGGAAATAAAGATGAAGGTGCAGGCGACCAAGGAATTATGTTCGGATATGCTTGTAGAGAAACAGATGTTCTTATGCCAGCACCAATACATTACTCTCATAAAATTTTAAGATTAATGGCTGAAGATCGAAAATCTGGAAAATTAAAAAACATTGAACCAGATTCAAAAAGCCAAATCACTATTGAATATAAAGATGGAATGCCAGCAAATGTAAAATCTGTTGTAATTTCAACCCAACATTCAGCTGACGTAAATCAGTCTCAGGTTAGAGAATTAGTTAAACCTTATATAGAAAAAGCAATTCCAAAATCACTTTTAAACGGTTTAGAGGATAAAGAAATTTATATAAATCCCACAGGTAATTTTGTAATAGGTGGCCCTGACGGTGACAGTGGATTAACAGGTAGGAAAATTATTGTAGACACATATGGAGGTGCAGCACCTCATGGGGGTGGGGCATTTTCAGGAAAAGATCCAACAAAAGTTGATAGATCTGCAGCGTATGCTTCAAGATATTTAGCGAAAAATGTAGTCGCATCAAAAATTGCTGACAAATGCTTAATCCAATTGGCTTATGCAATCGGAGTTTCAAAACCATTGTCGATCTATGTAGATCTCTTTGAAAACGATGAGGAGAAAAATAGACATGTTGAAAAAATAATTAACGATAACTTCGATCTAAGTCCAAGAGGCATTAGACAAATGCTAGGTTTAAATAAAGCAATTTATGAAAAAACAGCAGCTTATGGTCATTTTGGAAGAGACCCAGAGGAAAATGGTGCTTTTTCTTGGGAAAAAATAGATAAAGCTGACATATTCACTAAGTAAATAAAGTTGAAAATATAAAAAAAATATCTATATTTGCCTCACATTGTTGAAATTTCAAAATGGGCCTCGGCCCATTTTTTTTTGGAGAAAAACAAATGCTAAATAGAAGAGCAGATAAACTAGAATTGTTAAGAATAGCTGAAGCTGTTGCTTTAGAAAAATCGATTGATAAAGAATTAATTATTGATTCTATGGAAACTGGAATTGCTAAGGCAGCAAGATCAAAGTTTGGGTCAGAAAATGATATAATAGTTAAAATTAATAGAGAAAATGGTGATATTGAGATTTATAGGAAATTAATTATTGTTGAAAATCCTGAAAATCCAAATATAGAAATTAGCTTACCCGAAGCTCATCAGCTTAATCAAAATAATAAAGATAAAAAAATAGGAGATGAAGTATTACAAACTCTCCCATCTTTTGATTTTGGAAGGATTGCTGCACAAACTGCAAAACAGGTTATAAGTTTTAATGTAAGAGAAGCAGAAAGAGATAGGCAATTTAACGATTTTATTGATAAAAAAGATACTATTTTGAGTGGAATAGTTAAAAGGTTAGAGTTCGGAAATGTAATTGTAGACTTAGGTAAAGCAGAAGGAATAATACAAAAAAACGAAATGATACCGAGGGAAAATATAAAAGCAGGAGATAGAGTAAAAGCTTATTGTTTAGATGTTAGAAGAGAACAAAGAGGACAACAAATATTTCTTTCAAGAGCTCATCCTAAATTTATGGAGAAACTTTTCACATTAGAAGTGCCTGAGATTTATGATGGATTGATAGAAATAATATCATCCGCTAGAGATCCAGGAAGTAGAGCAAAAATTTGTGTAAAAGCAAAAGATAATTCACTAGATCCAGTAGGTGCATGCGTTGGAATGAGAGGAAGTAGAGTGCAAGCGGTTGTAAATGAACTTCAGGGTGAGAAAATAGATATAGTTAATTGGTCAGAAGATCTAGCAATAGTTGCGGCAAGCGCATTATCGCCCGCTGAAATTTTAAGAGTTAATGTTGACGCTAATCATAAAAAAATAGATGTTATTTTGACAGATGAAAATCTTAGTAAAGCAATTGGCAGAAGAGGACAAAACGTCAGATTAGCTACTAAACTACTGAGTCATGAAATAAATATTCTTACAGATCAAGAAGACTCAGAAAGAAGACAAATTGAATTTAAAGAAAAAACAGAAAATTTTGTAAAAAATCTTGAGCTAGACGAAACCCTTGGACAACTACTAGTAGCCGAAGGTTTTTCCTCTATAGAAGATATAAAAGATAGTGAAATTGAAAATTTAACAAAAATTGAGGGAATTGAAGAAGATACAGCTAAAGAATTAATTGATAGAGCAAAGGAATATCATCAGAAAGATCAAGAGGAAATTTCTAATAGAGTCAAAAATTTAGGTCTAGATACTAATTTAATTGATCTACCCGGATTAACTCCAGGTATGCTAGTTACTTTAGGTGAGCAAAAAATTTTAACCTTAAATGACTTTGCAGATCTTGCATCAGATGAGTTAACAGGAACCTATGATGTAGTTAATGGAGAAAAAGTAAAAATAAAAGGTTATTTAGAGGATTTTGCACTAACAAGGCAAGAGGCGGATAGTTTAATTATGACAGCAAGAAATATAGCTTACAAAGATTGAGAGATGAAAAATGGACAAAAAAAAATTAAAACTCTCTATTTCTGGAAATGCAAAAAAAACTATAAGTAATATAGAACAAGCAAAATCTAGCCCAAGGAACTCAGTTATAATTAATAACAATAAGACTTTCCAGAAAAAGAAATTTTTTAAAACACCGAGTTCTGAAAATTTTAAAAAACCAGGAAACTTTGGCTTAAAGAGATCAACGCCAAATTATATTCCAAAAAAAGATTTATCTGATTTTGAAAAAAGAAAGCTCGCAGAACAAAGAGCTACAAAAAGATTAAAAGGTGAAACAACAAAGGAAAATAAAGAAAAAAGCGTTGTAAAAAAAAGAGAATTAAAACTAACTATTTCAAGAGCTTTAAGTGATGAAGATGGCGGAGAGATTCGTGGAAGAAGTTTAGCATCAATTAGACGTGCTAGACAAAAAGAAAATAGAGACCAACTAAAAACTGATAAACAGGAATATAAGCCTGTAAGAAGAGATGTTTCAATACCAGAAACAATCACAATTAGAGAATTAGCCAATAGAATGAGTGAACAATCAAGTAGTTTAATTAAACATTTATTAACTATGGGTGTAAAAGCTACGATAAACCATGCAATAGATAAAGATATTGCTGAATATTTAGTTAAAGAGTTTGGACATAACCCCATAAAGGAACAAAAGGCTGAAGATATTATAAAAAAAATTAAAGAAGTTAAAAATGAAAATTTAAAATCTAGACCACCTATAGTTACTGTAATGGGGCATGTTGATCACGGTAAAACTTCTTTATTGGATGTCTTAAGAAAAGCAAATGTAGTTGAAGGGGAACATGGAGGAATAACCCAACATATAGGTGCTTATCAAATAACTAAAGACTCTAATAAAATAACTTTTATAGATACTCCGGGACACGCAGCATTTACACAGATGAGAGCAAGAGGTTCTAAATTGACTGATATAGTAGTTTTAGTTGTTGCAGCAGATGATGGTGTAAAACCCCAAACTGTTGAGTCAATTAAACATGCTAAAGCAGCCAATGTACCAATTGTAGTTGCAATAAATAAATGTGATTTACCAGAGTCTGATCCACAAAAAATAAAAAATCAATTATTAGAACATGAACTTATAGCTGAAGATTTATCAGGTGATACTTTAATGATTGAAATTTCGACAAAAACAAAAAAAAATCTCGAAAAATTAGTAGAATCGATAATTTTGCAGGCAGAGCTTTTAGATCTTAAAACTGACTTTGATACTGAAGCCAAAGCAATTGTGCTTGAGTCAAAAATTGATATTGGAAGAGGTCCGGTAGCAAATATAGTAATAACATCGGGTAATTTAAAAAAAGGAGATTATTTTGTAAGTGGAAAAAAATGGGGAAAAGTCCGAGCAATTATAAATGATCAAGGCAAAAATATTGAGATGGCAGACCCATCTACGCCTGTTGAAATTTTAGGTATCAATGGAGCATCAAATGCTGGTGATGATTTTATTGTATTCCCAAGTGAAAAAGAAGCTAAAAGTTTAGCAGAAGCCAGAGTGAACGAGGCAAAAGAAGGAAATAATAAATTAAGTTTTGCTACAAAAGATAATGCTTTCTCTGAAAAAATTGCTGAGGAATTGAACATTATCATCAAATCTGATGTACATGGTTCGGCAGAGGCAATAAAGTTTGCAATATCTAATATTGAACATGATGAGGTTAAAGCAAAAATATTATTATCAGATATTGGAATGGTAACTGAAACTGATATCACTTTAGCCAAAGCTTCTAATGCTGTTGTAGTAGCTTTTAATGTAAAACCTAGCAAAGAAGCAAAAAAAATGTCTGAAAAAGAAAATATTAAAGTTGAGTCATTTAATATTATATATGAATTAATTGATTTTATTAAAAGTAGAATGTCTGGATTACTAGCCCCTGAGATAAATGAGGAAATTACAGGAACAGCAGAGGTATTGGATATATTTAAAGTTTCAAAAGTTGGAAAAGTTGCTGGATCAAAAGTTTTAAATGGAGAAATAAATCAAGACTCGAATGCAAGAATTATACGCGATGGTACGATAGTATTTAATGGTAAAGTTGGATCTATCTTTAGGGAGAAAAATCAAGTAAAACAAGTCAATGCAGGATTAGAATGTGGAATATCTTTAAAAGA
The DNA here is from genome assembly GCA_003210075.1 of Pelagibacteraceae bacterium AG-426-G09. Taxonomy (GTDB): domain Bacteria; phylum Pseudomonadota; class Alphaproteobacteria; order Pelagibacterales; family Pelagibacteraceae; genus Pelagibacter. The sequence continues at coordinate 9,360 of QCNR01000020.1, forward strand.
TTTTAATGACTTCCAAATAAAGGACATTATTGAGGCTTATAAATCAAAAACTATAGAGAGACAAATATCGTCATGAGCAAATTAGGAAAACCAGCAACTCAAAGGCAATTAAGAGTTGGAGAGATGATAAAACAAGCCTTAAGTATGATTTTTTTAAGAGAAGAGGCCAAAATATCTGATTTAGATACCAAATCTATAACAGTTACAGAGGTCAGAATGAGTCCAGATTTAAAAACTGCCAAAATTTTTGTAATACCATTAGGAGGAAAAGACTCTGATAAAGTAATAGAAAAATTAAAAGAATTTTCATTTGTAATCAGGAAAGTTTTATCGAAAAAAATTATGACTAAATTTTTACCAAAATTATTTTTCGTAAATGATGATTCATTTGACTATGCTGAAAAAATAGAAAATTTGATTAGGCAAACACAAAAGTAAAAAAATATAATGGAGAAAAAAATGAAAGACATAGCAAGACATGAAAAAGATACAGGGTCGTCAGAAGTGCAAATAGCTCATTTGACTTCCAAAATCGAGAATTTATCTCAACATATTAAAAAGTTTAAAAAAGATAAACACTCGTCTGTTGGACTGATAAAAGCAGTAAATAAACGAAAGAAATTATTAGATTATCTAAAAAAAAATAAGATTGAAACTTATAAGCAAATAATTTCGAAATTAAATTTAAGGAAGTAAATGTTTAAAATAGTAAAGAAAGAAATAGAAGTATACGGAAAAAAAATAAGTTTAGAGACAGGAAAAATTGCAAGACAAGCTGATGGTGCAATAATTGCACAATGTGGAGAGACTGTCGTCTTGGCTACTGCGGTAGGAGCTAAAAAAGTTAATCCAGAGGTGGATTACTTTCCTTTATCTGTAAATTATCAAGAAAAATATTACGCTGCAGGAAAAATTCCTGGCGGTTATTTTAAAAGAGAAGCTAGGCCAACGGAGAGTGAAACATTAATTTCTAGATTAATTGATAGACCTATTAGACCTTTGTTTCCAGATGAATTTAAAAATGAAGTACAAGTACTTCCAACAGTAATATCGTATGACAAAGAAAATGAAGCAGATATCCTATCAATTATTGCTTCATCGGCAGCACTAGCAATATCAGGAATGCCTTTTCTAGGTCCGGTTGGTGCATCTAGAGTTGGTTTTATTAATGGAAAGTATGTTTTAAATCCATCAAAGTCCGAATTAAAAAATTCTAAATTAGATTTAGTTGTTGCTGGAACGAAAGATGCAGTTTTAATGGTTGAGTCAGAGGCAAGCGTTTTGACAGAAGAAGAAATGTTAAATGCAGTTAAATTTGGCCATGAAGGATTTGTTCCTGTAATCAAAATGATAGAAGATTTAGCAAAAGAATGTAAAAAACCTGACTGGGTTGTTGAGAAAAAAAATCTTTCAGAAGTAAAGAAAAAACTAGAATCCGAATTTACAAATGATCTAAAGAAAGCTTTCTCGATAAAAGATAAGCAAGAAAGATCAAATATGATCTCTGAAATTACAGATAAAGCTAAAAAAATTTTTGAAGAGAATGAAGAAATTACAGATTTAGATGTAAATTCTGAACTAAAAAATTTAGAAAAAACAATTGTGAGAACTGATATTCTTAAGAATAAAAATCGTATTGATGGAAGAGGTTTGTCAGATGTAAGACCAATAATGTGCGAAGTTGGAATTCTTCCAAGAGTTCATGGGTCAGCACTATTTACAAGGGGAGAGACTCAAGCAATAGTAACTACAACTCTTGGCACATCAGACGATGAACAAAAGATTGAAAGTTTGGATGGTCTTCAAAAAGAAAGATTTATGCTCCATTATAATTTTCCACCTTTTTCAGTAGGAGAAACAGGTAGAATTGGAACTGGCAGAAGAGAAATAGGACATGGAAAACTTGCGTGGAGAGCGATAAATTCATCTTTGCCACCCAAAGAAACTTTCCCTTATACATTTAGAATAGTTTCAGAAATAACAGAGTCAAATGGCTCATCATCAATGGCAACTGTATGTGGAACTTCACTAGCATTAATGGATGCTGGTGTTCCTATAAAAGATCCAGTGGCAGGAATTGCAATGGGATTAATCAAAGAAGGCAATGACTTTAGTGTTTTATCTGACATCCTGGGAGATGAAGATCATTTAGGTGACATGGATTTTAAAGTCGCTGGAACTAAAGATGGAATAACTTCTCTTCAAATGGATATTAAAATAACAGGTATTACATTTGAGATTATGGAACAAGCCCTTAAACAAGCAAAAGACGGAAGAATTCATATTCTTGGTGAAATGAACAAAGCCTTGTCTAAATCTAGAGATGATGTTGGAAAACACACTCCAAAAATGGAAAAAATATCTGTAGATAAAAAAGATATAGCGACTGTTATTGGAAAAGGTGGAGCCACTATTAGAGAAATTGTTGAACTTTCTGGGGCAAAGGTTGATATCAATGACGAAGGAGTTGTAACTGTAGCCGCACCTGATGAAGAGGCTAGAAACAAAGCAATGCAAATGATTAAAGATCTAACTGCAAAACCAGAAATGAACAAAATCTATAACGGTAAAGTAATGAAAATTATGGAGTTCGGGGCATTTGTAAATTTTTTAGGGAAACAGGATGGACTTGTACATATCTCTGAACTTGCTGAAAAAAGAGTGGCAAAAGTTACTGATGTTATTAAAGAAGGTGATGAAGTTAGAGTTAAAGTCATTGGTTTTGATAGAGGAAAAGTTAAACTCTCTATCAAACAAGCAACTGCTTAACAGCTATCAATTTTTTAAGTATTTAATCTAAAGTCAAAGTCAAAAGTAAATAATGTCAAATTGGTTGAGTTACTGGTCAAAAAAAAATATATGGCAGTCAACTGCTTTATGGAGAAAAAGTAGTAAAAAGTTTTATAATAAGTCAAAGAAATACATCAATTTTAATGACAAAATTATTCTAGAACTCGGGTGTGGCGATGGAAGTTTAATAGATAATTTAAAGAATGATGCAAAAAAAATTTATGCAACAGATATTTCCAATGATACAATTAGGTTATTAAGATATAAACACAAAAAAAATAAAAAAATTGTTGTAAAAAAAATTTACAAAAACTTCAAAAATTTAAATCAATTAAAAACTAAGTTTGATATTATAATTTGTAATTCTGTAGTACAATATTTTGATAATAGTAAAGAAATAATTGATTTGATTAAAAATGTAAAAAAAATTTCAAAAAAAAATTCTTATTTTTTAATTTCTGATATACACACATCAAAAAAAAAAAATATTTTTAATTATATTTTTTACTTAATAATAGATGGTTTTTTTGTTGAGATATTAAAAGTTTTTCTAAGTAATTTTTATAATAATAATTATAGGCAATATAGAATGATAGAAAAAAACCAAAATTTATTAAAAATTGATTATAAAAAATTTGAAAAAATACTTTTAAAAGAAAAATACAATTTTACATTAATTAAAGATAGACTAACTACAAACTATAATTCACTACATTTGTTATTTAAATTTTAAGAAATATTTCTTGGATCTGGCATTCCTACTTTATTATACCCAGCATCAACATAATGAATCTCCCCTGTAACTCCTCCTGCTAGATCACTTAGTAAATATAAGGCTGAATTACCAACATCATGTATATCAACGTTTCTTTTTAAAAATGAATGGTCTTCATTCCATTTATACAAAAATTTTGCATCTCCTATTGCTGATGCAGCCAATGTTTTAATTGGTCCTGCACTTATAGCATTTACTCTTATTTTTTTTTCACCCAAGTCTCTTGCCAAGTATTTAACACTTGCCTCTAAAGCAGATTTACAAACACCCATCACATTGTAGTTTGGAATAGCTTTTGTCGACTCATAGGTGAGAGTGATCATACTTCCATTTGACTTCATTATTTTTGATGCTTCTTTTGCAACTTCTGTAAATGAAAAGCAAGAAATTAGCATACTTCTTAAAAAATTTTCCCTAGTTGTATTGAGATATTCTCCAGATAATTCTGATTTATCTGAAAAAGCGATTGCATGTACAACAAAATCTATTTCACCCCAGCTAGATTTTACATCTTCAAATAATTTAACTACATCTTCTTTTTTTTCTACATCACAACTAAATGTAATTTTTGAATTCAACTTTTCTGCCAATGGAACTACTCTTTTTTTTAAAGCATCCCCCAAATAAGTAAATGCAAGTTCAGCGCCGGCTTCTGCTAATTTTTGAGAAATTCCCCATGCAATAGATCTTTCATTGGCAACACCCATAATTAATCCTTTTTTGCCTTTCATTAAGCTCATTATCTAAACCTTTTCAAAAATTAAAGTTGCATTAGTTCCACCAAAACCGAAACTATTCGACATTACAGCTTTTAGCTCAACATTTTTTTCAGTTTGCGTGACTATTGGAAATTTTTTAGCTTCTTCGTCCATATCATTTATATTCGCAGAAGCAGTTATAAAATTATTGTTCATCATTATTAGGCTATAAATAGCCTCATGAACAGATGCGGCTCCTAATGGATGTCCAGATAAAGATTTAGTTGAACTTATTTTAGGAATATTTTCTCCAAAAGTATTCCCAACTGCATTTAGTTCTGTAATATCTCCAACTGGCGTTGAAGTGCCATGAGTATTTAAATAATCAATTTTATTTTTAGATGTAGAGAGAGCCATTTTCATACATCTAACTGCACCTTCTCCTGATGGTGCTACCATGTCATACCCATCTGAAGTAGCTCCATAACCAGTCAATTCTGCATAAATTTTTGCACCTCGAGCTTTTGCATGTTCATATTCCTCAAGCACTATCACACCAGCTCCACCAGCAATTACAAAACCATCTCTCGTTTTATCGTATGCTCTGGATGCTTTTTCGGGAGTATTATTATATTTAGAGGATAATGCTGTCATCGCATCAAACATTGCTGTCATTGCCCAATGAATTTCTTCACTTCCTCCAGCAAAAACAATGTCTTGTTTTCCCATTTGTATAAGTTCCATTGAATTACCTATACAGTGGCCACTTGTTGCACATGCAGAACTCATTGTGTAATTTGTTCCTTTAATCTTGAACGGAACAGCAAGAGTTGCAGATGCTGTACTAGCCATGGTTCTTGGAACAATAAAAGGACCCATCAGTTTTGGAGTTTTTGCCCTTGTTTTGTCCGCTGCTAAGATTACATTTTCGATTGAAGGACCACCTGATCCCATAACAATTCCAGTTTTAAAATTACTTACTTGTTTTTCTTCTAATCCTGAGTCTTCAATTGCTTCTTTCATTGCTACATAATTATATGCAGATCCAGAACCCATAAACCTTATTGTTTTTCTATCTATATGATCTTCAAGTTTAATATTAGGTTTACCGTGTACATGACTTTTTAAATTGTGCTCTTTATATTCTTCTGAAAAAGAAATTCCAGACTTCGAACTTAACAATGATTGTTTGACTTCTTCTTGATTATTTCCTAGACAAGAAACTATACCTAAACCTGTTATAACTACTCTTCTCATTATTTAAATAATCCTACTTTTAAATTTTCGGCTGAATAAATTTTTTTTCCATCAGCAGATAATATACCATTAGCTAGACCAACAGTAGTTTCTCCTTTAATTAGAATTCTTTTCATATCAATTTCATATGTTGCCATTTTAACATTTTTTAGAACTTCCCCAGTAAACTTTACAGTACTAACGCCTAAAGCTCTTCCTCTACCAGGATTTCCAAGCCAACCAAGATAAAATCCTACCAGTTGCCACATAGCATCCAAACCTAAACAGCCAGGCATAACAGGAT
>QCNR01000021.1 GCA_003210075.1 Pelagibacteraceae bacterium AG-426-G09
CTGCTAAGATATGCAATGAAATTAGCGCAATTAGTGTGTAATTTGAATAAATGTGAATATCATAAAAGAAGTCAGCTTTATCAAAATCGCTTTTTAATTTGATTTTAAATAGAAAATTTAAACTTTCTCCATTAAATAGTTTTTTTAAAGTTCCAGAGATAGTTACTGATAATAAGGTAATATAAAGTGCAAAATGATTAAGTTTAGCAATAACTTTTTGTCCAGAAAATATTGCTGGAGGTAAGGCTGGTGTTGGATTTATAAACTTATATAAAAGTCTAAACAGAACTAGATAAAATATTGATAATCCAAGTGTTACGTGAATATCCTCAATAAAAATTCTGTAATCTGAATAATCTAAATCTACCAAATAAAATCCCATTGGTATTTGTATCAACAGCGCGACAAAAGTTAGCCAATGAAATAGTTTTGATACTAATCCGTATTCCGTTATACTATTAGTTAATTGCATGATTAAATTTAAACATATTATAAAATTTTTTAAAAATATATTTTTACTGGTTTTGCTTACATTATTTACGTTTCCAGCTTATTCCAAGCTATCAGTTGAGGAAATAATTAAAGGGAGACAAGCAATATTCAGTGAAAACTATAAAACAGCAAAAAGAGTTCAAGCCTTATCAAGTGATATTGAGTTTGAAGCAGCTATAGAATTAATGAATAAAATGAGTGAGAATTATAAAAATTTACTAGATTATTTTCCAGAAAACTCAAAAGAAGGTTTTGATACAGAGGCACTACCAACAATTTGGGAAAACAAAGATGAGTTCAATGCACTTATGCAAAAAGCTTCTAATGATATGTTAACATTAGCATCTGTAATAGAAGATGCAGATGATATTAGAGCCACACTAACAAAACATATGTGGTCAAATTGTAAAGCTTGTCATAGCAAATTTAGAGAAGAGCATTAAGTTTAATGATAAAAATAATACTTCCATTAATTTTATTATTTTTAATTGTAATTTTTTGGAAAAAAATTGATGATTTCATTTTAAATAAATTAGGTTTCAAAACTTATAAAATAGCTGGTGGAATAATTATTTTAGCATTGATTGTTTTAGCTTGGCTTCTTTATGATTAACAGAATAGCAAATTTCTTAGACAGTACATTTTTAGACTTAGGAAGACAATTTAAGTGGACGTATCTTCCACCATTAATGATCTATTTAGCTGCTGGAATTTCTGGCTTAACAGGTATTGTAGGTACTTTCTTTGTTAAAGATTATTTAAATTTGTCAGCAGCATTTTTAGCAGGTTTAGGTTTTTGGGCAGGTATACCGTGGGCTCTTAAAATGCCATTAGGTCACTTGGTTGATCTTATCTGGAACAAAAAAAATTATATGGTTTTCTTTGGAGCTGGATTAATCAGTTTAAGTCTACTCATTATGTATGGGTTAATAATTCATACAGAATACATGTCTACAATTTTAACAGTCGAAACTTGGTTTGTTATAAGCGTGATACTTGCACCTGTTGGATATGTTGTTCAAGATGTTGTGGCTGATGCTATGACAGTGGAGGCTGTTCCATTAACTGATGATCAAGGTATCGACTATAGTAGAGAGCAAATCAAAGTTATGCATACAACAATGCAAACACTCGGAAGATTTGCCATTATTGGTGGAACCGTATTAGTTGCTCTTGCTAATGTAATTTTATTCAGCAATGTAGATAGTTTAGAACAAGCAGATAAAATTGAATTATATGGATCAATTTACATTTACGCTTTAATCATACCAGTTGTATCAGTGCTTGGAGTATTTCTAGCAGCATACTTAAGAAATCAAAAAATTAAAAAATCACAATCTCAAGGTTTAGAATTAAAAGAAGAAAGAGAAGGGGAGAAGACGAAAGTAAATTGGTGGATTTTAGGTGGAAGTTTAATCTTTGTTATTTTCACTTTAAGCATTGGATCTTTCAAAGTCCCTTTTGCACAAGAAATTGTATTTATTGGATCTGTTGTAATTATTTTGTTCTTAATGTTCAAATTAATCAAAGAGCTCCCTGAACATTTGAGATTAACCATTGTTGGAACAGCTGTAATAATATTTATCTTTAGAGCAATGCCTGGACCAGGTCCAGGACTTACCTGGTTTGAGATAGATGTTTTGGAATTCAATGAGCAGTTTTTCTCAGTATTATCTTTATTAGCATCTGTTCTAACTTTAGCTGGAATAGTTCTTTTAAGACCATTTATGGCTAAGAATTCTATCGCCAAAATTATAGTGGTTTTATCTATTGCTGGTTCAATATTGTTTTTACCAAGTGTTGGAATGTACTATGGTTTTCATAATTGGACAGCATCCATAACAGGAGGAGTTGTTGATGCCAAATTTATCGCTCTAATAAACACTGCGTTAGAATCCCCATTGGGTCAAGTTTCTATGATACCATTATTGGCATGGATTGCTAAAAATGCTCCATCTCACTTAAAAGCAACCTTTTTTGCAGTATTTGCATCTTTTACAAACCTTGCATTGTCAGCAAGTGCGTTGGGAACAAAATATTTAAACAATGTTTTTACAGTTACACGAGAAGTTAAAGACAAAGTTTCTGGAGAAATTCAATCAACTGCAGATTATTCAGAGTTAGGAATTCTATTAATCGTAGTAACGCTGTTAACTCTAATTTTACCGATTGTGTTCGTTTTTATTATTAATAAAAGTAAATATAAAACTTCTGAATAAAATTATTCGTTTACGTAAACAGAAACACCTCTATTATTTATATCTACATCAAATTTTTTATGAAGAGGAGGAAATGCTCTTTGGGCACAGTCTAATCTATCACAAGTTCTACAAGATACACCAATAGGAGTTTCAGTTTTTTTATCGTTTACATCTATATTTTCAGTATAAACAAAGTCTTTTGCATACTTTGCTTCACAACCTAAACCAATAGACAACATACCTTTAGGTTCTCCAAATTTTCCTACACCTTTTTCAACTGTACGGGCAATACAAACGTACTTCTCTCCGTTAGTCATTTTACTTACAGCAACTTGAATTATATTTGGTCTTGAAAAAGCGGAGTAAACATTCCATCTAGGGCAAGCTCCCCCATATCTAGGAATTTCAATACCAGAAATTGAAAATCTTTTCGAAATATTTCCCGCCATATCAACTCTCAACATATGAAACGGAATTCCAGGAAGCTTAGGATCTTGTAAACAGGTTACTCTGTGTGCGACCTGTTCAAAAGAAGTTGCAAACGTATTTTGAAGTAATTCTAGATCATATTTTAATTTTTTACACTCAGCATGAAATAATTTATATGGCATTAGAATTGCAGCTCCACAGTAGTTTAATAGCGCAACTTTTGCTAAATTTTTTGACTCAGTAGATGGAAACTTAAAAGTTTCTAAATATTCATTAATCTCCTCTGATGCGCCTTCCTGCGCAATTTGTGCAGCTGCATAAAGTTTTTTTGTTTCTAAAGATTTATAATCACTTAGTAAAAGTTCTTTTTTATTTTTATGATATATTTTTGAAAAGGGCTTACTATCTTCTGGAATTACATCTTTAACTGTAATTGAATATTTAGAATAAAGGTATTCACATAATGCAATATACCTTGTTCGATTATTTTTTTGAATTTCGTTGAATATTTTTTCAGCAAATTGCTCAAGTTTAGGAAAGAAATTTTTATTCTCTTGTACAAAATCTGCTATAACTTCGCCTGGAAATGAATTTTTTCTATTATCAACAATTTTACCAGAAAGCTTTTCAATTTTATTTACAAGCTCGTGATCTTTCTTTTTTAAAATATCACCTAATCGTAATATAGCTTTTCCAATCTTAGGGTTTGTTGAAACTAGATCTTTTACTTCTGGAGCAAGAATATCTAAATCTTCAAAAAGCGTATCATCTAATATTTCAGATATATTATTATATAAATTTAAGTCTGATTTTGCTGTAAGGTCAGATAATTGTATCTTTAATTTATCGCAAACCTTAAGAAGTAAATCGCCATCAATTTTTCTCTTCCCGCTTTCAATAAGGTTTAAATAACTTGGGGATATTCCTAAGTCCTCAGCAAACTTATTTGCCTGAAGTCCTATTTGTCTTCTAAAAGCCTTGATTTTTGGTCCAATTTTTAAGTTTTCGTTGCTCATAAATTTTCTATTTGTAAACTTTGTAAATATTAATTTACAAAAAATTTCCAATGTTTACAAGCTAAAAGTAACATTATCCTTTATTTTGTAAACTTTGTAAATTATATAATTTACATGAACGAATTTAATAAAAATACGCAAAATCAGATTACAGAGCAAGATATTAAAGAACACAGATCTAGAGGTATTTACCTTAGAGACGACCATTGTGACTGGGGCTCAAGTGGAATGAACGAAATGAGCTCAGAAAACAATGATCAAAATCAAAGCTCTTAAATCTTCATAAAAATCATAGGGGACTGAATGTCATCAGAGGGTAAAGTATCATTTAAATTAAAAAGATTTGCAGGAATAAAGAGAGATTATACTCCGGAGGAAGTTGAAAGATTAAAAGGCTCAATCAAGATTGAACATTCAATTTGCAAACAACAGTCCGAAAAACTTTGGAAATTATTAAATACAGAATCTCATGTTAATACACTTGGATCTCTATCAGGAAATCAAGCTGTGCAACATGCAAAGGCAGGCCTAAAGGCAATTTATTTAAGCGGTTGGCAAGTTGCAGCAGATGCAAATAGTGCAGGAGAAATGTATCCAGATCAATCTTTGTATCCTTATGATAGTGCACCAAAATTAGTAGAGGCAATGAATAATGCCTTAATAAGGGCGGATCAAATTCAACATATGGAAATTTTAGATGGTGATATGAAAGAAAAAGATAGAACCGATTATTTATTACCAATTGTTGCAGATGGAGAGGCGGGATTTGGTGGTCCTTTAAATGTATTTGAATTAACAAAAAAATTTATAAAAGCGGGTGCCGCAGGTGTTCACTTTGAAGATCAATTAGCAAGTGAAAAAAAATGTGGTCACATGGGTGGTAAAGTTTTAGTTCCAACTAGCACAATGGTTAGGAATTTAAAGGCAGCAAGATTAGCATCAGATATCGCTGATGTTCCCCTTATTCTTTTAGCAAGAACTGATGCTAATGCTGCAAAACTTATCACAAATGATTTTGATGAAAATGATAAACCTTTTTTAACTGGTGAACGTTCTCCGGAAGGTTTCTTTTATGTTAAGGATGGTATTGACCAAGCTATCTCGAGAGGATTAGCATATGCTCCATATGCTGATTTAATTTGGTGTGAAACTGCTACTCCTAATTTAGATGAAGCAAAAAAATTTGCTGATGCAATTCATGAAAAATTTCCAGGGAAATTACTTGCCTATAATTGTTCTCCGTCATTTAATTGGAAAAAACATTTATCTGATGATGAAATCGGATCCTTCCAAAAAAAAATTGCTGAAATGGGTTATAAATTTCAATTTATAACCCTAGCAGGTTTCCATACACAGAATATTGCTATTTTTGATTTAGCAGAGAAATATAAAGAAGAGGGAATGGCTGCTTATTCTAAAATTCAGCAACATGAGTTTGCAAGAGAAAAAGATGGATACACAAGCGTTAAACATCAAAGAGAAGTTGGAACATCTTATTTTGATGCAGTATCTAACACAATAAGTTCAGGAAAAAGTTCTACTACCGCAATGGATGGTTCAACAGAGTCTGAACAATTTTAATTTTTTCTAAGGATTATAATACCATTCCAAAAACTTGGGTGGCAGTGATTGTTTGCGGTCTTAATTTCTTTTAAAATTTGATAATTTGAGTTTGTTTTGTTAATGAAATCCTTAGTACCGTTATAAACTTCGTCAAAATTAATGTCATCTATTAAAATTAAAGAATCTTTTTTTAGAAATTGATCAGCTATTTCAAGATTTTTATATTGATTATCATATGAATGTTCACCGTCATAAAAATAGAAATCTATATATTGAGATTTTTTTTCAAAATTTTTGAAAAAATTAATATAATTTTCCTCAAAAAAAAAATGATGATCCTTTTTATATTTATTAAAGTTTTCTAAAAATTTTTCTCTTGGGCCATCAAATTGTGAGAAATTATCTATACCTACTACCTTACAAGCTGTATTAATCATGCCTGATACAAGTGAAAATCCTTTCCAAACACCAATATTTAAATAGAGCTGATTTTTATTAAGTTTTTTACAAATTCTATTTATTACATAACCAATCGCATAAGTAGACATGCTTTCAATGTTTACTAATGCTTTCCTTAAATCTTTGTCCTCAATTTCTTTGTTAATAATACAGTTAGAAAAATCAAATTCTTTATCTTTTTTAATTAACTTTAATAATCCTTTTATCAATCTATAATTATAAGATTTTCTATAATCTTGATTTGGACTTACCTTAAATTTAATATCACCAAAAATATTATCAATTTCCATTAGCTATTATCTTATATGTGTGTAGATTAATCTATTCTTTAAAATATTTAAAATAAATTAATAATGAATAAAAACCTATTTTTGCTCACCGCTAGTAATGTATTTGGTTTTACAGCAGCGAATGTAACTGTTTTTTTAAGTGGAATAATAGGTGCTCAACTAAGTTCAATTAAATCTTTATCAACACTTCCACCATCTATTTACATAGTAGGTATTGCTATATCTACGATATTCGCGGCTAAGGTTATGAGTATAATCGGACGAAGGCTTGGTTTTGTTTTAGCATCAATAGCTAGCACAGTTGCAAGTCTTATGGCAGCATATTCAATAATTTTAGGTAATTTTTTTATTTTTTGTTTTGCTTGTTTTATTCTTGGTGCAGGTATGGCTTTTATTCATCAATATAGATTTGCAGCTGCAGAAAGTGTTGAGAAAGAACAAGCTCCCAGAGCAATTTCAATTTTATTATTAGCTGGAATTGTATCAGCATTTATTGGCATAAGTTTAGCAAACTATACTAAAAACTTTATTCCTAATTATCTATATGCGGGATCATATCTTACTCTTGCTTTTTTGACTTTAATGCCAGCTATATTTTTAGCATTTTTTAAAGAAAAGAGAGAAACCATTTCAAAACAAGATAAACAAATTAGCACAAGAACTTATATTCAATTTATTTCTGATCCAAGATTTTTACAGGCGTTAACTGCAGCATCTTTCGCTTATGTTGTTATGGCTTTTCTAATGACAGCCACTCCTATTAGCATGCATATTATACATAAATTAAGTTTGGATAAATTAGGTATAGTTATGCAATTTCATGTTTTAGCAATGTTTCTTCCGTCCTTAATAACAGGAACATTAATTAAAAAATATGGGTTCAGTAAAATGATGTATTTAGGGGTGTTGTTTTATGTTTTTACAATAATTACAAGTTTTCTAGATCCGTCTTTTATTAGTTATTTATTAGGATTAATTTTTTTAGGAATAGGGTGGAACTTTCTTTTTGTAACAGCAACAAGTCTTTTAGTAACTACGTATACACCTGATGAAAAATTTAAAGCTCAAGGGTTTAACGACTTGGTTGTATTTTCTTTTACAGCGATCTCAAGTTTATTCGCAGGAATATTAATTTCTTTGACTAGTTGGAAATCAGTAAACCTATTCTGTATTCCTTTTTTAATTTTAATTATTGCCTCAATATTAAATGCAGACTTAAGAAAAACTGAAAAAAATTAAAGGGGGGTACACTCTTTGGTTGTCCCAAAGAGCTCCCCCTTAATGTTGCCGCTTTGGCTAAATCCACGAAAGGGATTTATTTACATAATGATTTATATATGGAACTTACCAGCTAAGTGTCAGGCAAATTTAACATAGACTCATCCTCCCTGACTTAAAATTAATTATTTAAAAGGTTGTATTCAACAAATTTATTTGCAAAAAGTTAAAATATATAAATTGAATACAACCTAGCGATAAATTATATTATTGGAAATCAAAAATTAAAAATTCTTTAGTATCTATTTTCTTTTACACTTTTTACACAAACCAAAAAATTCTAAATTATATTTTTTATAATTCATTCCAGTATTGTCACTAAAATTGGTTAAGTATTTTGCAAGTTTATTATCTTTTATTTCAGTTACTTTTTCACAACTTTCACATATTGAAAATGCTGTTGTCTTAGATATTTGACAGCTTGAATTTTGACAAGCAATGAAAGCATTACGACTTTCAATTTTATGTATTTTTCCAATTTCTACTAATTTATCTAGTGCTCTATATACCTGTAACGGTGCCTTGATCCCTTTTTTTTGGACATTAAAAAGTATTGAGTAAGCCTTCATAGGCTCGGGAGATTTATCAATAAGATCAAAAATAATTTTCTGATTTTTTGATAAATTCAATTGTTTTTCCACCATTATATTTTTACCAATTTCATTTTAATTTTTCAATCCAGTACTTTGTTTTATTTTTAATAATGAAAGTATAAAGAGAAATAATGCAGCTGCTATGATTGAAGGACCAGAGGAAGAATTAAATTCTAATGAGGTAAACAATCCCAATACTACAGATAATAATCCTCCTATTACTGAATAAAATACCATTTGCTGAGGACTTGTAGATATATTTCGAGCCATAGCAGCTGGTATTATCAACATTCCTGTAATTAAAAGTAAGCCAACCATTTTTATTGATATTGCAATAACCGCAGCCATTAATATTGTAAATATTGCTTTTGCTCTATCCGGATTTAATCCTTCAGCTTCAGCTAATTCGTAGTTAACAGTTGAAGCAAATAAAGATTTCCAAATTAATTTAAGTACTACTAAAATGATTGCTCCACCAATCCATATAATCAATATATCATCAACAGTTACCGCTAGTATATCTCCAAATAATAAACCCATTATATCAAATCTAATAAAAGATAAAAATCCAATTACTACGAGTCCAATTGCTAAAGAAGAATGTGCGAGAAGACCTAACAAAGCATCACCTGGTAAATTAGTTTTTTTCTGAAGTTGAATTAAAATCAACGCAATAACTGCAGAAATTATAAAAACAGAGAATGCAATATTAAATTCAAAAGAATATGCCATTGTCACACCAAGTAGAGCAGAGTGTGCAAGAGTATCTCCAAAATAAGATAGTCTTCTCCAAACAACAAAACATCCAAGTGGACCTGTTACAAACGCAACACCAATTCCAGCAAATAATGCTCGTATAAAAAAATCATCAAACATTTAGTTTTTCTTAATATCTCCTTCATTAGTGTGAACATGATCATGCTTATGTTCGTAGATTGTAAGAGTTTTAGATGCCTGTTCTCCGAATAAAGCTTTATATTCGTGATTATGAGCTACATCAGAAGGTGAACCTGAACAACAAACATGACCATTTAAACAAACAACATGGTCTGTTGCGCTCATCACAGTATGTAGGTCGTGAGAAATTAATAAAATTCCACAATTTAATTCTTCAGCAATTTTTTTGATTAATTGATATAAAGCTATTTCACCCGTAAAATCTACTCCTTGGACAGGTTCATCAAGCACTAATAGTTCTGGTTTTTTCGAAATGGCTCTAGCGAGTAGAACTCTTTGAAATTCACCACCAGATAAATTTCCTAAACTTTTATTTTTAAGATGTATAACTCCAGTTAAAGATAATGCCTCGTTTATTTGATCCTCACTTATATCATCTGTTAATAACATAAAATCGTTGACTCTTATGGGTAGCGTCCAATCAATTGAAATTTTTTGAGGTACATATCCAACCTTGTCAGTATATTTTTCAACTTCACCATCTATTTTTTTATATATTCCTAATGCAATTTTAGCAGTTGTACTTTTTCCTGAACCGTTTGGACCGATGAGAGTTACAATTCTTCCTTTTTGAACCTCGAGAGAAACTCCCTCAACTAGAAATCTATTATTTAGTTGGTATCCAGCGTTTTTTAATTTTACTAATATGTTATTATTTGAGCTCATTTTAATGCTTGACTTCTAAATGTTATATTATTACATAGTGTTATAATATAACAATATTAAACTTATGTCTTATATAAAAAAAATTCCTTTCTTTCTTACAATAATATCATTTTTGACATTCTTTACATCTGCAAATGCAGAAGTTAAAGTTGTTGCATCCATTAAACCTATTCACTCTTTAGCCAGTTATTTAATGGATGGTATCGGCAAACCTGATTTAATAGTGGATGGATATGCTTCTCCACACGGCTTTGCCATGAAACCTTCACATGCAAAAATGCTTCAGGAAGCAGATATTATATTTTGGGTAGGTGAAGATTTAGAGAATTTTTTAGTTAAACCATTGAGCTCAATTGCCAAAAAGGCAGAAAAAATAGAATTAATGGAAATTAAAGGTTTAGAGATTTTAAAATTTAGAGAAAGAAATATTTTTGATGACCATGATCACGATGAACACGGACACGATGACCACGGTAAAAAAGAAGATGATCATGACGACCACGGACATGATGACCACGAAGGACACGCTCATGGTGAGTTTGACCCACACATTTGGTTAGACCCCGTTAATGCGAAAGTTATTTTAAAAGAAATGGCTGAGCATTTAATTGAAAATGATGAAAAAAACTCTGCAACTTATAAAAAAAACTTAGCAAAAGCTCTTAAGGATATTGATAAGTTAATTAAAGATACAAAATCTGAATTAAATAAAAGTGTTGCTTCTATAGTCTTTCATGATGCATACCAATATTTTGAAGAAAGATTTAATGTAAATATTTTGGGAGCATTTACAGTTAATACAGATGTAATGCCAGGTGCAGAGCAATTAGCTGAAATCAGAGAAATTATTGAGCATGACAAAGTCGCTTGCGTATTTTCAGAACCACAATTCAATCCAGATATCATTAAAGCAGTAGCAAAAGACATGGATATAAAAACTGGAGTAGTTGACCCATTAGGAGCAACTTTAAATCCAGGTAAAGATTTATATTTCGATTTAATTAGAAATATGTCTGCTTCGTTCAAAAACTGCTAAATACTGTGACATATAATAATCTTAAATTATAAATTTATTAATCTATTCTGGTCTTTGCTCAAATATGAAAAGACCACCTTACTATTATAGAATTCCAATTTTAATGGCAATTCTTTGCTTTCCTCCAATCGGATCAACACAACTTGGTTGGTATTTTTTTGGTAAAGAAATAGGGATAAATATTGGCATGGTTGTAGGAGTTATTTCTGTTACAATCGCTGCATACCTTTTGTATCGAAAAGGATGGAGAGAGGATGATGAGGATTAATTAATGCAAGCAATTATATTTTTTACATTAGCAATTTCAGCGATGGTTTTTGTAATTTATTTAGGCGCTAGATCAACCATGAGAGGCATGAAAGCTAAAAGTGAAAGATTAACTGAAGAAGAAGAATTGAAAAATTTACCAGAAAATAATACTGGCATGATATCTGAATTAGAAAAATTAAATGAACTATATAAATCAGGTGCATTAAGTGAAGAAGAATTTAATAAAGCTAAAGCAAAATTGCTTGAGAATTAAAATAATTAAATTATGGAATTAATAAGTATTGATGGATTAAACATTCAGTATCATCAAAAATCAAAAAGAATAATAAACATAGAACTTGATGATACAATAATTGAAAAACTCGCATTCAATTTTAAAAAATTTGATATCTTAACTTTAGAGTACAAACCTTTTTCAAGATTTACTATTGCAAATGTCTTAGACGAAGTTACATCCAAAAAACTTAGCAAATTAATAACTGAGGTTTTAAAAGATAGAGAAACAGGTTGTATAATTTTAAGTCCAAAAAATAATTCAGCAATAGTTGATCAAACTTTTTTAGTAAAGCTTTCTACTGCAATTACTCACTTATTTGGAAATCCAAATCATGATTCAATGGCAGGAAAATATTATGCAAGATTTCATGTAAAACACGTTGATACTTCAGATAGTTATTTGAGAAAACCTTATACTAATATGGACCTACATACTGATGGAACTTATGTTAAGGAAAAAACTGATTGGTTGCTAATGTCAAAGCTTGAGGAAAAAAATGTTGAAGGTGGCGAAAGTGTTTTATTACATTTAGATGATTGGGAATTTTTAGAAAAATTATCAAATGATCCTGTTGGAAATCAAAATTTTATATGGGGGTCTCCAAAAAGTAAAAATATTGACTACAAAGTTGAACATCCAGTTTTTACTAAAGATGAAAATGGTTTAGCGCAAATATCTTATATAGATCAGTTTCCTGAACCAAAAAATATGGAACAGGGATTATTTTTACAACGTTTGTCAGATGCACTTGAAGGAAGCAAAAATAAAATAGAAACCAAATTACCGGTAGGGTCATGCGTGATTGCAAATAATTACTTTTGGCTTCACGGAAGAAAACCATTTAAAGAAAATAAAAATCTTAGTAGAGAACTTTTAAGAATAAGAGGCGCTTTTTTCAATTAATGAAAAAGCTTTTAATTTTATTTATATTTTTAAGCACAAATGTATTTGCTGAAATTAATTTAACAAAAATTAAAGACGGACTTAACAGCCCGTGGTCATTATCTATTATTAGTAAAGGAAAATATTTAATTACAGAAAAACCTGGAAATATAATTCTATTTAATGAAGTTGAAAATACATCTAAGACTATAAAACATAATTTAGATGTACTCGAGGATGGCCAAGGTGGATTGTTAGATATTTTTTTTGAAAATAATTATGTTTATGTAACTTATTCAGAACACATAACCAATGGATTTACATCAACTTCTTTGGCAAGAGCAAAATATAATGAAAATGAATTAAGTTTTTCAAACTTATTTAGATCAACACCTTCTATTAAAAGCGGATATCATTTTGGATCAAGAATAGTGATAAAAGAAGAGAATATTTATATTTCATCAGGAGAAAGAGGTGGAGGAATAATAGCTCAAGATCCCACTAAACACCCTGGAAGCATTATCCGGATAAAAACAAATGGATCGATACCAAAAGATAATCCAAAGTTTTTAGATAAAACAGATTGGCTACCTGAAATTTATCAAATTGGTATTAGGAATGTTCAAGGCATGTGTTTGTCTCCCTATGATAATAATGTTTATATGACTAATCATGGTGCTAGAGGTGGTGATTGGTTTGGAAAAGTAAATAAAGGTGGAAATTATGGTTGGGATAAACTTTATTGGGGTGGCACTAAATATTCAGGTTTACCAGGAGGTCCAGAATGGCTACCTGGATATGACAGACCAATTAAATATTATGTTCCATCAATAGCAATCTCTGCTTGCTTAATTTATAGCGGAGATGAATTTCCTGAATGGAAAGGGCAAGCATTGATAGCATCTTTAAAACACCAATCGTTAAGAAGATTAAATTTTGAGGAAAACGAATTTATTGAGGAAGAAATACTTTTTAGAAACACAATTGGAAGAATTAGAGATGTAAAACAAGATCAAAATGGAAAAATTTTAATGTTAAGTGATTATGGTGAAATATGGAGAATGTCAAAAAATTAGTTATAAACCCTATGTTGTAATAATAATAAAAAAAACTATATAAATGCGGAATGTCTGAAGATTTAATATCAATTAATAATTTATCAAAAACTTATAAAAATGGTTTAAAGGCACTTAACAACGTAAGTTTAAATATTAAAAAAGGTGAGATACTTGCCATGCTTGGGCCGAACGGTGCTGGCAAAACAACATTAATAAGTATTATTTGTGGGATCGTTATACCTTCATCTGGAAAAGTAAATGTTGATGGATTTGATATAATTAATGATTATAGACAAACTAGATCCAAGATTGGTTTAGTTCCTCAAGAATTAACTTTAGAAAACTTTGAGACTGTATTTAATAATGTATCTTTTACAAGAGGATTATACGGTAAAGCTCCAGATCCAAAATATATTGAAAGTGTATTAAAAAAATTATCTCTTTGGGATAAAAAAGATAATATTTTAAGACAGTTATCAGGCGGAATGAAGAGAAGAGTTCTTATTGCAAAAGCTTTATCTCACAAACCTTCAATTCTTTTTTTGGATGAACCTACAGCAGGTGTAGATGTAGAGTTGAGAAAAGATATGTGGAAATCAGTAGAAGCACTTAGAGAAAGTGGTGTAACTATAATTTTAACAACTCATTATATAGAAGAAGCAGAAGCTATTGCAGATAGAGTGGCGGTAATTAATAATGGAGAAATAATTGTAGTTGACCAAAAAAAAGATCTTCTTAATAAAATGGGAAGAAAAAAACTTAGAATTGATTTACATGAAAAAACTGAAATCATACCAGAGAATTTAAGAAAGTATGATCTTGAATTAAGTGGCAATAAACTTTCATTGACCTATTCATATGATACTCAAAAACAAAGAACTGGAATTACAAATCTTCTTCAAGATATCAAGGACCAAGGATTAAAGCTTAAAGATCTTAAAACAGAAGAAAGTACACTTGAAAAAATATTTGTTACTTTGGTAAAGGAAAATAATGAGAATTAATTATTACGGGTTTAGAGCAATTTATCTTCATGAAATGGATCGATTTAGAAGAACTTTATTACAGTCTTTAATATCCCCAGTATTATCAACTTCACTTTATTTCATTGTCTTTGGCTCAGTAATTGGAAACTATGTTCAAAATATAGATGGCATTAGTTATGGCTCTTACATTGTGCCTGGTTTAATCATGCTAACATTATTAACTCAGTCAATAAGCAATACTTCATTTGGTATCTTTTTTCCAAAATTTAATGGGTCGCTTTATGAAATACTAGCAGCACCAATATCTACTTTTGAAATGGTATTAGCTTTTGTTGGTGCTGGAGCAACCAAAACATTAATTATTGGAGCAGTAATTTTGGCTACATCGAACTTTTTTGTTGAGGTTTCAATTCTTCACCCTTTATTAATGGTATTTTTACTCGTACTTGTAGCATTTACTTTTGCATTATTTGGTTTTTTA
>QCNR01000022.1 GCA_003210075.1 Pelagibacteraceae bacterium AG-426-G09
TATATATGCTAAATCATGTTTGCTTGCCTCTATCTCGGTTGGGTCTTCCTCATTAAGATCCCTTAATTCTAAAATTTCTGGATGTCTAAAAATTGAATTATCATCAAAATTCATTTTAGCATCTAGGCAAAGTAAATTATTTTCTTCTGTTTGTATTAAAGGATTTATTTCAACTAAATTTGCATCTGTAGAAATAAACATTTTATATATAGATTTTATTAATTTAATTCCTTGAAGAGATGTATTTTCATCCAAATTAAATATTTTAATTATTTTTTTACAATCTTCCTCTTTTATATCATCAAGTAAATCTACTTTTGTAGTTATAATTTTTTCTGGATTTGATTTTGCAACTTCTTCAATATCCATTCCCCCTTGATCACTTGATATAAATGCAATTTTCGAACTGTTGCGGTCAACTAAGCAAGATAAGTAAAACTCTTTTTTTATATTCGAAGACTCTTCAACATATAATCTTTTTACTTCCTTGCCTGCAGGTCCAGTTTGATGTGTAATCAAAACTTTCCCCAACATTTCCTTTGAAGCTGAGATTAAATCTTGAATATTATCCAGTATTTTAACCCCTCCAGCTTTTCCTCTACCACCTGCATGGATTTGAGCTTTCAAAACATATTTTTCTGTATTTAGTTTTTTAGCTTTTTCAATAATTTCGTCGGATGAGAATCCGAAAACTCCGTTTGGCACAGCAGCACCATATTTTTTTAAAATCTGTTTTGCTTGATGCTCGTGAATATTCATTTACTTTAAATCTGGATCAATACTAGTTGCTACATCCCAAAGTTTTTTCACAGACTCAACTGAGTGATTAAATTCTTTTCTCTCTTTTTCATCGAGTTCTATTTCCTCAATTTTTTCAACCCCATTTTTGCCTACAACAACTGGTACACCTGCGTAAACATCTTTAAAACCATATTCTCCATTCAAGAATACTGCACAAGGAAGAATTTGTTTTGAGTTATTTAAATACACTTCAGCCATTTGGACGCCAGATGCTGCTGGTGCATAAAATGCTGAGCCCTTTTCTAGGAATTTTACTATCTCCGCTCCACCATCCCTGGTTCTTTGATTAATACTTTCTAATCTTTCCTTAGATATTTTTCCTTCTTTAACTAAATCTAATAATGGTTTCCCTGAAACTTTTGTAAACCTTGGAAGAGGAACCATAGTATCTCCGTGGCCGCCCATAACCATTGTCTCTATATCTTTTACAGGAACATTAAGTTCTAAAGATAAAAATAATTTAAACCTAGAGCTATCTAATATACCGGCCATACCAACTACTTTATTCGCTGGTAATCCAGAATATTTTTGTAATGCCATCACCATTACATCTAGTGGGTTTGTTATGCAGATTACAAAGGCATCTGGTGAATTTTTTTTTATACCTTGTGCAACTTGTTTTATTATTTTTAAATTAATTCCTAATAAGTCATCTCTACTCATTCCTGGTTTTCTAGGTACTCCAGCTGTAATTATGATTACATCAGAATTTTTAATATCCCCATAATTATCAGTTCCACTTAATTTGACATTGAAACCATCTACAGATGAAGATTGCGCAATATCTAAAGCTTTACCTTTTGCTATACCACTCGCTACATCAAACAAGACGACTTCTTTAACTAATTCTTTTATTCCAATTAGATGTGCTAAAGTTCCACCTATTTGACCTGCTCCAATTAAAGATATCTTGCTCATTTATTTCTTTGTGTAAATTTACTTCATTGTAGGCATTACAAATTCAGGGTTAGACCTAACACCAGAAGGCCATCTTGAAGTTATTGTTTTTAATTTTGTATAAAATCTTACTCCTTCAGGACCATGCATATGCTGGTCTCCGAATAATGATCTTTTCCAACCACCAAAGCTATGAAAGGCAACTGGCACAGGGATAGGAATATTTATTCCAACCATGCCAACTTTAATTTTACTTGCAAAAGTTCTACCTACATCTCCATCTCTAGTATAAATACTTGTACCATTTCCAAATTCATGGTCATTAATCAGTTGAGTGGCCTCATCAAAATCCTTAGCTCTGACTACAGATAAAACTGGTCCAAAAATTTCCTCTTTATAAATTCTCATATTTTTTTTTACGTTATCAAACAAACATCCACCTATATAAAAACCATTTTCATAACCTTGAAGTTTAATATTTCTACCATCTACAACTAAATTAGCCCCTTCTTTCACTCCTAAATCTACATATCCTTTAACTTTTTCTAAATGTTCTTTAGTAACTAAAGGACCCATCTCCGAATTTTTATCCATGCCTGGTCCAACTTTTAATGCTTCAACTTTTTTTGCTAATTCATTAACAAGTTTGTCTCCAATGTTGCCAACAGCTACAGCAACTGATTGTGCCATACATCTCTCACCAGCAGAACCATAGGCAGCACCCATTAATCCATTTACGGCTTGGTCTAAATCACAGTCTGGCATTACAACACAGTGATTTTTAGCTCCTCCTAGTGCTTGAACTCTTTTTTCATTTTTTGCAGCTGTTTCATAAATATATTTTGCAATAGGTGTTGAACCTACAAAGCTAACAGCTTGAATATCTTTGTTTGCTAATATTGCATCTACGACTTCTTTGTCTCCGTTTACAACGTTAAGAACTCCCTCTGGTAAGCCTGCTTCACTAAATAACTCAGCTAGTCTGACTGAACAGGAAGGATCTTTTTCTGAAGGTTTTAATATAAATGTATTTCCGCATGCTATGGCCATTGGAAACATCCACATTGGCACCATAGCTGGAAAATTGAAAGGAGTTATTCCAGCACAAACTCCTAAAGATTGTCTTATTGACCAACTATCAATATCAGTTCCAACATTTTCTGTAAATTCGCCTTTTAGCATTTGTGGAATTCCACAAGCAAACTCTACTACTTCTAAACCTCTTGTAAGTGAACCTTTAGCGTCATCATAAACTTTGCCGTGTTCTGAAACAATTAATTTAGTTAATTCATCAGAGTTTTTTTCAATCAGCTCTTTATATTTAAAAATTATTCTTGCTCTTTGGATCGGTGGCTTTGATGACCAAGATAAGAAGGCTTTTTTTGCATGTTCAACTGCTTTGTCTAAATCAGATTTTGCACCTAATAATACCTCTGATTCTTGATTTCCTGTTGCAGGATTAAATACTTTTCCTTTTCTTTTGGAGTCTCCTGAAACAACTTTACCATTAATGTAATGCTGTATTAAATTCATCGGAAATTATTTAATTATATAATTAGCTAGTTGCAAGCATTTTTTTAATCTCAGCTATTGCTTTTGCTGGATTTAAACCTTTTGGACATGCATTTGTACAGTTCATAATTGTATGACATCTGTAAAGCTTCAGTTCATCTGCAACTTTTTTTAATCTTTCTTTTCTATCTTCATCTCTGCTATCAATTATCCATCTATAAGCCTGTAGTAATACAGCTGGACCTAAATATTTATCACCATTCCACCAATAACTTGGGCAGGAAGTTGAGCAACATGCACACATTATGCACTCATACAATCCGTCTAATTTTGATCTATCATCTTTTGATTGTAAATGCTCTGAGTCATCAATTTTTTTTGTTGTTTTTAACCATGGTTGAACAGATTCATATTGTTTATAAAGTGTGCTTAAATCACCAATGAGATCTTTTAAAACTTTTAAATGCGGTAATGGATAAATATTTATTTCACCTTTAATTTCTGCATGAGGCTTCGTGCAAGCAAGTCCATTTTTTCCATCCATATTCATAGCGCAAGAACCACAAACTCCATGTGCACATGATCTTCTGTATGCTATCGAAGGATCGATCTCATTTTTAATTTTATTCAGTAAATCAAGAACTTTGGATGGACAATTGTCCATATCCACTTCATAGGTATCAATTCTAGGATTGTCTCCAGTTGCTGGATCCCACCTATAAATGTTAACTTTTCTTAAATTTTTGGATCCTGTTTTGTCTTTATAATAATAACCTTTTTTAATTTCCGATTTTTTTGGAAGATTAATTTGGACCATTAATAAACTCTCTCTTGCGGTGGAAAGTATTGAACTTCATTAGTTAATGTTGATTTGTGAACTTCTCTATATGCAATTTTAGATTTACTTCCTTCACACCAAGATAAAGTATGTTTCATATATTTTTGATCATCTCTACTTGGAAAATCTTCTCTAGCATGTGCTCCTCTGCTCTCTTTTCTATTATATGCTGAGTCCATTGTAGTTATTGCCTGTCTTATAAGATTGTCGAACTCTAAAGTTTCTACTAAATCAGTGTTAAAAATAAGAGATTTATCTTTAACATTTATATTATCCATGCCTTCAAAAGGCTTTCTAATTTCATTAACTCCTTCTTTAAGAGTCTTTTCTGTTCTAAAAACTGCACACTTTGATTGCATAGTTTTTTGCATTGAAATTCTTAAATCTGCAGTTCTATTATCTCCATTTCCATTTCTTAAATTGTCAAATCGTTCTAAACATTTATCCGTCTCTAAATTTGAAATATCCTCATGAGGCATACCAGGTTTAATCAACTCTGCGGCTCTTCTTGCTGCTGCTCTACCAAAAACTACCAAATCTATTAATGAGTTTGAACCTAGTCTATTTGCCCCATGGACTGAAACACATGCGGCTTCTCCAATTGCCATTAGTCCTGGAACAGTTTTTTCCGAGCCATTTACAGTTAGTACTTCTGCTTTATAATTAGTAGGTATTCCCCCCATATTATAATGAACAGTTGGTACTACAGGAATTGGTTCTTTAGTTACATCAACATTTGCAAACAATCTTGATGACTCTGCAATGCCAGGTAATCTCTCATCGATAACTTTTGGATCCAAATGATTTAAATGAAGATGAACATGATCTTTCTCTTTACCAACTCCTCTTCCTTCATTAATTTCAATTGCAATTGATCTGCTTACAACATCCCTTGATGCTAAATCTTTTGCTTTAGGAGCATATTTTTCCATAAATCTTTCACCCTTAGAATTCAAAAGATAACCACCTTCTCCTCTTACTCCTTCAGAAATTAAAGTTCCATGACCATAAATTCCAGTTGGATGGAATTGGACAAACTCCATGTCTTGCAAAGGGAGACCGGCTCTTAAGACCATTGCATTACCATCTCCGGTACATGTATGTGCAGATGTTGCAGAATAATAAACTTTTCCATATCCTCCAGTTGCAATAATAGTAATATGAGATCTAAAACGATGTAAAGTCCCATCGTTTAAATTCCAAGCAATTAAACCTTTGCACTGACCATCTTTCATTAAAAGATCTAAAGCAAAATACTCAATAAAAAACTCAGTATTGTGTTTTAGTGCTTGACCGTAAAGTGTATGAAGAATTGCATGTCCAGTTCTGTCTGCAGCTGCACAAGTTCTCTGAACAGTCCCGTTACCATAATTTTTTGTCATACCTCCAAAAGGTCTTTGATATATTTTACCATCCTCTGTCCTACTAAATGGTACACCGTATTGTTCTAATTCCAGTACTGCTCTAGGTGCCTCTTTACATAAATATTCTATTGAGTCTTGATCCCCAAGCCAATCAGATCCTTTGACTGTATCATACATATGCCAACGCCAATCATCTTCACCCATATTTCCTAAAGCTGCAGAAATTCCACCTTGTGCAGCTGAAGTATGACTTCTTGTTGGAAAAACTTTTGAAATGCAAGCAGTCTTTAGACCAGCTTCGCTTAGTCCTACAGCCGCTCTAAGTCCTGAGCCTCCAGCTCCCAAAACAACAACATCATAACTGTGATCTATAATTTTATAAGATTCCATATCTATAATTTATAGAGAGTGATTATTGTAATTGTAGGAATAATAAAAGATGACAAATAAACCATCATATTTGCGAATTTTCTTGTTTTTTCGTTGTTAATATAATCTTCAAATATTTCACTAATAGTCAAAGCTGAATGAAAAAATGTAATAATAATAAATATTGAGAAAATTATTGCTTGAAAAGGGTTTGAGAAAAATTCTTTTAGATTTTGACTGTCACTATCATAAATAGTTACAAAATTAATTAAAAACCATATCATAAAAGGAACCATAATCACTGAGCTCAATTTAAGTGATATCCATTTTTTAGTTGCACTTATCATTATAATAATAATCCTCTTAATGAATATAAAACAATTGTGATAGTTATTGATCCTAAAATTACTAAAGCTCCTGTTATCTTAGAAGTTTTTAAATCAAAACCATATCCTAAATCCCAAAACCAGTGTCTAATTTCACTTAAAATTTGAAAAGAATAGGACCAAACAAAACCAATAATAAAAAATTTGCCAAAAAAAGAATTTAAGAAATTAGAAACAATTTGATAGCTATTATCTTCTAAAAAAAGAATCCAAATCCAAAAACAAATTAATGATAACGCTAAAATATTTATTACACCTGTTATCCTATGGGATATAGAAACTAAAGATGATATATGCCAATTATATATTTGTATATGAGGTGATAATGGATTGTTGCTCATTATTTTGTTTTAATATATGCCTCAGCTATTTCCACAGCGTTTAGAGCCGCACCTCTAAGTAGATTATCAGAAACAATCCAAAGATTTATAGCTTTTTCATTTGTGTTATCTTTTCTAATTCTAGAAATAAAAGTTTCGTCTTTGCCCGCCGCTTCAAGTTGGGTCATATATCCACCATCTTTTTGATCATTTACAACTTTGCAGCCCTCGGCATTATTAAGCAAATTTATTATTTTTTCTAAAGTAAACTCTTTTTCAAATTCTATATTTAATGACTCTGCATGAGAAACTAGTACTGGAACCCTAACACAAGTTGCGGTTACATTAATATTTTTATCTAATATTTTTTTTGTTTCGTTTATCATTTTCATTTCCTCTTTAGTATAACCATCATCTGAGAAAATATCGATATGTGGTATTGCATTAAAAGCAATTTGTTTTGTGAAATTTTTAGAATTAATTAATTTATTATCAAGAGCAAGTTTCGTTTGATCTATTAGTTCATCCATTGGACCTTTCCCAGCTCCTGAAACCGATTGATAAGTTGAAACAACTATCCTTTTAATTTTGAAAATTTCGTGTAACGGTTTTAATGCTATTACCATTTGAATAGTTGAGCAATTTGCATTTGCAATTATATTTTTTTTTATATTTTTAAGATCTACGGAGTTTACTTGTGGTACTACTAATGGAACATCTGGATCCATTCTAAAAAAACTTGAGTTATCAATTACAACTGAGTGTTTTGCAGCTTTTTCTGCAAATTTTTCTGCTATTTCTCCACCGGCTGAAAAAAAAGCAATATCACATTTAGAAAAATCAAATTCTTCTAAATTAGATACTATGTATTCTTTATTTTTAAAAAGAATTTTTTTTCCTGCGCTTTTTTTTGAAGCTATTAAAAAAAGTTGATCAAAGGAAAAATTTTTTTTCTCTAGAACATCTAAAATTTTTCTACCAACGTTTCCTGTTGCCCCTACTATACAAATATTCATGGTAATTATGTGATGTTATACTAAATGAACGGTAAATCACAAACTTTTCCATTGCAAATATTGCTATTTATATCAACTTTCACATTTTGAGATGGTGCACAAAATGGCTTATTAATCATAGCAATACCAATTACTTTATTAAAATGTGGTGAGAAACATGCAGACCTTAATTCACCAATTATGTTACCGTTTTGATCTTTAACATCTAAAGACTTTGTCATGCTTATTTCATTTGATTCAATAATTAGACCCATTAACTTTCTGTTAATTCCCTCGGACTTTATCTTTTTCAATTTATCTTTGCCTAAAAAAATAACATCTGAATCTAAATTTACATATTTATCAAATCCACATTCAAAAGGATTATCGTAAAGATCCATATCATTCCCATATGATAAAAGTCCACTTTCTATTCTTTCAATTAGATTTGGACAGCCTGGCTTTACATCAAATTCTTTTCCAATTTCAAATAAGTGATCATAAAGATCTAATCCAGAATTTGTATTCTCAACATAAACCTCATACCCGCCCTGCTTAGACCATCCGGACCTTGCTATTAAATGCTTTGTTCCTTTGAAGTCAAAATAATCAAAGCCAAAAAATTTTAATTTGGTTATTTTTTCCCCAAAAACCTTTTCCATTAATCCAAAAGACTTTGGGCCTTGAATAGCCATTATATCTACATTTGGTTCAAATATTTTTACTTCAAATTTATTTCCAATAGCTAAACCTTTTGCAAATAAAATTACATCAGAGTCTGCAATTGAAATCCACCATCTATCCTCGCTCAATCTTAACACAACAGGGTCATTTATTATCCCTGCATCATCGTCTATTATTGGACAATAATAACATCTTCCATCTTTAGATTTTGATAAATCTCGACAAGTCATCATTTGAACTAATTTGGCTGAGTCTTTTCCGCTTACCTCTACCTGTCTTTCCCCAGCAACATCCCATATCTGAACATTTTTTTTTAAGTGATGATATGAGTCTTCTAATGAACCAAAAGCTGCGGGCAAAAGCATATGATTATATGATGTATAGGCCGTAACACCCTGTTTTTCAATTCTAGATGTATAAGGGGTGCTTCTTAATCTTCTCGATTTAGCAATAGAAAAGGTTTTCATTTAATTTAATTCCTTAGCAATTTTTCTTAATTCAAATTTTTGTATTTTACCTGTCGATGTTTTTGGTAATTCTCGAAAATTAATTTTTTTTGGAACTTTAAAGCCAGCTAAAGTTTCTTTACAAAAATCTATTAATTCTTTTTCTGAAACATCTTTGTCTTTTACTTTTTCAATAAAAGCACAAGGTACTTCTCCCCATTTTTCATCAGATTTTGCGACTACTGCGGCTATTGAAACTGCAGGGTGTTTGGCTAAAGTATTTTCAATTTCTATTGAGGAAATATTTTCACCACCAGAAATGATAATATCTTTTGATCTATCTTGTATCTTTATATAGCCGTCAGGATGCATTACAGCTAAATCTCCAGAATGAAACCATCCATTTGCCATAGCTTTTTCTGTGGCCTCTTTATCTTTAAAGTAACCTTTCATAACAATATTTCCTCTAATCATAATTTCACCCATTGATTTTCCATCTTTAGGAACAGGTTTCATAGTCTCCGGATCTATAACCATTGCATCTTCAGTATTTGGATACCTTACACCTTGTCTTGCTTTAATTTCGTTTTGCTTATCTTCGTCAAACGAACTCCACTCATCATTCCATGCACATTGAGTAATATGACCATATGTTTCTGTTAATCCATAAACATGCATAACTTCAAAACCCAATGCTTTCATTTTTTTAAATATTATACTTGGTGGTGGGGCTCCAGCTGTAAGAACATGAACTTTATGATTTAATTTTTTTTGATCTGATTGTGAGGCTCCAGTAATCATATTTAATACTATTGGTGCTCCACCAAAATGTGTGATTTTATGTTTTTCAATTAATTCAAATATTTTTTTTATGTCTATGGCTCTTAAACAAACAGTTTTTCCATTTAGCATAGGTATCGTCCATGGGTAGCCCCATCCATTGCAATGAAACATTGGAACAACAGTTAAGAAATTTAATCTGTTTGGCATATTCCACGCAACGGCGCTTCCAGTAGACATGAGGTATGACCCTCTATGGTGATAAACTACACCCTTAGGATTTCCAGTAGTGCCGGAGGTATAATTTAATGAAATTGCGTCCCATTCATCTTGTGGTCTTTTCCAAGCATAATTTTCATCTCCAGATTTTAAAAAACTCTCATATTCATGTTCACCTATTTTTTTTAATAATGATTGATCTGCAAAATCATCTTGAATATCAATAATAATGGGTTTCTTTTCAACTGTTGTGAGTGCTTTTTCAATAATAGAATGTAGCTGTCTGTCAACTATAAATACTTTAGCTTCGCTATGATTAAGAATATAAGAAACTGTTTTCGCGTCTAGTCTTACATTAATTGTATTTAGAACTGCACCAGTCATAGGTATAGAATAATGTGCTTCAAAGATTTCAGGGGTATTAAATGCCATCACTGAAACAGTATCTCCTTTTCTAATTCCAATTTTTTCTAGAGCACTAGCGAACTTTATGCATCTTTTGTAAACCTCTGACCAATTATAACTTCTAGTTTCATAAACAAGAGCTTCATAATTTGGATAAATATCTTTTGCTCTCTCTAGAAAACTTAATGGAGTTAAAGGAATAAAATTCGCATTATTTTTTCCTAGATTTGTCTCGTAATTATTCATTTTAATTAAATTTAAAGTTCATTATGTAATCACTTCCAGTTATTGCTGTTTTAAAGTGATTTTCTGCTCTAGGTAACACTCTTTTGAAATAAAATTTAGCAGTTTGGATTTTATCTTCATAAAACGTTTTATTATTGTCATAATCTTTAAAGCATATTTCTAGTACTTTTATCCAAGAATGAGCGATGGAAACAAAACCCAGGGCTTTTAAATAATCATTACATGCAGCACTTGCATCATCTTTTGAATTATTAAGCTTGTCCTTTATCCAGACTGTGAACTTATTTAAAAGATCTAAACTATTATTAAAATCATCTAGAAATGGTTTGATTTTTCCGTCTGTTTTATTGAAATCATTTTTGATCATATTCAAATATTTATCAATCACATCGCCATTTTTATTAACTAATTTTCTAAAAACTAAATCAAGCGCTTGCACAGAATTTGTTCCTTCATAAATTGGTGTTATTCTATTATCTCTATAAAGTTGCTCAATACCTTGATCTTTAGTATACCCATATCCACCATAAACTTGCATTGCATCACTTGTGATTTCCATTCCTAAATCAGTGAACATAGTTTTAACTACTGGTGTCATTAAAGACACATAATCAGATGCTTCTTTTCTAATAGTTTCATCACTGTGGTATAAGCTCACTTCAGTTTGTTGTGATAGCCAAAAACAAAGTGCTCTCTCACCTTCGATTATAGATTTCATATTGAGAAGTGATCTTCTAATATCAGCATGTTCAATTATTATATCTGCACCATTTGTTGATTTACTATTATTTGTTTTACCTTGTTTTCTTTCTTTGGCATAACTTAAAGAATTTTGATAAGCTATTTCAGAAATCCCTAGCCCTTGTATTCCAACAACAATCCTCTCTAGATTCATCATCGTAAACATTGAATTTAGGCCCTTATTTTTTGGACCGATCATGTATCCTACGGCATCATCAAAATTTAGTACACATGTTGCTGATCCTTTTATACCCATCTTGCTTTCAATAGATCCTGTTGAAATTCCATTTCTTTGTCCCAATGAGCCGTCATCGTTTACTTTAAATTTTGGCACCAAAAATAGACTAATACCTTTAGTTCCTTTTGGGGAGTCAGTTGCTCTTGCAATAACAAGATGGATAATGTTTTCCGTCAAATCATGATCACCAGATGTAATAAATATTTTTTGACCATTTAATTTGTAAGTTCCATCAGCTTGTTCTTCGGCCTTTGTTTTGAGTAAACCTAAATCTGTGCCACATACAGGTTCTGTCAAACACATAGTTCCACTCCATTTACCTTCAACCATCTTAGGTAAATATTTATTTTTTATTTCTTCTGTAGCATGATGATTAATACAATTGTAAGCGCCAATACTTAGTTCGCTGTATAATTTAAATGACAAACTTGCTGAAGATAGCATTTCATCAAAAAATGCACTTACTGTCTTTGGCATTCCTTGGCCACCATACTTAGGATCACAAGATAAAGAGGTCCACCCATCCTCTATAAATTTTGTATAAGCCTCTTTGTATCCTGGTGGTGTTCTTACAACACCATTTTCAAAAACAGTTGGGTTTTCGTCCCCTATTTTAGCAAGTGGTAAAATTATATTTTGATTTATTTTGGCTGCTTCATCTAATATATTTTTTACAAGCTCTGAATTGACTTCTTTATATTTTTCTAATTCATTATAGTTTTTGTTATTTCTTAACTTATCAAAAAGAAACATCATGTCTTCTACTGGTGCAGTATAATTTGGCATTTGAGGACCTTAAAATAAATGAATAATTATTGCAATTTTGAAATTATCGCATCACCCATTTGAGATGTGGATACTTCTTTTTTTCCTTTAGAAATTATATCTTTTGTTCTTAAACCGTCATTCAATACATCCTGGACCGCTTTCTCAAGTGCATTTGCCTCTTTATCTAAATCAAGAGAATATCTTAACGCCATAGCAAAACTTAAAATAGTTGCTA
Organism: Pelagibacteraceae bacterium AG-426-G09; assembly: GCA_003210075.1. GTDB lineage: Bacteria > Pseudomonadota > Alphaproteobacteria > Pelagibacterales > Pelagibacteraceae > Pelagibacter. Next base: position 12,245 of record QCNR01000022.1, read on the forward strand.
TAGGATTTGCAATACCTTTTCCTGCTATATCAGGAGCAGATCCATGAATAGGTTCATACATAGCTCTCATTTGACCCTCTTTATTTTTAGCACCTAGAGAGGCCGATGGCAAAAGTCCTAGAGATCCTGTTAACATAGAAGCTTGGTCTGATAGCATATCACCAAATAAATTATCTGTTACTATCACATCAAATTGTTTTGGATTTCTCAATAGTTGCATTGCACAATTATCAGCTAACATGTGATCAAGTTTTACATCTTTAAATTCTTTATTATGCAAATCTTGAACTTCTTCTCTCCAAAGTAATCCTGCTTCCATTACATTTGATTTTTCACAAGATGTTAATTTATTTTGTCTTTTTTTTGCTAAATCAAAAGCTACTCTTGCAACTCTCTGAATTTCACTTGATGTATATGTATGAGTATTAATTCCTTTTCTTTCTCCATTATCAATCAGTTTAATTCCTCGTGGTTCTCCAAAGTAAATTCCTCCTGTAAGCTCTCTTACTATCATAATATCTAATCCTGAAACTATTTCTGGTTTAAGTGTTGACGCTTCAACCAATTGTTCAAAGCAAATTGCAGGTCGTAAATTTGCAAAAAGCTTCAATTCTTTTCTTAATTTTAACAATGCTCTTTCTGGTTTTTTTGAAAACTCAACATTGTCCCATTTGGGACCACCTACAGCACCCAATATCACCGCCTCTGACTCAAGCGCTTTATAAAACACCTCATCCGTGATAGGAGTTCCATGTT
>QCNR01000023.1 GCA_003210075.1 Pelagibacteraceae bacterium AG-426-G09
TAATTTTTTTTTTAAATAATTTTCTGTTTTAATTTTGTTTTTTGCATATTGATCTATTGGTTTAATCTTACTTTTTTCTGAAATATTGATTTTTGGTTTATAAATTTTTCTAGTATTCATAAAAATAAATTTAAAATTCCTATTGTAAAATTTATCGATTATCATTCTATCTAAATCAAATTTTCTGTTGTAATTTTTTTTTATATAGTTTTTATGAATGGATGTATTTATAATATATGAGTATTTATATATATTGAGTTTTTTGTTATAAAGGTCTTCAAAAGATAAAATATCTACTTCAAAAAAATTTTTTAAATACTTGTTTAAATTATAACCTATAAAGCTTTTTTTACCTATTATGAGAACAGAATGATTCATTATATTACTTTATTTACAATGTAGGTTACAAAATAATCTAATGATAAAAAAAACTTTTTTCCATTTTTATTATATAAGTATTTTAAAAAATCGTGAGCTTCGTTTCTCCTTTTCCACCAATTTTTTGAAAATTTTTTAAACTTTGATGAAATTGTATCATCATTTTGCTGATAAAAAGTTAAATGATCTTTTACTGTGAGAACCTTATTAAAGTCAACGAATGCTTGATTTATTAATCTAAAATCAAACCAAATGTTTTCAAATTTATATATTGATATTTTTGGCAATATTTTTAATAAATATTTTTTTCTAATTGCGATACAACTTTGTGGACCAAATTGCGGCCATGGAACTAAAAATTTATTTCTTTTTATAATTTCAAGCTTAAATTGTTTTACTTTATTAAAATAGATTATGGGTTTATCAAAACATATTTGGGTATCATTTTGTTTAAAATAATTAATTATTTTCGTTACTTTATTTTTTTTGTAAAAATCATCACTATCTAAAAAAAATATAATCTCACCTTTAGATTTAGATAATCCTTTTTTGTAAGCATTAATTTGATTATAAGATCCATGCTTAGTTTTTTTATTAGTTTTTAAAATTCTTATTTTTTTAAACTTTTTTGCAAAAAAAATTGAATTATCTGTTGAACAATCGTCAACGAATATTAATTCTAAATTTTTATAGGTTTGATTTTTTACAGAATTTATACACCTATTAATATATTTACTATTATTATAATTTACTACAATTATTGATGCCTTTAAATTTTTATTCAACTTTCTCATATATATATTCAAATGTTTTTCTAAAATTCATTTTTAACTTTAGTTTCAAATGAAAGTTATTTTGATTTAAAAAGTTTTTTATTTCAAAATATTTATAGTTTTTTTTTATCATTAAGTCATAATGATGTTCAAAATAAATAAATCTAATTTTTTCAATATCTTCTTTCTTAATTCCTTTTAAAACTTTTAATTCATATCCTTCAGTGTCTATTTTTAATATATCCACTCTGTCTAACATTTTAAACTCTTCAAAGTAGCTTAAAGGATTTACTTGGACTGTAATTTCTTCATACTCTTCATTTTTGTTTTTACTAAGGAATGATAGATATTTTTTTTTTCTTTGATAATATTTAGTGTTTTGGTTTATTTGATTAAATGTTGAAGAAGATGTTTCATGGAAAACTTTTAATTTTTTTTTTTCATTTTGATCTCCTATTCCTGAATTAATTAAAGTAACATTTGTTAGTTTTTCATTAATTAATTTATTATTTAGAGCTTCAAATATTTTTGTATTTGCTTCAAAAGATAAAATTCTATCGATATTAAAATTTTTTAGAAAAACTTTGATTGTTTCACCTTTGTGGGCCCCAATATCGATTAAATTTATTTTGTTTTCTAAAAACTTCTCTTTAAAAAAGTTAATTACTTTTTTTTTATTTTTATAATCTATAACTTCAATTAAATAAGATAAAATTTTAATATATATTATATGCAACATTTAAAATATTTCTATTCTTGCAAGATTGTCTTAAAACCATTTAATTTTCTAATCTTTAAAGAATCTCTATTTGTGCATGGTGTAGGCGTAGCCCAACACATTTGCCCCTCTGATGTTTGATAAAGTTTAATTTTTTCATATTCATTTAATACTTTATAATTAACATCTTTGACAAAGAAAAAAGGTGAATCAATAATATTGTAGCCATACTGTTTAATTTCTAAATTTAGCCTAGAAAAATTCCTAGCATTAAAAATTATTAAGGTTAAAAATATTAGACATATAGAGGAATAATATATTTTTTTAAGAGAAACATTAAAACATTCAATTATTCTACTAGTAAATAAAAAAATTATTAAAGCGAAAAGAACGTAGCCCCCATATCTCATGGAAGGATGACCTAAAAACCATTCTAAAAATATACTGCCGATAATTAAGTATATTAACCAAAAATTATTTCTTATATTTTTTTTTCTTTTTTTGCTAAAAAATAACAATATTGTCAAAATCGAAATAAAAATAATTCCTAAAAGAGTATCTAGAACTTTGTTAAAAAAGTGACGATCTATCCAATTTTCAAACCATATAAAATTTTTTATATATTTTTCTTTCTTTATTTCTGATGCATACCCTGGTCCACCCCCGGCTTTAGCCCACCATTCGTAATGTATTTTCATATTTCTAACTTCTTCTTTTTTTACTGACCATTTAACGTTTTCTGAAAAACAAGTTTTTTCCTCAGGATACACTAAGCAACCGGTACTAAAAAAACTTACTGATAGATTTAATGAAAAACTAAATATTAAAACAACAATTAATTTAATATTTTTTTTTATTTTAAATTGTTTAAAAAAATTCGATTTTAAGAATACAAGTGGAATTAAAATTAAGTAAATAATATAAAGCACCTTCGTTGAAGCAGCTAAAAATATCAAAACTAATAAAAAACAAAAAAACTTCTCTTTTTCAAAATATATTTTTTGGATAAAAAATATTTCAAGAAAGTAAATAAATGATAAAATAATTAATATTTGTCCAGTTCTGTCTGTTCCGTGTTCACTTATTCTATAAAAAGCAACATTAATAAATATAAATGATAATAACGAAAAATAGTAAACAATATCAATTTTTTTTGAGTTAAATTTTTTAATTAAATTACTTAGTATTATATAATTAAAATATATTAAAATTAAAAATGGACCAGAGTGAAATAAATAAAATTTTATATACGGCATATAAAGTGTTGAATGGTAATAAAAAAGTGAGGAAACCGTTCTAAAACCATGACCAAGAGCTCCTGTTCCAATAAAAAAACTATTGTTAGCAAGATTTAATGCATAAGTTAGATGATAATAAGGAAAGTCATCGTGATTTTTAAATACATAAATTCCTGATAATAATACTAAGAAAACCAATAACAAATTTTTTAATTGTTTCTTATTCTCTTTTAAACTTTTAAAAAAATATACAATAAAAGATATAAGACCTATAAAATGTAAAATTGTATTGTGAATATAATTATGAGCAAAAAAATATGACGTACTTATTGAAATCAATACAATTAAGAAGAAACCTAGGATACCAAGTTCACCAAAATTAAGTTCTTTAAAATCTTTGTAAAACATTGATGTAAATAAAAAACCATATCCAATATTTGAAAATAAAAATATTATTAAATAAGATAAAAATATAATATGATTTTCCATTTTAAATAGTTTGAATAATTAATATATACACAATTATTTTTTTATGAGATCTTTTATTTATCACAATAAAAACTTTTCAAATATATAATATTAGAGGTATTTTTTACATTTTTTAATATTATTTACTTATACTTTTCTTGTTTTCTGCTATTAACTATTTCATAATTATATGGACGATTTAACGTTAGTAGTACCCGCAAAAAATGAGGCAGAGACTTTGCCAACAGTTTTAAAAGATTTAGAAAAGTATAAACTTAATACAATTGTAGTTCTAGAAAAAGAAGATATCAACACAATCGATGCTATCAAAAATTTAAATTGCAAAATTCTTTACCAAGAAGGTTTGGGTTATGGAGATGCATTAATTCAGGGAATTAATAATGTAAACACAAAATATTTTTGTATATTTAACGCCGATGGTTCTTTCTTATCAAGGGAACTAAAAGAAATGTACAAATATCTTAAAGAATATGATTTTGATTTTGTATTTGGCTCAAGATATATGAAAAATGGTTATAGTGAAGATGATACTATAATAACTTTAATTGGAAATAGAATATTTTCATTTTTAGGAAAAATTTTTTTTTCTCTAGAAATTTCAGATATACTTTATACCTATGTAATGGGTGATACAGAAAAAGCAAAGGGACTAGAAATGAAGGAGAAAAAGTTTGCTTTCTGTGTTGAGTTGCCAATTAAAGCAAAAAAAAGAGGACATAAACTTATATCTATTCCCTCATATGAAAAACCTAGAATCGCAGGTAGAAAAAAGGTTAATGCTTTTAAAGACGGCCTTATAATTTTATTTTCAATGATTAAATTTTTTATTTTTAAATGATCTTTTAAATTTTAAAAAATATATGTAACAAAAGAAATATATGCTTACACTTAATATCAAATATAAAGTTTGTATTTTAGTATTACTTATATTTAAACAACATAAATATATAACAAATGTGTTGTAAATATTAATTGATATACCCGTTAAAGAATTTAGCAAATAAATTTTCAAATTTAATTTTTGTTTATAAAAATAAAAAATTAGCTGATGTAAATGCATGATATCTGGATCCATTGGTGATAACCTTGACCTTAACTTTCTGATAAGTGAAAACAAAATTTCAAAAGCGGGATACCATAATAAATTAGCAATAAAATACGGAGAAATTTGATTATTAGTATTGTAAATTGTTATTAATATAAAACAACTAAAAATCGATAATAAGTAAATACCTCCATCACCCAGATATAACTTACCAGCAAAATTAAAAATTAATAAAATAGTTAAAATTATCAAGAACGATGTCGAGACTTCTGAATTATAAATTATAAAATTATAGTGATTTAAAATTGATATAGCTAAAAAAATTATTACAAAATATCCAATTGCCAAGCAATTATTTCCATCTATAAAATTTGAACCATTTAAAAATACAAGTATACAAAATAAAACAAAAAAAATATTAAAATAATAATTTTCTAATAGTATATTAAGAAAATCTATTCTTATATCATTTATACTTAAGTTTTGGTTAATAATAAAAATTATTAAAAAAATGATTTGTAAATAAAATCTTATTATTGGAGATTTTATTATTGTTAAGTCAGCTAAGAGACCAATGAATAAAAATATAAATAAAAAAATAATTAAATTTAAATCGAATGAATTAAAATTTACAAGGAAATACATTCCTAAAAAAATACCACCTGATAATGGAACTTTATTTTTATAAGTATAGACTTGATGTTTTTGACCAGAAAAATTTAGTAAAATATTTTTTTTAATTAAAAAATAATTTAAATAAATTAAAATAGGTATAAATAAAATGTATAAATAATTATCTATCATTTTTTTAAATAATTAAAGCTCAGAAAAAGCAAATGGTATAAAGATTTAACAAAAGAAAATTGGAGATACGTTCTATATACCCTAAATCCATCAAATAATTTTTGTAAAATAGATGATGAAAGCGAGTTTGGAGTTTGACGCCATAAAACAAGTTTTTCATTAATTGAGTAAAATATATGCCCTTTTTTAGATAGTTTTAACCACAAAACATAATCCTCCTTGGTTTTAAGTTTTGGAAAATGATTTTTTAAAAGTAATTTTTTTTTTATCATAACAGTAGATAATCCAATATCGCATGAATAAATTAAATCTTTATATTTTAAATTTTTTGCCTTTCTAAATGAAATTTTTTTACTAAACTCATCAATAATATTATAAGACGTATGTGAGATACTAATTTTATTTTTTTCCATAAAGGAAACTTGTTTTTTTAATTTTTTTGGCAACCATAGATCATCTGCATCTATAAAAGCTACATAATTTCCTTTACATGCTTTAACAGCTATATTTCTTGATTCACCTGCTCCGACATTTTGATTATTTATAATTATTTTAATTCTTTTATCTAACTTTTTTACTTGTTTTATAAAATTGAGATCATCTTTGTCTTTATCATCATAAACAATAAAAATTTCATAATTTTTATAACTTTGATTTAAAATAGAATTAATTGTTGAAATAAAGTAATTTTTTTTTTTAAAATAAGGTATGATTATGCTAACTAAGCTCATTTAGAATAAATAAACATTATATTTAGACTATTTTAAGACAAATGACAAAAAAAAATCTAATTATTTTTATGCCGTCTATAGAAGGAGGTGGCGTTGAAAAAAATCTTTTTATAATTGCAAATTATCTTTCAAAATCAATAAATAACATTTCGTTAATTACAACATCATATAAATACAAAAAAAAATTTAATAGAAAGATTAATATTATTTTACCCAAAAAAAATTATTGGGATAAATTTAGCAGAAGATTAAAATATCTTATTTGTCTATTAATGCTGTTCAAAAAATTAATTAAGAATAAAAATTATATTGTTTTTGCTTTTCAGGCTAATCTTTATTGTGTTTTAATTTGTAAATTACTATCAATAAAAATAATAATACGTTCAAATTCAGCCCCAGAGGGGTGGTCTAAAAATATTATTAAAAAAATACTTTATAAAAATATAATTAGTCTAGCTGATAAAGTAATGGTTAATAGTTATGACTTTCAAAAATCAATGAGAAAAAATTTTGATATCAACCCAGTGGTAATTTACAATCCTTTGAATAGATCCGAAATAATTAAAAAATCAAAATTAAAAATAAAAAATGTTTTTCCTAAAAATTGTTTAAAAATTATTAACATAGGAAGATTTGTTGACCAAAAAGATCAAATAACTATTTTAAAATCTCTTAATATTATTAAAGAAAAAATTAATTTTTATGCAATTTTTTTAGGAAGGGGCATTCTCAAAAATAAATTGATAAATTATACAAATAATAATGGTTTAAATAATAATATTAAATTTATTGATTTCCAAAAGAATCCTTATCCATTCATCAAACATTCAGATGTATTAATTCTTTCATCAAAATATGAAGGTCTGCCTAATGTGCTTCTAGAAGCAATAACACTTAAAAAATTTGTTATCTCTACAAATTGTCCAACAGGACCAAGAGAAATATTATCAAACGGTAAAGGTGGTTATTTGTTTCCAATAGGAAATGAAAAAAGTTTATCAAACAAAATAGTTTTGTATAATAAAAGTAAAAGTAAAAGTAAAAAATTTATTGAATTTGCTTATAAAAAGTTAGAAAGATTTGACTATAATATCAATTTAAATAAATATCTAAATTTGGTTAATTCATTGAGATGATTATTTAAAATTATAAACTATTTTTCTAACAATATTTTTAAAAGAATTTTTTCTCGTCAATAATTTTTTTGATTTTCTTAGAGGATCAGGTTTTTTTTTTATTATTTTTGCAGAACCAGACCCTATAAATGAAAAATATAAATCAATTAAATCATCATTCTCAGATTTAATCTCTAAAATTTTGTTAAAAATTTCTTGATTATTAATTTCACAATTAAAATTATTTCTTTTTTTATTTTTAAGGTATGGAAGCCAAGAAATATCGTCAAAAATAAATAAACCTCCAGTTTTTAAAAGAGGGTAATAATGGTAAAATATTTTTTCAACATGCTTTGCTTCATGAAATGAATCTAGATAAATTAAGTCAACGCTGAAATCAAAAACTTTATCCAAATATTCAAAATCATCATCTCTGCAAAAGTGAAATTGCCAACTTGAACTATTTGAAACCTTTGAACAATCTTCATTATCTACAGCATGCAGAAATCCTTGATTTTCTTCACATATTTTTATAATTTTTTTTGTCGAGATCCCATTTCTTACTCCAAATTCAATTACATTTGGATTTTTAATTTTTTTTAAATCATTAAGAAAAAAAGATTCAATTTTTGTTTCATATTCATCATTTTGGTTTGTTTCATTTCCAAGACTTTTCATATTTTTTTTAAAATTGTGCTCAGATTTTTATAATGCTTAAATATTGAAAAATTTCTAGAAGATTTTTTAGAATTGATTTTAAAATAATTTATATTATCTGCTTTTAAATTTTCAAATTTTCTGAAACATTCAATTAAGCTAGCTTTATTGCCTGAATTAAAAAGCATTCCTCCTTCTCCATTATTTAAAAATTCAGAAGGTCCATTTCTGCAATCACTAGATATTATTGGGATGTTCATATATGCGGCCTCTATAAGAACAAATCCAGGATCTTCCCATAATGATGAAAGAATAAAGCATTTGCTTTTTTTAAGATAATTAAAAATATTATTTTGATAACCGATTAAATATATTGTTTCCTCAAGATTATTATCTTTTATAAAATTTTCTAATTTATTTCTATCTTCTCCTTCTCCTATGATAATAAGTTTATAATTTTTATTTTGATTAAAATCTTTAAAAGCATTAACAAGTAAAATAAAATTTTTTTGTTTCGTTAATCTCCCAATAGATATGTAGTAATCATTTAATAAGAAATTTTTGAGAGGTTTTTTTTTTCTTTCTTGTATTTCTTTTGTGCTTATTACTGGATCATATAATAATAGAATTTTTTCTTTAGGTATAATATTCAATTTTTGAATATATTCTCTTGTAGCAATGGTTGGACAAGTAACTAAATTTATTTTTTTTAAAGTTAATTTCCATAGTAATAATCTTATATTTTTGAGCTTTGGAAGTCCGGAAATTCTTAAAATAAATTTAGTTTTTAAATTAAATAATATTTTTAATATCAAAGGCAAAGGTGTGATTAGATGTAAAATTAAATAATCAGGTTTGTTATTTTTTATTAATTTTAATAAAGGGAAAAAAGCAATAAAAAAAATATAAAAGTATAATAATCTACTTCTTATAAAACCTTTAATATTTTTATTTTGAATTACTTTAGAATCTGTCAAATTTATTATTTTTATATTTTTTTGATATAATTCAGAAACATATTTGTCCCATTCTCCTGCTACATTTATTATAATTGGAGTATAATTATTATTTGAATATAAATTCAAAGAATGAGCAGAATTGATTACTGCTCTAACAGTTGCAACTTGATCTATATGTGGTGACCAGTAATATACTTTCATTTTATAGCTTTTTAAAATAATATTTTTTTAAAATTTTTGAAAATTTTATAAATAATAATAATTAAGATTAAAAATATATTTTGTCCATTATCATACCTAATTTTAATGTCTTCATAAAACAATTTTTTATAAGGAATTGTACTGGAAAATCCACCTCGTCTAAAAATCCCTGTAATTTCATTTTTTTTGGTAGCCATTCCTTTTAATTTCTTTTTAACAATCATACGAAAAAAATAATCATAATCAGCATGATATCTATATTTAATATTATACTTGCCCACTATTTTGGCTGCTCTATTTGTTATAAAAAAACCAGTTGAGTGACTCGAATAAAAACCCCAACTGTAATATATTTTGTGAGGTTCATAACCATGAAGTATTCCCCAGTGCTTCTTCACACTTCCAAAGATGAAATCAAATTTATTTTTATTTATATATTTTTTAATTATAGAAAGTGCATTACCAGTTAAATAATCGTCCGAATTTACAATACCAATAAACTTTCCTGATGATAATTTTAGACCTTTATTAAAAGCATCATAAATTCCATCATCTTTTTCACTTAGAATTATATTAATATATGCCTTATATTTTTTAATAATTTTAATTGTTTTATCTGAAGATCCTCCATCTATGATTATATATTCAATATCTTTAACTTTTTGATTTAGAACGCTTTTGATGCATTTTTCAATATGCTTTTCTCCATTCAAAACTACAGTAATTATGGAAAAGAGTGGGGTTTTTTTATTTTTTTTGTATTTTAAAAATTTATGTTTTTTTTTCACAAGAGTTCAAATTAATTCTGATACTTTTATAGAAACCTATCTTTTTTATCATTAAAAAAATTACCAAAGAAAATAGACATAAAAATTAAACCAGGTGTAAAATATCTTGGATTACCAAGCCATCCCAAGCTCAAAATGACATATAAAATAGAAATAATTAAAAAGATGATTAGATTGTGATTTTTACTTCTCAATAATTTGAAAAAACCTATGAGTATTATCAAATAGATTATTATTGAATATATTATTCTTAATGGAATTAAATTTTTATGTGTATCCGTTTTTAAAAATTCACCTTTTCCATTATATTCATAGAAATATTTTATATAGAATGGGTTTAAAGCAAGAGTATGTAAACTTTTATTTAAAACATGTTTTATAGTGACAAAAGGATTTTTCAAAATTGTTTTTACAGATTTTTTAAATAAATAATTTAAATACACTTCATTTTGTTGAGGACTCTCAATTTTAAGCAATAGATTGTTCTCATCATAATATTTTATTTTATTTTCATTCGCCCATAATTTACTTTCTTTTTTTAGTTTAAAAAAAGACTCATCCATTGAAATATTATCACTTTTTGAAATAATATGAGGAACTAAATAAATATAGAAAGCAGATTTAACACCAAAGTTTACAACTTTTTTATCACCAGTTTTTAAATTGTTGCTAGCAAAAATTAAACTTAAAACAATGCCTAATCCCATCATAATACATACAATGGGCTTTATACTAAGTTGCTTTAAGTTAAGAAAATAAATAATCAATATAAATATAATGTATAAAATAAATTCAGAACTTATTGAATACATTAAACCAATAATTATACCAATTAAAAAATTACTAATTATTTTTTGATTATTATTTATATAAAAATAAATTAATAAAATTTGAAATGAAAAAAAGAGGCTTTCGTTCCAAAAAGATGATTGATATTGAAATAAATCTGGAAGTAAACAAAGAAAGAGTATTATATAAAAAATTTTTCTTTGAGAAAATAAATATGTTAATTTTTTACTTAATAGATAAATAGTAAAAAAATAAAAAAAAGATTTAATAGCTAGATACAGCCCTTTATAATTATTGGTCTTAGTAATATTGTTTTCTTCTAAGTTTTCACCGATTATAATATAAAAAAGAGCTAATAATTTCTGTGGTAGAAATTCATCAGTTTCTATTCTTCCAGATTGCCAGAAACTTTTTCCATCAGATACATCATCTAGTATTGATTGAGCCTCGGCCCAATGGTTCCCTACAGCAATTTTAATCATTGGATGTTTGTTGTTTTTATATTCAGAATATTTGTCGTATTTATTAAGATAATATGTGCTTAAAATACATGAAAAAACAAATGATATTATAATTAAAATATTAATTTTGTTTTGATTATAGAGCATGAATAAAAGTTATTTAAAATTTGTAATATTATTTTTTTTGAATATATTTTTTAACAGCTTATAAATATTTTTATCAATACGATATTCTATTTTTTTTTTATATAAAGATCCATATATTGGTATTATCGCAATAGCTTTCATAATTAATTTTTCTGTTTATTTAAAGCATTCAAATATATTTCTATATATTCTTTAGCAATTATTTTTGCGTCTATACTAAGTACTTTTTCAGGGATTTGTTTAAGAGAATTATGATTAAATTCATTTGATAACCACTCAATACCATCTTTTAGTTTTTGTGGATCATGCTCATCACATATATATCCATTAAACTTATGGTCAATAAATTCAGAAGCGGCAGTATTTTTAAAACATACTACTGGTGTTTTACAAGCTAATGACTCAGCCCAAGTTTTTCCAAATGCCTCTTGCAAGGATGAAAAAACAAAAAAATCGGCACTTGAATATATTAAACTAAGTTTTTTGTTATCATTAATATATCCCATGCTTTTATACTCAAAACCGGCATCATCTAATATTTTTTGAGACCAAAAATTTCCAAAAATTAATATAAAATATTTATTATTATCTAGTTTTTTTAATGTTTTTAAAAATATAGCCCACCCTTTTCTGGTAGCTTGAGGATTTTGTGCTCCAATAAGCATTACATGTTTTTTTGTTTTAATATCCAATTGTGATCTAGCTAAATTTTTCTCAACTTGTTCGAATTCTCTTAGATCAATATTATTATAGACTGTAATAATATCTTTTTTTTCTAATACAAAGCTCTTTTCAGCTTCTTTTTTTAACCAATTGCTTATTGCAACGAATTGTATATTTTTTTTAAAAGATTTTTTTTTAATATTTTTAATTATTTTAGATATAAAGCTTTTTTCAAAATTTTCAAAATCCATTGTATAATGTGATCCTCCAGTGAATGGCCACATATCTCTCATGGTCCAAATAATTGTCTTATTTGTTTTAAACAATGTTTTGAAATTAATAAATCCAGCACTAAGCCAATGAATATGTATTATATCTGAATTTTTATACTCTTCAAATTTTGTAATATCATAGCCAAATAACCCCAATGTATAAGTTGATCTGCGTATCGGAAGATAAGTCGACTTTATTATTTTCTCGAGAAATATAAATATTTTTCTTAAATATTTTTTAAAAAGATTATTATTAAAATAAATTAATTCTTGATCAAATTTTTTGTTGTTGTCTAAATTAGGAATATCATTCAATATTTTTGAATCTATATCGGAACTTAACAAGGCTTTATGTAATATATGAGCACCTTTGTATGCACCATTATCAGGTTGACCACCAACAATATGTAATACCTTAATTTTCATAAAATACGATTTCTTATGAATTATATTTGCCCTCTATAATTAATTTTATTATTTAATATTATTACTGTTTCAACTTCTGACTTATTTATAATTTTAATCATATAATTTACAAAAATTGTTTTTATAAAGTAATATTTTTTATTTAATATAAAATTTTAAATACTATTTAAATTAATTTCGTTTATAAAGTATAAATGGTAACAAATTTTAAAACTATTGAATTATTTGGACCTCCTGGAAGTGGAAAAACATACTGTAAATCA
>QCNR01000024.1 GCA_003210075.1 Pelagibacteraceae bacterium AG-426-G09
TTGGCGAACTTGTTGAAAACCAATCAAGAATGGGCGTTTATAGAATGGAGAGGGCAATCAAAGAAAAAATGACAACCATAGATGTAGAGTCTGCAATGCCACAAGACCTCATTAACGCCAAGCCATTGACGGTATCTTTAAAAGATTTTTTTGCTACATCTCAACTTTCGCAATTTATGGATCAAACAAATCCACTATCTGAAATTACTCACAAGAGAAGAGTTTCAGCTCTTGGGCCCGGAGGACTTACAAGAGAAAGAGCAGGATTTGAAGTTAGAGACGTTCATCCAACTCATTATGGAAGAATCTGTCCAATAGAAACTCCTGAGGGACCTAATATCGGATTAATTAATAGTCTATCAACTTATTCAAAAATAAATAAATACGGTTTCATAGAAAGTCCATATAAAAAAGTTGAAAATGGAAAAGTTGTAGAAAATATTGAATATCTTTCAGCAATGGAGGAAACAAAATATACCATTGCACAAGCAAATTCAAAGCTTGATAAAAATGGAAAATTTATTGAAGATCTTGTTTCTTGTAGACAAAATCTAAACTTCATTTTAGCTAAGCCGGAAAATGTTGATTACATTGATGTATCACCTAAACAATTAGTTTCCGTCGCAGCATCTTTAATACCTTTCTTAGAAAATGATGATGCAAATAGAGCTTTAATGGGATCAAACATGATGAGGCAAGCTGTGCCTTTAATGAAGCCTGAAGCTCCATTAGTAGGAACAGGTATAGAAAGTGATGTGGCTTTAGACTCGGGTGTAACCATTGTAGCTAAAAGAGATGGAATTGTTGATAAGATAGATGGTAAAAGAATTGTTATAAAAGCATCTGAGGAAAAAGATTTTTCTAAATCTGGTGTTGATATATACAATCTACAAAAATTTAAAAGATCAAATCAAAATACTTGTATAAACCAAAAACCACTTGTAAGAGTTGGTGATAAGGTTAAGTCTGGAGATATTATAGCTGACGGACCATCAACAAGAATTGGCGAGCTAGCCCTTGGTAAGAATGTAACTGTAGCTTTTATGCCATGGCAAGGTTATAATTTTGAAGATTCAATATTAATTTCTGAGAGATGTGTTACGGATGATGTTTTTACTTCAATTCATATTGAAGAATTTGAAGTAATGGCTAGAGATACAAAATTAGGTGAGGAAGATATTACGAGGGATATTCCAAACGTTAATGAAGAAGCTCTTAAAAATTTAGATGAGTCAGGTATTGTCTACATAGGAGCCGAAGTAAAACCAGGAGATATTTTAGTTGGGAAAGTAACTCCAAAAGGAGATTCGGCATCTGGACCAGAAGAAAAGTTACTTAGATCCATTTTTGGTGAGAAAGCAATTGATGTAACGGATACATCCTTGAGGATGCCTAGTGGAAGCAGTGGAACGATAGTAGATGTAAGAGTTTTCAATAGACATGGTATTGAAAAGGATGAGAGATCTATAATTATAGAAAGATCAGAAATCGAAAGTGTTCAACAAGATAAACTAGTTGAAGTTGAGATTTTAGAAAGAAGTATTAAACAAAGAGCAAGTTCAATACTTTCGGGACAAAAGAATGAGAAGAAAATAAAGAATTTAGACATAGGAGAAGCTATTGATGAAAATAAAATAAACGAGCTTTTAATTAATGATTTATTCAAAATTTCAGTAAAAGATACGAAAGCCGAAGAAGCCATGAATAAACTAAGAGACCAGTATAATAGTGCAAATCTAGATATTCAAAACAGATTTGAAGATAAAGTTTTAAAAATTCAACAAGGTGATGATCTACTGCCGAGTGTAATGAAAATGGTAAAAGTATTTGTGGCAATGAAAAGAAGATTAAGACCTGGTGATAAAATGTCTGGAAGACATGGAAACAAAGGCGTAGTTAGTAAAATTGTTCCTGTTGAGGATATGCCATATATGGAAAGTGGACAACCTGTTGATATAGTATTAAATCCTCTAGGAGTTCCTAGCAGAATGAATGTTGGTCAAATTTTAGAAACTCATCTTGGGTGGGCATGTTCTGAGCTTGGAAATAAATTAAAAGTTTTAATTAATAAAATGAGTAAAAAAACAGATAAAAATGATGATATCAAAAAAATATTAACAACTGTTTATGGAGATGAATTATATAATAAAACCATTGATAAACTATCAAGATCTGAATTTTCAGATTTTATTGAGAATATGACAAATGGATTTCCAATCGCAACACCAGTATTTGATGGTGCAAAAGAATTTGATGTAACAAGTATGTTAAAAACAGCAGGTCTACCAGACTCAGGTCAAACCTATCTATGGGATGGAAGGACAGGTGAAAAATTTGATAGAGCTGTAACGGTAGGCACTATTTATATGCTTAAACTTCATCATTTGGTTGAGGATAAAATTCATGCTAGATCAACTGGCCCGTATAGTTTGGTTACTCAACAACCACTTGGAGGTAAAGCTCAAAATGGTGGTCAACGATTTGGTGAAATGGAAGTATGGGCACTTGAAGCATATGGCGCCTCATATACATTGCAAGAAATTTTAACTGTTAAGTCAGATGATGTTGCAGGAAGAGTTAAAGTGTATGAAACTATAGTTAAAGGTGAGGAAAATTTTGAATCTGGAATTCCTGAGTCATTTAACGTATTAGTAAAAGAAATCAAATCATTAGCATTAAATGTGGAGCTAAACTAATAATGAGCAGAGAACTAACTGATCTATTTAAAGAAAAATCTATTACAGAGTCTCAAAACTTCAGTAGTATAAAAATAACACTCGCAAGTCCTGAAAAAATCAAATCTTGGACATATGGAGAAATAAAAAAACCTGAAACAATAAACTACAGAACATTTAGACCTGAAAAAGATGGTTTGTTTTGTGCTAGAATATTTGGTCCAATTAAAGATTACGAATGTTTATGCGGTAAGTATAAACGAATGAAATTTAGAGGGATAATATGTGAGAAATGCGGAGTTGAGGTTACCAAGTCAAACGTAAGAAGAGAAAGAATGGGCCACATTAATTTGGCTACACCTGTAGCACATATTTGGTTCTTAAAATCTTTGCCTAGCAGAATTTCATTAGTAATAGATATGAAACTTAAAGAGGTAGAAAAAGTTTTATATTTTGAAAATTTTATAGTTACTGAGCCTGGTTTAACAGGATTGAAACCAAATCAACTACTTAGTGAAGAAGAATTAATAAAATATCAAGATCAGTACGGAGAAGAATCCTTTTCTGCTGGAATTGGTGCGGAGGCAATTTTAGATATCTTAAAAGCTATTGATTTAAAAGCTGAAAGAGAAAAATTATCCAAATCAATAAAAGAGACAAAATCAAAAGTAACTGAAGAAAGAAATGTTAAAAGATTAAAACTAATTGATTCATTTATCGAAACAGGCAATAAACCAGAGTGGATGATACTAACTACTATTCCAGTTATTCCACCAGAGCTAAGACCTCTAGTTCCTCTTGATGGTGGAAGATTTGCTACTTCTGATTTGAATGACTTATACAGAAGAGTAATTAATAGAAATAATAGGCTAAAAAGATTAATTGATCTTAAAGCTCCAGATATAATAATTAGAAATGAAAAAAGAATGCTTCAAGAGTCTGTTGATGCTCTTTTTGATAACGGTAGAAGAGGAAGAGTAATAACCGGTACAGGAAAAAGACCTTTGAAATCACTTGCAGAGATGTTGAAGGGGAAACAAGGAAGATTTAGACAAAACTTATTAGGTAAAAGAGTAGATTATTCAGGAAGATCTGTAATTGTAGTTGGTCCGGATTTAAAACTTCATGAATGTGGATTACCAAAAAAAATGGCCTTAGAGCTCTTCAAACCATTTTTATATGCCAGATTAAATAAACTTGGATTAGCATCAACTATAAAACAAGCAAAAAAATTAGTTGAGAAAGAAAGAGATGAGGTTTGGGACGCACTAGAAGTAATTGTTCGTGAGCACCCTGTTTTATTAAATAGAGCTCCTACACTTCATAGACTAGGTGTGCAAGCATTTGAACCAAAATTGATTGAAGGTGATGCAATTCAACTCCATCCTTTAACTTGTGCAGCCTTTAATGCAGATTTTGACGGTGATCAGATGGCGGTACACGTTCCTTTGAGTTTAGAGGCACAGTTAGAGGCTAGAGTTTTAATGATGTCTACTAACAATATTTTAAGCCCATCTAACGGCAAACCAATAATTGTACCAAGTCAAGATATGATTCTAGGAATATATTATCTGTCTCAACCACCATATCAGAATGAAAAAATCGAAGGTTACTTCGTTAATACCGATGAGATACTTCAAGCACTAGAAAATGGAAGCATCAAAATTCATTCCAGAATTGTGTCAAGATTTGAAACAATTAATGAAACTGGTGATAAAAAATTTGAAAAATACACTAGTACAGCTGGAAGATTTTTATTAGCAAACATAATACCAAAACATATTAACAACAAATTTTCACTAATCGATAGATTGCTGCCTAAAAGAGTAGTGTCTGAGGTTATTGATCACATATTCAGATTTTCAGGTCAAAAAAGTACTGTTATCTTTTGTGATAAATTGAAAGATTTAGGTTTTAAATATGCTTTTAAAGCAGGTATATCATTTGGAAAAGACGATTTAATAATTCCTGATAACAAAGAACAATTAATTGAAGAAACAAAAAAACTTATATCTGAATATGAAAATCAATACTCTGAAGGATTAATTACAAGAGGAGAGAAATATAATAAAGTAGTTGATGCATGGTCAAAATGTACTGATAAAGTCGCATCAGAAATGATGAAAAAAATTTCAGCTACTGAAATTACTAAAGAAGGATTAAAAATAAATTCTGTGTTTATGATGGCAGATAGTGGAGCAAGAGGATCTGCTGCTCAAATGAAGCAACTTGCAGGTATGAGAGGTTTAATAGCAAAGCCATCAGGAGAAATTATTGAAAGCCCAATTACTTCAAACTTTAAGGAAGGATTAACAGCATTAGAATATTTTAATTCAACACATGGAGCTAGAAAAGGATTGGCTGATACAGCTCTTAAAACTGCAAATTCAGGATATTTAACAAGAAGACTTTGTGATGTAGCGCAAGATCTTACAATTACTTCGAAAAAATGCGAAAACCCTGGCCACATACAATTAAGCGAAATAATTGAAGGTGGAAATGTTATAGTAAGTTTATCTGAAAGAGCTCTAGGTAGAGTAGTTGCAAAAGAAATTAAAAACCCTATTTCAGGCGAAGTGATTATCAAAAAAGATAAAATGATAGATGAAGAAGCTTGTGAAAAGATAGATGCAGCCGGGGTAAAAAATATTAATGTTTATTCAGTAATTACCTGTAGTTTGCCTGATGGTGTGTGTTCAAGTTGCTATGGTAGAGATCTATCTAGAGGAGTAATTGTAAATGTTGGTGAAGCTATTGGCATGATCTCAGCCCAGTCTATTGGTGAACCAGGAACTCAGTTAACCATGAGAACATTCCACGTTGGGGGGACCGCATCAATTAAACAAGATAATCAAATAGTTACAAAATCTACCGGTACATTAAAAATTATAAATACAAACTTGATAGAGGACTCTAAAAAGAATTTAATAGTAATGGGTAGAAATACTCAATTATCAATTGAAGATGATAAAGGAGTTCAAATTGCGGTTTATAAAGTTCCTTATGGTTCAAAACTATTCTATCAAAATGATGAAAAAATTAACAAAAATACAAAAATATGTGAATGGGATCCTTATACTACACCTGTGATTGCTGAGAAAAGCGGTATTGCAAATTTTGTTGATCTTATAGATGGAATTTCCATAGCAGAAACAACTGACGATGCAACAGGCATCTCTACTAAAACAGTTATAGATTGGAAAACTCAATCTAAAAATACAGACTTAAAACCTCGTATTACATTAAGAGATGAAAAAGGTAATGTGATTAAAAAAGCAGATGATAATGAAGCTAGATATTATTTGGTTCCAGATTCAATTTTATCAGTATCAGATGGACAAAAAATTCATGCAGGTGATGTAATCGCTAGATTACCAAAAGAAACTTCTAAAACAAAAGATATAACAGGAGGATTGCCAAGAGTAGCTGAATTATTTGAAGCAAGAAAAGCAAAAGATAGTGCAATTATTGCCGAAAATGATGGAAAGGTAATATTTGGAAAAGAAGTTAGAGGCAAACAAAGAATTACTATAGAAGCGGAAAATGGAGATAGTTCTTCATATTTAATTCCTAAAGGGAAACATATTAATTTTAACCAAGGCGAGAAAATTAAAAAAGGTGAATATTTATTGGATGGACAGCCCTTGCCCCATGACATTTTAAGAATTTTAGGGATTAAAGAATTGACTGAATATTTTGTTAACCAAGTTCAAGAAGTATATAGATTACAAGGTGTTATAATAAATGATAAACATATTGAGGTAATTTTAAGACAAATGCTTAAAAAAATTGAAATTAAAATACCAGGAGACTCAAATTTACTTCCTGGAGAAATAATTGAAAAAACTCAATTTGATGAAATAAACTTAAAATTAAAAAATGATGGGAAGTCTTTAGCTGTTGGCGAAAGAATTTTAATGGGGATAACTAAAGCATCGCTTCAAACAGAGTCTTTTATTTCTGCCGCGTCCTTCCAAGAAACAACAAGAGTATTAACTGATGCGGCTATTAGAGGTAAAACAGACAAACTAAAAGGTCTTAAAGAAAACGTAATAGTGGGTAGATTAGTACCCGCAGGCACAGGCTCTGTTAAAGTAACTTGGAATTCAAAGGCTAAGACAGATGATCAAAATTTTTTATCAGAAAAAGATAAGCAAGAAACAGTAGAAAATCAGCCTACTAATCAGTAAAAAGCTTGTTTTATATAGCATTTTAGTTTGACAAATCATAATTAATGAGTATTTTGGCGATATTTTTTTGGTTGGAATGTAGTACTTTATACTAAACGCTGCCAAACTAGCCGCTGTTAAGTTTCATTCAAAAAAATAATATATTTATGCCAACTGTAAACCAATTATTAAGAAAAAAAAGAACAAGACCAAAAATAAGAAATAAGGTTCCAGCTTTAGAACAATCACCACAAAAAAGAGGTGTGTGTTTAAAAGTTTACACTACCACACCAAAAAAACCTAATTCTGCTTTAAGAAAAGTTGCTAGAGTAAGATTGTCCAACGGTCATGAAGTTATATCTTATATACCTGGAGAAGGTCATAATTTGCAGGAACACTCAGTCGTTTTAATACGTGGAGGCAGAGTTAAAGATTTACCGGGTGTTAGATATCATATTTTAAGAGGTAATTTAGACACTCAAGGAGTATCAGCTAGAAAACAACAAAGATCTAAATACGGTGCAAAAAAAGGTAAATAAATATGTCTAGAAAAAAGAGAGCACCCAAAAAAATTCCAATAGTTGACCCAAAGTTTAAATCAGTAATTTTGCCGAAATTAATTAATTCAATTATGTATGACGGTAAAAAAACAACAGCAGAAAAAATTGTATATGAAGCTTTAGATAAAATTAAATCAAAATCCAAGGATGAACCTATAAATGTATTTAATGAAGCAATAAATAATATTAGACCTTCAGTTGAAGTTAGATCAAGAAGAGTTGGAGGTGCAACCTATCAAGTTCCGGTTGAGGTTAGACCTAAAAGATCTCAAGCATTAGCTTTAAGGTGGCTAATAGATGCTTCAAGAAAAAGAAAAGACAAAACAATGTCTGATAAATTATTTAATGAAATCTTTGATGCATATAATAATAAAGGGTCATCAATAAAAAAAAAGGAAGATACTCATAAAATGGCAGAGTCAAATAAGGCTTTTGCTCATTATAGATGGTAATTAATTATGCCTAGAACTCATGATATAGATAAATATAGAAACATAGGTATCATGGCTCATATTGATGCTGGAAAAACAACAACAACAGAAAGAGTTTTATATTATACGGGTAAGAGTCATAAAATAGGTGAAGTACATGATGGTGCAGCTACAATGGACTGGATGGAACAAGAGCAAGAAAGAGGAATAACAATTACCTCAGCTGCAACTACTTGTTTTTGGAGAGATCATAGAATTAATATCATAGATACTCCTGGACATGTAGATTTTACTATTGAAGTTGAAAGATCTTTAAAAGTTTTAGATGGGGCCGTTGCAGTATTTGATGGTGTAGCTGGAGTAGAACCTCAATCAGAAACTGTCTGGAGACAAGCTGATAAATATAAAGTTCCAAGAATATGTTTTGTAAATAAATTAGACAGAACAGGTGCTGATTTTTTTAGATGTGTTGATATGATTAAAGAAAGATTAGGCTCGAAACCTTTAGTATTACAGATACCAGTTGGTATTGAAGCATCATTAAAAGGCGTTGTTGATTTAGTTAAAATGAAAGCAGTTATTTGGAAAGATGAAACTTTAGGAGCAGAATTTGAATATCAGGAAATACCTGAGGATTTAAAAGAAATTTCAGATAAATATAGACAAGAATTAGTTGAAACTGCAGTTGAGCAAGATGAAAAATTGATGGAAAATTATCTTAATGGAGAAAATATTAAAGAGGAAGATTTAATAAAATGTATTAGAAAAGGGTGTTTAAATTTTGATTTTGTACCTGTAATAACAGGTTCTGCGTTTAAAAATAAAGGAGTTCAACCACTTTTAGATGCAGTAATTGATTACTTGCCAAGCCCTAAAGATTTAGGATCTATAAAAGGAACAGTTCCAAATACAGACGATGAGGTTGAGATGAAATTTGAAGATAACGCACCTTTTTCGGCTTTAGCATTTAAAGTTGCTAACGATCCATTTGTAGGAAGTTTAACTTTTATAAGAATTTATTCAGGAACTATTAAATCTGGAACAGGAATTTATAATACATCTAAGGACAAAGAGGAAAGGGTTGGCAGAATGCTATTAATGCATGCAAATTCTAGAGAAGATATTAAAGAAGCACATGCTGGTGATATTGTTGCATTGGCCGGATTAAAAAACACAATAACAGGTCATACTTTGGCAAATGAAAATAACCCTATATTGCTTGAACCAATGGAATTTCCAGATCCAGTAATTGAAATAGCAGTTGAACCAAAAACTAAAGGAGACCAAGAAAAAATGGGAGAAGCTTTAGGCAGGTTAGCTAAAGAAGATCCTTCATTTAGAGTCACCTCAGACGAAGAGTCGGGACAAACAATAATTAAAGGAATGGGTGAATTACATTTGGATATAATCGTAGATAGAATGAAAAGAGAGTTTAAAGTCGAAGCGAATGTTGGAGCTCCCCAAGTTGCATATAGAGAAACAATATTAGGTAATGCAGAAGCTGATTATACTCATAAAAAACAAAGTGGTGGTGCTGGTCAGTTTGCTCGTGTTAAATTACAATTAGAACCACTTGAGCCTGGCAAAGGTAGGGAAGTTGAAAATAAAATAAAAGGTGGCGCAATACCTAAAGAATTTATACCTGGTGTTGAAAAAGGAATTGAAAGTGTTTCTGATAATGGAATTTTAGCAGGTTTTCCAATAATTGATTATAAAGTAACTATCATAGATGGACTTCATCATGATGTTGATTCTAGTGTTTTAGCCTTTGAGTTAGCTTCTAGACAATGTTTTAAGGATGCGTGTCAAAAAGCTACATTAAAATTACTGGAGCCTATTATGAGAGTAGAGGTTGTTACACCAGAGGATTATATGGGCGATGTTATTGGTGATTTAAACAGTAGAAGAGGACAAATAAATACACAAGAGCAAAGAGGAAACGCAACTGTAATTACAGCAATGGTGCCATTAGCAAATATGTTTGGTTACATAAATGCACTTAGATCAATGTCGCAAGGCAGGGCTCAATATTCAATGTTTTTTGACCATTACGATAAAGTTCCACAAAATGTTCAAGATGAAGTAACAAAAAAAACAGGTACATAAAAATGGAAAAACAAAATATAAGAATTAAATTAAGAGCATACGATAATAAAATTCTAGATCAATCGACTGAAGAGATAGTTAACACAGTTAAAAGAACAGGTGCAAATATAAAAGGGCCTATACCTCTTCCAACTAAAATTGAAAGATATACCGTTTTAAGATCACCTCATATCGACAAAAAAAGCAGAGAACAATTTGAAACAAGAACACATAAAAGATTAATAGATATTATTGAACCAACACCTCAAACTGTGGAAGCTTTGATGAAATTAGATTTAGCTTCTGGAGTAGATGTAGAAATAAAAATATGAGTAATTTAGAATTAATTGGAAAAAAGCTAGGTATGACAAGAGAATTTTACGGGACAGGTCAATCTGTACCGGTAACAGTTTTAAAGATTGAAAAGGCTAGAGTTATTAGTCTTATAGATAAAGAGAAAAGAGGTTATTCTGCAATTCAAATTGGTTTTGGGAACATTAAAAGTTCAAAATTATCAAAGCAAATGAAAGGTTTTTTTAGTAAAAAAAATACAGAACCTAGAAAAACTTTGAAGGAAATTAGATTAGACAACATTTCAGAATTCAAAGAAGGTAATGAGTTTGGTATTGAAATTTTTGATGATGTTAAATTTGTAGATGTCAAAGCCAAAACAATTGGTAAAGGATTTGCAGGTTCAATGAAAAGACATAACTTTAGTGGTTTAAGAGCTACACATGGAGTTTCTATCTCACACAGATCACATGGTTCTACAGGTCAAAGGCAGGATCCAGGAAAAGTTTTTAAAAATAAGAAAATGGCAGGACATATGGGAGATAAATTTAGAACAATGCAAAATTTAGAAATAATTAAAAAAGACCAAGAAAATCAATTACTTTTTGTAAAAGGATCAATACCGGGTTCAAAAAATAGCGAGGTGATGGTTACAAAATCGATTAAAAATATTAACAAATCAACAATTATGGAAAAATTAGAGGCAGCAAAAAAAGCTAAAAGTATTGCTGATAAAAAGAAGAAATAATTTATGAAAATTGAAAAAATATCAATTGATGGAAACAAAAATAGTTTAGAAATTACTGATAAAATTTTTACTAATAAATTTAATAAAAAACTAATCAGTGAAATTTTGTATAAAAATGTTGCAAATCACAAAGGAAGAAAAGCAAAAACTAAACAAAAAAATGAGATCGTAGGATCTACATCTAAAATTTATGCACAAAAAGGAACTGGTAATGCAAGACATGCGAGCAGAAAGGCTCCTATTTTTGTTGGTGGTGGTATAGCTCATGGACCTAAAGGCGAAAGT
>QCNR01000025.1 GCA_003210075.1 Pelagibacteraceae bacterium AG-426-G09
TTTGCATTTATCGGAGACTCATTTGCTCTTGCGCTTTGTGTTCTTATATTAATTTTACCTAGTGGCATTTTAATTGTTTTGTGTTCTTTCCATCTGTCTCCAATTTTTTTACATGTAAATACAGATCCTCCGAACATGTTTGGATCAGGAACTATCAAGCTACCCTTATTTCCATATAATTCTATATGATTACGATTATGTGCGATTACATCGAAAGACAATGTAAGCCTAATGATAGCGCCATTTTCAAATACAATTGTTGATAAATATGTAGTTGGACATTCTACTTTAAATTTTTTACCTTTTCTTGGTCCAATACCTATCGTTCTTTTTTTTACACCTTTCATAAGGCTACCACTAACTTCTTTAGCGGGACCAAGTAAGTTTACAAGTGCAGTCAAATAATATGGTCCCATATCGATTACTGGACCTCCTTCTTTTTTTGCAAACCAAGGTTCTGGATTTGGGTGATAAGATTGAACGCCTGGAAATGCGAAAATTGCATTACCTAAATTTATTTTACCTATAATTTTTCTTTCAACTAACTTTTTTGCTTTTTGATTTCCCCCGCCTAAAAATGTATCTGGTGCATTACCAATATAAAGTTTTTTTCTTCTAGCTAGCTTTAATAATTCTAATCCGTCTTTAGTATTAATAGCCATTGGCTTTTCAGAGTATACATGCTTATTATTTAATAGAGATTTTTTTGCTACTATGTAATGTGCTTTTGGAATTGTTAAATTTAAAATAATTTCAACCTCACTGTCCTTTAATAAATCATTTACTGATAAAGCCTTAATACCATATGTTTTTGCACATTTTTTTGATGCATGATTATTTATGTCTGCGCATTTGATTATTTTAAAGTTATTAAAATATTTATGAGCTCTAAAGTATGTTTCTGCAATATGCCCACAACCGATGAGACCTACTTTAAAGACTTTATTCATTGATAATTTAAACGCCTTGTCTTTGTTTAGATTTACCTTCTTTGTGAAGTTTTAAAGCTTCTTCATTTTCTTTAGTTTTAGGTATTTCAAGTGTAGGACTTTCCCAATATGCAGAACCCTCAAGCCATTGATAAGAATGAGTTTTAATTGAAATAACATATGTTATTTGAGATTTTTTTGCTCTTTTGAAAGCCTCTTCTAATTCGTTTATTGTATTTACCTCTTCTGATTTTGCCCCCATGCTTTCGGCATGTTTAGCAAAATTTATACTTACTTGATTTGAAATATTTGAACTTTCAAACAGACAATTAAATTCTTTGCCACCTTTGAACAATTGAAGTCTATTAATTACTGCGTGTCCACCGTTATCACATACTATAATTATTAATTTATTATTTGTAATTACTGAGGAATAAATATCAGAGTTATATAATAAATAAGAACCGTCTCCAACAAACGCAATAACTTCTTTATCTGGATTTGCCATTTTAATTCCAAGTGCACCTGAAATTTCATAACCCATACAACTAAAACCCCATTCAGTTTCATGAGTGTTTAGTTCTCTTGGTCTCCAAATTTGAACTACCTCACCAACTAATCCTCCAGCAGCAGTTACAGCTATATCTGATGGATCTGAATTTCTGTAAACTGCTCCAACAGCATGAGCATAACTTGGTAACTTCTGATTTGTTGGTCCACTTTCTTTATCAACATATTCATTCCAGGATTTTAATTCATCTCTTGATTTTTTATACCAATCTTCAGGTGCTTTCCAATCCCCTAATGCTTGGGATAATTCATTTAAAGTTACTTTTGCATCTCCTACCACTGACTGGGCCATATGTTTGTTTGCATCAAACCTTGAAACGTTGACTGAAACTAGAGAAAAGTTGGGATTTTCAAAATTAGCCCAGGAACCCGTAGTGAAATCTCCAAGTTTAGTTCCTACAGCAATTGCAAGATCGGTTTTTTTAGCAAAATTATTTGCTGCCTTTCCTCCCAATCCACCTATTGGGCCTAAAAAATGAGAATGGTCTCTTTTCATTGTAGAGTAACCCATTACAGTTTGAGTTACAGGTATATTGTGTTTTATTGCAAAATTAGATAAATCTTCCATTGCATTAGAATAAAAAACTCCTCCCCCAGAAATTATTATTGGATTTTTAGATTTTTTAATTTTTTCTGCCGCTTCTTTAATTTGAAAATCATCAGGACGAGGTCTTCTTATATTATGGACTCTATCTTTAAAAAACTCCTCAGGATATTCAAAAGTCTCACCTTGTATATCTTGGCTTAGTGAAATACATGCTGGTCCGCAATCAGCTGGATCTAACATTACTTGAATAGCTTGAGGTAATGTTTGTAAAATTTGTTCTGGCCTTGTTATTCTATCAAAATATCTTGTAACAGGCTTAAAAGCATCATTTTGAGTAATGCTTGGATTATTAAAGTGCTCAACTTGTTGAAGAACAGGATCAGGAATTCTATTTGCATAAGTATCACCTGGTAGAAATAGAATTGGCAATCTGTTGCTCATAGCAACTGCAGCAGCAGTAACCATATTTGTCGAACCTGGTCCAACCGAACTTGTTGCTACAAAAATCTGTTTTCTTCTTTTTGCCCTTGCATATGCAATTCCTGTTAAAGCCATGTTTTGTTCGTGATGACCTCTAAATGTTGGAAGGCTTTCTTTGTTTTCCTCCAATGCTTGGCCTAAACAAGCTACATTTCCATGACCAAAAATTCCAAAAGCACCAGCAAATAATGGTTCTTTTTTACCATCAATTAGAATTTTTTGTGCAATTAGATGTTTTACAATTGCATGCGCACAAGTAAGCTTTATTTTTTTCATATTTGTAGATATATTCCCTTAAAATTTCACT
The DNA here is from genome assembly GCA_003210075.1 of Pelagibacteraceae bacterium AG-426-G09. Taxonomy (GTDB): domain Bacteria; phylum Pseudomonadota; class Alphaproteobacteria; order Pelagibacterales; family Pelagibacteraceae; genus Pelagibacter. The sequence goes on from QCNR01000025.1 coordinate 2,834, forward strand.
TAATAAACCATAAAATAAAAATTATGTATAGTAAATTTGGACAATTCATTGATGGTAAGTGGCAACAAGCCGAAAAAAAAGAAACTTATGATGTTATAAACCCTGCTACTGAAGAAGTAATAGGAAAAGCTTCAAAGGCGTCTTCTGTAGATGTTCAGAAAGCATTAAAATCTGCAGAGAAAGGACTGCAAGTTTGGAAAAATATCACTCCATGGAAAAGATCTTACATAATCAGGAAAATTGCAGATTTGATGAGGCAAAAGCAAGATGTTTTAGCTAAATGGTTAACTCTTGAGGTGGGAAAACCATTAGCAGAAGGAATTGGTGAAACAGGTGGAGCTGCGGATATATTTGAATGGAACGCAGAGGAAACAAAAAGAATTTATGGGCAAACTGTTGAAAGTAGATTTCCTGACACTAGGGTACATGTTTATTACCAACCAGTAGGAGTAGTTGCTGCATTAGTGCCCTGGAATTTTCCATTGGTCTTAGCTGCAAGGAAAATTTCTACTGCTTTAGCTGCAGGTTGTTCAGTTATTTGTAAACCTGATGTAATTACACCTGGTACTGTTATGGAATTAGTAGATATTTGTAAAGAAGCAGGTGTGCCACCCGGTGTTGTAAATCTTTTATCTGGAGATCCTGCTGAAATATCAAATGAATTATTAGAGTCTGATATTGTAAAAAAGGTTTCAATCACTGGATCAACTAGAGTTGGAAAATTAATTTTAAAAAAAGCGGCAGATAAAGTTCAAAGAGTTACTATGGAGCTAAGTGGTCATTCACCATTTATAGTTTTTGATGATGTGGATATTAATAAAGTTGCTGATATGGCTATCACTGCAAAATTTAGAAATAATGGACAAGTTTGTATTTCGCCCAATAGATTTTATATTCAAGAAAAGAAAAAAGATGAATTTATTAAAGCGTTTATTGATAGAACAAAAAAATTAAAAATTGGGAATGGTCTAGATAAAGATGTGCAGTTAGGACCATTAACTACATCAAAAAGATTAGGAGAAATTGAGGAACTTGTTGAAATAACAAAAAAAGAAGGAGCTAAGGTTTTACTAGGTGGAAAAAGACCTTCGGGTTTTAATAAAGGTTATTTCTATGAACCAACAATTTTTGATGATGTTAAAGATGATTTCACAATTATGAAACAAGAACCTTTTGGACCATTGGTACCAATGCTTTCTTTTAAAACTTTTGATGAAATTATTGAAAGAGCAAATGATAATGATCTTGGTCTATGTAGTTATATTTACACAAATTCTATGGAACAAGCTAATAAAGCTTCAGAATTAATGGAAAGTGGAACAGTTGCTGTAAACACAGCTGCGGTTGCTGTTGCCGAGGCTCCTTTTGGAGGTATTAAACAAACAGGTTATGGTCGTGAGGGTGGATCAATGGCAATTAAAGATTATCTTAATGTTAAATATACCCATCTAGGTCTTAAGTCATAAGATGAAACAAAATAAAGTTAAAAAGATGATGCAAGAAGGTAGACCAGTTGTAAATGGTTGGCTTCAAATTCCAAGCTCTTTTTCTGCTGAAGTAATGTCTCACCAAGGATGGGATTCTTTAACTATAGATATGCAACATGGAGTAATAGATTATCCAAATGCACTTCAAATGTTGCAGGCTATATCAACAACAGATGTAACACCGCTTGCTAGAGTAAATTGGAACGAGCCAGGGCAAATAATGAAAATCTTAGATGCAGGTTGTTATGGTGTAATATGTCCAATGGTTAGTAATAAAACTGAAGCTGAAAAATTTGTACAAGCATGCATGTACCCACCAAAAGGATATAGAAGTTTTGGCCCTATCAGAGGATTAATTTACGGAGGTGGAGATTATGGTGAACACGCAAATGAAGAAATACTAAAAATTGCAATGATAGAAACTAAAGAGGCATTAAATAAACTCGATGAAATAATGAGCACCCCTGGTATTGATGGAATATATATTGGTCCAGCAGATTTAAGTCTTGCAATAGGTGAACAACCTGCTTTTGATAAACCTGAAGGATCACCTACATATAAAGAAATTTTAAACATATTAGAGCATGCAAAAAAAAATAAAATTTTTGCAGGTATTCATAATGCAACACCGGAATATGCAAAAAAAATGCTAGATCTAGGATTTAACTTAGTAACTATTGGCTCTGATCAAAGATATATGAGTGCAGGTGCAAAAGAAGCAGTTTCAAAACTCAAGACTGTAAAATCTAAAGAACAGTCAAAAGCATACTAAACAAAAGTGTCAAAAAAAAAAATTTTAATTATCCAACCTATTCATGAAGCTGGAATTAAACTTTTAACAGATAATTCAAACTATGAATACGAAATTTTAGAAAATTTGGAAGGTCAAGATATAAAATCAAAAATTTCTAACTGTGATGCTATTTCGATAAGAACTGCAAAATTATCAGGCGAATTAATTAATTGTTCAAAAAATCTAAAAATTATTTCAAGACATGGTGTTGGTTATGACAATATTGATCTTACGGCTTCAAAAGAAAAAAATATCACCTTAGCAATAACTGCTACTGCCAATGCTATTGCTGTTGCTGAACATGTTTTATTTATGCTTTTAAATATTGCAAAAAGGAAAAGCATGTATGATGATTCCGTAAAATCTGGAAATTTTTCAAATCGTAACAAACTTCCTAAAACTATAGAAATTTGGAATAAAAATATTCTTATTGCTGGTTTTGGAAGAATTGGACAATGCTTGATCAAAAGATGTAAGGGATTTGAAATGAATGTGTTTGTTTATGACCCTTTTGTTTCTAAAGAAGTTATTGAGAGTTTAGGAGGCAAAAAGGTTGAAAATTTAGAAGATTCAATAAAAAATATGGATGCTGTTTCATTGCATGTTCCCCTAAATGATAAAACAAAAAATTTAATTAATTACAATTTATTAAGAACAATGAAAAAAAATTGTATAATTATAAACGCAGCAAGAGGAGGAGTAATAAACGAGATCGATTTAGATAGAGCTTTGAATGAAAATTTGATTTTTGGAGCTGGCCTAGATGTTTTCGAAAAAGAACCACCAGATCAAAACAATCCTTTACTTAAGAATAAAAAAGTGTTCTTAAGTCCCCATACAGCTGCCTTTACTGAGGAATGTATGGTAAGAATGGGTAAAGAAACTATTCAAAATATTATTGATTTTTTTGAAAAAAAATTAGACAAATCAAAAACTATAAAACTTTAATGAGAATTAATTTTAAAAATTTTGGTCTCTTAGAATCATTGGTAATATTATCAGTAGTCTATGTTGTTGGGATGTTGATTTGGACTGCAAGCACCAGACCAGAAGTTGAAGCTAAAGCAAATCTTGTTAAAGAAAATCATAAAAAAGTTGTGGATTTCATTAATAATGAAGTGAATAAATGTGGTAACTCAGATGAAAGTTTAAAAACTGTCTGGGGTGACCCGTGTAATGGAGAGTGGATAGCAGATAAGGTTGTAAACTATATAAATAATAATCTTCAAATAGAAAATCCATTTTCTGATGATACAAAAGTTAAAACCGATCCAGATCCTAGAATAAAAGCTGAAGGTAAAGCAGGTCAAACTGTCGAAATGGGTGTTATTTTTTTAATGTCTTCGAATTTTCAAGCCGAACCAGGTTCAGAATGGATAGTTGGTACTTGCTTTAAATCTCCATGTGTTGCGGCTGGCAACAACGAATTAACATCGATTTATAGATAATTACTTAATATCAATCTTAATATCAGATTTATTTAAAGTTTCAGTTAAATATTTGTAGCCTTTAATTGCATACTCAAGTGGATTGGCTTTCTTAGGATCTTGCTCAGCTTCAACTACTAACCAGCCCGAATAATTATTTTTTTTTAATATATCAAATAAAGGTTTGTAATCTATGCACCCATCTCCAGGAACTGTAAAGGCTCCTTCTAGAAAAGCTCCTCTAAAACTTAAATCTTCTTTTAAAGATTTCTCAAGAACATTTTTTCTTATATCTTTACAATGAACATGTTGAAGTCTACCGCTGAAATCTTCAAATATTTTTTTTGAATCTCCTTTAGCAAATAACATATGGCCTGTATCTAAAGTTAATTTTACACTGTCATGCGTACTTTCCATTAGTCTTTCTGTATCTTCTTGAGTTTCAATTACTGTTCCCATATGATGATGATAGGCAAGTGGCATACCCTGATCTTCTAAATATTTTCCCATTTCTGAAATTTTTTGACAAAAACTTTTCCATTCCTCATTATCCATCTGAGGACGTGTAGAGAGTTTTTTATTTGGATCTCCCTGTATAGAGCCGGATACTTCAGCAAAAACTATGCATGGAGATTTACAATCTTGAAACAGTTTTAATTGTTGTTGTAAATTTTGTTTTTCCTCATTTACTGAATTTTTTCTTAGGTTTGCTCCATACCATCCTGAACATAAACTTAAATTATACTTCTCTAACATGGGTATTAATTCAGTAGATTTTTTTGGAAATTTTCCACCTGACTCAATGCCAATATATCCAGCTTTACTAGCTTCCTCCAAACACTGCTCTAAAGTAGTTTCGCCTCCTAACTCAGGCATATCATCGTTACTCCAGGCTATTGGGGCTACTCCTAATTTTACTGACATAATAAATAATTTTAGTTAAGATATTAAAAAGAATTTTAATTTCAAACAAAAAAAATGATTAACATAGCTTTATTAGGTCTTGGCAGAATTGGTGTTATGCATGGTAAAAACTTAATGAGAAACAAAGAATTTAAGTTAAAATATGTATA
>QCNR01000026.1 GCA_003210075.1 Pelagibacteraceae bacterium AG-426-G09
GATTTATATCAATTACACTGGCCTGAAAGAAATGTGAATAGTTTTGGTATATTAGGTTATAAACATGATGAAGACGAGGATGAGTGGAATAAAATTGAAGATGTATTGTCAGAATTAGAAAAATATATCAAAGCAGGTAAGATAAGATATGTTGGTTTATCTAACGAAACTCCCTGGGGTGTAAATAGATTTTTACAGTTATCAAAAGTAAATAATTTACCTAGAATGATGTCGGTACAAAATCCTTATAATTTGTTGAATAGAAGTTATGAAATTGGTTTAGCTGAAATCTCAGTAAGAGACAAAATAGGTTGTTTAGCTTACTCACCGCTGGCATCTGGTTACTTAACGGGTAAATATAGAAATGGAAATATGCCAAAAGGATCAAGAATTGACAGGGATGGTGATTTTTGGACAAGATATAACAAACCAAATGCTGAAAATGCAGTTGAGGAATATTATAAAATTGCAAAAAAATATGACGTAAATTTTGCCCATATGTCTATTAAATTTTGTGAAATACAACCGTTTATGACTTCTGTAATTATTGGTGCAACGACAATGGAACAGTTGAAAGAAAATATTGAAAGTGTAAACATAAACTTAACTAACGAATTAATAAAAGATTTAAATGAAATACAAAAAATTTATCCAAACCCATGTCCATAATTAAAAAAACTATATTTATATTTTTTGTAACACTATTTTTAAACACTAACGCTTTTTCTCAAGAAGTTAAAAAAATTGGCAAATATAAAGATTGGGAGACAGTAGTATTCATTGATGGTGAAAATAAAGTTTGTTTTGCTCAATCAGTTCCAGTCTTACAAGCACCAAAAAAAAATCCAAGAGATGCAAGGTTGTTTGTAAGCTTTAGACCAAACGATAAAGTAACAGACGAAGTAAGCATTACATCTGGTTATGAGTACAATAATCAAAATTCAATTACTGCAACATCTGGTAAATCAAAATATAAATTTGACATAGCTCAAGAAAACTTTGCTTGGATTTCTGAAAATAAAGTTGAAAAAAAAATGATCAGAACTTTAAAAAAAGGATCTAGAATAATGGTAACAGGTTACAATAAATCTGGTTCGCAAACTATAGATCACTATTCACTTTTAGGTTTCACAAAAGCATATAATTCTGCAAAGAAAAACTGTTCTTAATAAATGTCTAAAAAGATTGTTCTTGCTTATTCAGGAGGTCTTGACACCTCTATTATATTAAAATGGTTACAAGAAAATTATAAAGCAGAAGTTATTGCATACACCTCTGACATCGGACAAGAATTAGACAAAAAAAAAATTATTAGAAACGCTAAAAAGCTTGGTGTTAGAAAAATAATTATTAATGACTTAAAAAATATATTTGTAAAAGATTATGTTTTTCCAATGATAAGAGGTCACGCAATATATGAAGGTGTTTATTTACTAGGTACATCTATTGCAAGACCTTTAATTGCTAAAGATCAAGTTAAAGTTGCAAAAAAATATAAAGCATACGCTGTATCACATGGATCAACTGGAAAAGGAAATGATCAAGTTAGATTTGAATTAGGTTATCATTATTTTGGGCCAAAAATTAAAGTAATCGCACCGTGGAGAATTTGGAAATTAAAATCAAGAACGGATTTAATTAATTATGCAAAAAAACATGGAATACCAATTCCAAAAGATAAGAAAGGGGCACCACCTTTTTCAGTAGATGATAATTTATACCATACTTCAACTGAAGGTAAGGTTTTAGAAAATCCAAAAAACTCTGCTCCTGAATTTATATTTCAAAGAACTACTTCACCTGAAAAAGCTCCGAATAAACCAAAATATGTAACAATAAATTTTAAAAATAGTGATCCAATTGGATTAAATGGAAAAAAATTAACACCTGCAAAACTTCTAGAAAAATTAAATCAATTGGCTGGAAAAAATGGAATTGGAAGAGTGGATTTAGTTGAAAATAGATTTATTGGAATAAAATCAAGAGGAGTTTATGAAACACCAGGTGGAACTCTTTTATTAAATGCTCATCGAGCGATTGAATCTGTAACTTTAGATAAAGAAACAATGCATAAAAAAGATATGATAATGCCTAGATATGCAGAGTTAATTTATAATGGATATTGGTATTCTAAAGAAAGAATTAAACTTCAAAAAATTGTTGACCAAAAAAGAAATAAAGTAAATGGGTCAGTTAAACTTAAACTTTATAAAGGTAATATTAGTATTCAATCTCGAGTTACAAAAAGTGGGGCTTATTCAATGAAAAAGGTTTCATTTGAGGAAAATAAAACTTTTAATAAATCAAATGTTGAAAGATTTATTAACTTTCACAAAAATAAGCTTAGATAAGGCTTTTAAGTGGACAATTTGTCATTTGTATAAATCAACTTTTAAATTATTCATAAAATATGGAAGGTATTAAAAATTGGTTAAAAGACTCAGCTAATATACTATTTGATGATAGTAGAAATGACTTAAGAGCATTGCCAAAAACAGTTAGACTACAGATATTGTTGGTCTTAAGTTTTATTTGGTCCACAGTTTTTAGTTTATATATATTTTCTTATACCACTTTTGCATTTGGTTGGGCTGGAACTTTTATCGCGCATATTGGTTTGATCTTTGCAGTTTATTACACTTTTAAACAATTTCACAAAGCTGAAAAAAGTTCTGTAAGTGTGTTTAAGTCAAAGAACTATGATCCATCTAAAATTATGGTAATAATATTTGTAATTTTATTTATGTTTGTATTTTCTAAAGGTGTTGAAGTTTTAACTAAAACTAATTCTTATTCTATTCCATATGATGGACCAGCAAAATCAGCAATTGAAAAATGGTTGCCGTTTACAAAAGGTGATTAATGGATAAGATAACAAAAAATTTACAATTCGTTTTACTTAGCATTATTTTAATTAGTACAGTTATAGCCGTTGGAATAGAGTTAAAAAGAATGATCTTAGAACAATCTGTGAATTTAGCAGACCTCCTTTTAATGTTTCTATATTTAGAAGTCATGGCAATGGTAAGAGTTTTTTGGAGCCAACAATCAATTAGTATTACATTGCCTCTATTAATTGCTATTACCGCACTCGCACGATTTATAATATTACAAGGCAAAGAAATGGATGCTTCTGCACTGGTTTATGAAGCAGTTGCAATTGTTTTAATTGCATCAGCAATTGTAATTTTAAGACTAAGGCATAGCGACAAGTTAGGACTTAAAAAGAAAAAATCAAAGTAACATTTATGGATTTTAAAGCGTCAAGAGCTTCGGCTGTTGAGAAATTAGAAAATTTTGTAGAAAATAATCTTGTAGATTATTCAAAACAAAGAAATTTTGATTATGGTCCAGACAAAAGATCAAATGTCTCATGTCTATCACCTTATATAACTCACGGTGTGATTAACGAACTAGAGGTTATAAGAAAATCATTAAAAAAATTTTCTTTCATAAAAAATGAAAAGTTTATTCAGGAGGTTCTTTGGAGAACTTACTGGAAAGGTTGGTTGGAATTAAGACCAAATGTATGGTCTGATTATTTAATAGAATTAAAAAAAATCAAAGAAGAGTTTAAAGATAATAAAATTTACATTAATGCAGTTGAAGGAAAAACCAATATCGAATGCTTTAATTATTGGGTAAATGAATTGAAGAATAACAACTATTTACACAATCATACAAGAATGTGGTTTGCAAGTATTTGGATTTTTACATTAGAATTACCATGGCAATTAGGAGCAGAGTTATTTATGCAACATCTTTACGACGGAGATGCTGCATCCAATACTCTTGGATGGAGATGGGTGGCTGGTTTTCAAACACAGGGTAAACATTATTTAGCAAGCGAATGGAATATTAAAAAATTTACTAATAATAGGTTCAATAATATTAAGTTAAACGAAAACGCTTCTCCAAAAATATCTGAAAAAACTTACTCAATTATTAAACAAGATTTTAATAATCCAAAAAATATTGAGGATAAAAGTTTATTAATTTTTGAAAATAATTTATCTTTCGAAAACACTGATTTTCAAAATATCAAATTTAAAAAAATATACTTAGTTTCTAATAAAAACCAAAACAGAGCTATTAAACTTAGTGAAAAAGTTGAGAAATTTAAATTACTTCTTATTGGTGACCAAGAGCAAAGATTAAAAGATCAATCTACTGATTGTAATTCTATCGATATTAGTGAAATTAAAAATATTAATGAAAATTATGTTGCATTATATCCAACAGTAGGTGAAAACCTAGATTACTTAAACTTAAATAGTTTAGAAGTAAATTTTTTATATAGAAAGCTTGATCAGTATTCTTGGCAATATTGCAATAAAGGATTTTTTAATTTTAAAAATTATATTCCAAAAATTATTTCAACATTTAACTAAGCTTGGAACACTTCTTGGAACAATATTTTACTCTTTCCCAATTAAGCTTCCATTTCTTACGCCAAATAAAAGGTCTTTTACAAACAGGACAGATTTTTGAAGGAAGGTTTGTTTTTTTCATTTTATTTTAATCATTAATTAAAATTTTTACAGCTTTATAGGGAATTCTATATCCTGGGAAAGATGCTACATCCCCAGTAATTACAGTTTTGGGATTCCATCCAAAACAATAAATAATAAAGAAAAAAATAAATATTTTTCCTTTTAATTTATAAATAAAATTTTTTTCTAAATTTTGGAAATTTAATTTCAAAGTATTTTTTTTATAAAGATAAAAATATATTAAAGCTAACATTACGTAAGAAACATTTACCCATCTACCCCAATCATAGCCCATTGCAAAAAGCAAAATTACCGGCAAAAAACAAAATAAAATTGGATAAACTAAATTGTTAAAATTTTTTAAAAAAAATAAGTTTTTATTTTCTAAATAAGAATTTTTTAAAAGAATAAAAATTGGAAAAAATCCAAATAATATTATCAAAAAATATCTTAGGAAAACCTCAAATGAATATTTTCCAAAATTACCCTCGAATTGTTGCAGTATTGTTGATTTTGACGATAGTAACCCACATGACATATAACAAATCTCTCCAAATTCATTTTTAAGCACTGATGACATATTTTCATATTCTTCGATAGTTAAAGGATTAAATATAAAATTTAAAGCAACAATTATACTAGGTATAAAAAATAAAATACGTTTAAAAAATTCTTTATCAATCTTATTAATATTATTTTCAATTATTTCAAAAATAAAAATAAGCGGAAAGAAAAAAATTATTGGCTCCCATACAAGAATTGCTAAAATTAAGAAAATAATTAATGATAAGTTTTTAAATTTGTTTATTCTTGGTATTAAAAGATAAACAATAAATAGTGAAAAAACTATTATCTCTTTACGTGCCAATACTTCTATTTCAGCTATGGGGTATAAAATAAATATAGGAGTAAATATTGCTAAGTTAATTACTCTATTTGTTTCAATATTTCTTATTAATAAATATAATAATAAAAAGTAAATTGTGCAGGATAAACATTGCAGTAAATAAATTGACCATCTCAAATCTATATCAAAAAATCTTGATTTAAAAATTGCCAATTGGCCAATTAATCCTCTTTTTGTAAAACCACCTTCGTAATTAATTAGCCATTCTGAAATTGTGGAGTCATTTCCTACAGTGTGTTTAATATATAAATAAAAATAAGAAAAA
>QCNR01000027.1 GCA_003210075.1 Pelagibacteraceae bacterium AG-426-G09
ACTAATGAAATTAATTGTTTCTTTTTATCTAAATCAGTAAATCTACTTTTTTTTAATTTTATTTTGTCTAAACTTTTTAGTGTTTGGTTTTTAGTATGTATTTCTGCGCAGGTTTTAATCATATCTTCATTAATTTCATAACTAAAGAACATTAGTATTTTTTTTAGAGTTTGAGCTGGATCGGTATTAATTTCATCATATTTTATAACTAGATATTTTTTCTGATCAATTTTTTTCATATGCTCTGACCAAAATTCACAAAAATTTATATAATTTTTGCATGCTTTTAATAAAATTTTATCTAAATTATCCAAATTAAATCTTGAACAATAAGAAGCAATTTGTTCAATTGGATCTCTTATAATTATTACTGGTTTAGAGGAACTTAAATTAATTATATCTATGTTAGAAAGTGGGTATCTAGAAAAAAAAATTTTTTTTTTATCATATTCGTCATTACTTAAATAGTTTTCATAATTATTTAAGGGCTTATTTAGATTTAAATTATTATATATATCCGCACTAAAAATATTGCTCAGCGCAAACATCCATTTGTGATTTATGCTGTCATATTTTGGTATTCCATTACCTATTTTATAATAAATTTCAAAATAGCTATTTATCATCAATCTAGTAGCCATACTTCCTGATTTTGGCAAAGAAATAAGCAGATTAACATTTGACTTATCAAGTAATTCTCTCTTTAAGTAATTTTGATATTCTCTTAGTTTTTCTTTTAAAATTAACTTAGTTATAAAATTTGTATATATTGATTTGACTCCTTTATTTGAAAAATATTTTGGATAGATCTTAATTTTCAAAGTATTTTCTACTTTTTTGATTTTTTTAACTAAATTTGAGTCAAAAAAGCTTTTTAAACTATTTTTGAATTTCATGGATTAATTTGAGCCTTCTTTAATAATATTTCTTTTATATCTTTTTTATTAATTTTAATTGGATTATTTTTTAATCGTTGTTCGTTTAAACCGTCTAATATTTTTTCAATATCTTTATCCAAGTTAATTCCAAGATTATTAAAATTATCCTCCAAATTTGCCTTTTTTTTGATATCTTTAAGGTATAAATCCAATTCATTAATGTTCTTAACCTTAAATTTTTTAAATAATAACTTATATCTTTCATTTAAATTAAAACTTGATTGAGAAATTTTTTGATTAAAATAATTAAACTTTAGAAAATCATTTAAAGTTAAAGATACTGCATGACCATGGCTTACATTGAAATAAGAGGTAAAAGGATAAGAAACTGCATGAGGAGCTATAGTTTTTGAAATACTAATTGCTTTACCAGATAAATTAGATGCAAGTAACATAAGTGATGAATTTTGCTCTGTAGGTTTATCTAAATATTTTAAATAATTTCCAAGGGAAAGTTCCAATGAAGCTAATGCAAAATTAACACTTTTTTTTGAGGACTTAAGCGATAACACAGACTCTATTGCTTGTGATATAGCATCAAATCCGGAGCTTGATTTTATTTTTTTTGGGTTTTTGATAACAAATTCAGAAACTAGTATAAACTGATCAGGAATCAGTTTTTCCCCTTCAATTGAAAACTTCACTTTATTAACATATATAACTGCATTAGATGTAACCTCAGCACCAGACCCAGCAGTGGTTGGTAATGCTAAAAGGAAATAATTTTTTTTTTTTGGTACAATTTTTTGCATTATTATTCTTTTTTCTAAATTTTCAATATCATCTAGTATATTTAAGATTTTTGAATAATCTAAAACTGTACCTCCTCCTATTGCAATAACTAAATCAGGTTTAAACTTTGAAAAAGTAATATACAATTTTTTCAATTCATTAGAGTCTGGAATATTTTTGTTTTTAAAAATTAATTTTACATTTTTTTTTTCTGTGAATAATTTTAAAATTTTATTAGCACCAGATTTATAAAATGATTGTTTTCCAGCAAATACTATTATTTTTTTAAAATTTTTTTGGTTGATAATACTTACTATTTTTTTATCTTTAAGTTTAGATATTTCCATTTATAAATTTTCTTTTAATTGATATTAAATTTTTAGGTCTTGGTAAATTTTTATCTCTATTAATATCTACTATAACCTCTAGAAAAGATGGACCTTTTATTTTGATAAATTTTTTTAAAATTCTTTCAATATTATTTTTGTTATCTATTTTAAGATAATTTTTGTAACCAAAGCCACTAACTATACTTTTAAAATCTAATAAATTTGTATTTGTTTTTTGACCTCCTACCGAATCATGGCAATTATTATTAAACAAAATGTGTTTAAAATTATTTAAACTACTAAGTCCGACATTATGCATTGAACCCATATGCATTAATAGTGATCCATCACCGTCAATACAATATGTTTTTTTTTTTGATTTTAATGCAACACCTAAACTTACCATCGATGTGTGACCCATTCCTCCGACCATATAAAAATCTTTACCTTTACCTTGATATTTTTTTTGACCTCTAAACTTTAGCAAGCTACGAGAGGTATAACCTGTAGATGTGATTATGTTTGAATTTTTTGAAATTAAACTTAAGAATGAATTAAAAAAATCGTTTTTATTGATATGCTTTATTATAATATTTTTATTTTTTAATTTTTTTGAATATTTTAATACATCCTGTTTTACCAAACATGCTACTATCTTTCTTCTTTTTAAAGCTTTTTTTGCCAACTCATCTAACCTTTTTAAATCTTTATCGTTATTAAGAATACAATATTCAATTTTTAAAAGTTTTAGAATTTTTGTAGTAATTTTCCCCTTTACGATGTGTTGAGGTTCATCTTTTTTTCCTGGTGCACCTCTCCATCCAATTATAAGCAAAAGAGGGATGGCATAAACGTCATTATGAGCAATAGACGCTAAGGGATTAATTGAATTTGAAAGGCCAGAATTTTGCAAATAAATACAAGGAAGATTCCCTGTTTCTAAATAATGCCCAATACCAATGCTAACAGCTGATCCCTCGTTCGCAGCAATAAAATTTGAATATTGTTTATTTTTTTCTAGGTAAAACGAAAAATTTTTAAGAATACTATCAGGAACCCCAGAAAAAAATTTAATATTATTTTTATTTAATGTTTTAAATAACTTTTCAACAGCAATCATTATTTTATTAAGTTAATAACTTGATTAATTCCTGCGATACTTTTTTCTGACTCAAATGCTCTACCGCTTTTTAAAATTATTTCTGCTGTTCTTTTCATGGCGGGGTAAGCTGCTCTCATTAATTGATTTGCATATATTACAATTTTAAAACCATTTTTATAAAGATTTTTTTCGTAAGTTTTAGAATACGTAGACGGAACAGCAACCATCGGTATAAAATATTTACTTTTTTTAAATTTTTTTGAAAAATCAATTATCTCTTTTGCGTTTTTCTCTTTACTATGAATCAAAATAGCATCCGCACCTGATTTAGAGTACGCTTCCGCTCTTTTTAAAGCATCTTTTAATCCTTTATTTAATATAAATGACTCAACTCTTGCTATTATAAGGAAATCTTTAGAAATTGTTGAATTTTTTGCAGTTTTAATTTTTTTCGAAAAATTTTTAATTGAGTCCTGATCAGATTTAGATTGTTTTTTAAATAATGAGTTTTTTTTTAAACCTTTTTTATCTTCAATGATTAAGGATGAAACTCCCAATCTCTCAAGAGTTCTTACTAAAAAAGGCAAATGTTCTAATCTTCCACCGTTATCTCCATCAAATATTACTGGTTTTTTAGTCACATCTAATATTTCATTTAATCCATTAATTCTTGTCGAATAATCTACAGTTTGGTTATCAGGTTTGCCCCTACTTAATGAGTCGGTTAAACTAGATGACCACATCCCATCAAATTCTTCATATAAGTTTTTTTTTAATATTTTTGTATTTTCGACAATTAATCCAGTCAATGCATTGTGCGCTTCCAAAAATCTTACTATTTTTTTTGCGTCCATTAATCTTTTAAGTCTTGATGTTCTATTGCTTGCAGAAAAAGCAATTTCTTTAATATTGCTTTTAATTATAGATGAAGAAATATTTTTTGTATATTTTGGTTCTATCAACTTCCCAGACCAATTCTTTAAAACTTTAATAACTCTTAATCTAATGTTTTTTTGAACCCCTTTTTTCCAATCATCGCCGTGTACAACATAATCAGGCTTAATTTTTTTTAAATTTTCAACATAATCGAGTGTGTTTTGTGGAATTACTTTTTTTACGAATTTTATATTTTCTAATACTGATTTTCTTTGATTAAAATTCATGTAGGGAAGATTTTTGTAAGTTGATATAGCTTCATCAGTTAATAATCCAACTGTTACATCACCTAAATTGCTTGCAATTTTTAATATATTGATATGTCCTTTATGAAGAATATCTGCCGCAAAACCTACGTAAACTTTTTTTTTTGATAACATCTTAAATTTGATTATTAATATATGTTTTTTTAGTTTATAGAAATAAAAAAAATCTAACTATTAATAATGAAGAAAATTAAAATTACAAGCAACAAAGGAATATTATTTTGGATAACCGGATTATCTGGTTCTGGAAAGACAACGATAGCAAAATTAGTAAAGAAAAAAATATCACTTAGATACGGCCCAACATTACTTTTTTCTGGTGATGATTTAAGAAAAATTTTCCATTTAAATAAATTTGATAAAAAATCAAGATTATCTAATGGACTTAAATTTTCAAAGTTTTGTAAGTTTATTACAGATCAAAAAATAAATGTTATATTTGCAGTGGTTGGAATGTTCCATAAAGTAAGAAATCAAAATAGAAAGGATATTAAGAATTATATAGAGATATACATAAGATCAAATATAGATGATATTATAAGTCAAAAAAAAAAGAAAATTTATAAGAAATTTAAAAAAAATATAGTTGGACTAGACATTTTAGCTCAACTTCCGCGAAAACCAGATATCATTATAAAAAATGATTTTACAAAAAGTGTTAAAATTTTAAATCAAGAATTAGAAAAATCTCTAAAAAAAATAATCATTAAAAAATAATGAAAAAAAATTTTATTAATAA
>QCNR01000028.1 GCA_003210075.1 Pelagibacteraceae bacterium AG-426-G09
TAGCGGAGAAGAAGTTACCTTCACCGATATTTCACTATATCGATGGAGCTGCAGATGATGAAATTACATATTCTAGAAATACAAATGCCTTTAATGATGTGGATTTGGTTCCAAATGTTTTAAGAGGTGTTGAAAATATAGATTTATCAACAACCATTTTTGGAAAAAAAATTGATCTACCTTTTTTATTGTTCGCCTACGGCTTTACAGAGATTGTTTCATTATGATGGAGAGAGAGCAGTAGGTAAAGCAGCGCAAAAATTTAATACAATGTTCGGTGTTTCAGCTCTAGCAACAGTAAGTGTAGAGGAAATATCTTCCATTATTGATACTCCAAAGATGTTTCAATTTTATTTTCATAAAGATAGAGGTTTAAATGACTCTTGTTTGGAGAGAGCAAAGGCTGCAAAATTTGATGTTATGGCTTTAACAGTTGATACTATTACTGGAGGAAATCGTGAAAGAGATTTGAGAACTGGTTTTACTTCTCCTCCAAAACTAACTTTATCAAGTTTATTTAGTTTCGCGACTAAGCCAATGTGGGGAATAAATTATCTGACAAAAGGTAAGTTTGAATTACCCCATCTTCAAGATTATGTTAAAGAAGGTACTAGCACTAATACATCAATAGGTAATTATTTTTCGACTATGCTGGATCAATCTATGAATTGGAATGACGCAGAGAAATTGTGTTCTCAATGGGGTGGTCATTTTGCACTCAAAGGAGTTATGAGTGTTGAAGATGCCAAAAGAGCAGTAGACATTGGATGTACAGGTATAATGGTTTCAAATCATGGAGGAAGACAACTTGATGGATCTAGATCACCATTTGATCAATTAGCAGAAATTGTAGATGCTGTTGGAGACAAGTTAGACGTTATTTGTGAAGGAGGATTCCAAAGAGGAACTCATATGCTTAAAGCCTTATCTCTTGGAGCTAAAGCGTGCGCAGGCGGTAGGCTATATCTATATGCATTAGCAGCCGCTGGACAGGCGGGTGTTGAAAGGGCTTTAGGACAATATAAAGCTGAGTTAGAGCGCGACATGAAACTAATGGGATGCAAAAAAATAAGTGATTTAAATAGAGGTAATTTAAGATTTAGATCATAAATGCGTCTCAAGAATTGTTATAACTTCGAAGATTTCAGAAACTTAGCTAAAAAAAAACTGCCATCACCAATATTTCATTATATTGATGGTGGATCAGATGATGAAGTAACTTTAAAAAGAAATACAAGTGCTTTCGATGAATGTGATTTAGTTCCAAACATTCTAGCAAGTGTAGGAAAACCTGACTTATCAACTACTGTATTTGGAAGGAAAATTGATATGCCAATTTTCTTGTCACCAACAGCGATGCAAAGATTATATCATCCAGATGGAGACAAGGCTTCTGCAAAAGCAGCAGCTAAATTTGGTACATTTTATAGTATGTCCACAATGGCTAATAACTCAATTGAAGAAATAGCCAACATCTCTAGTGGACCTAAACTTTTTCAACTTTATGTACACAAAGATAAATCAATCACTGATGATTTAATAGATAGATGTAAAAGATCAAATTTTGATGGAATGTGTTTAACAGTTGATACTTTAGTCGCGGGAAACAGAGAGAGAGATCACAGAACAGGTTTTACTACTCCTCCCAAATTAACTTTGAAGAGTTTGATGAATTTTGCAATCAAACCGCAATGGGTATTGAATTATTTTACGCATAGGAAATTTGAATTATCAAATGTTTCTAAAAAAACTGACAAAGGTACCAACATCGCTAAATCAGTAATTGAATATATTAATGAACAGTATGATCCATCTATGAATTGGAAAGATGCTGAATACTGTGTCAAAAAATGGGGAGGTCCTTTTGCTTTAAAAGGTGTTATGTCCGTTGAAGATGCAAAAAGAGCAATTGATATTGGATGTACAGCAGTAATGATATCAAATCATGGTGGAAGACAACTTGATGGATCAAGATCTCCATTCGATCAAGTGAAAGCAATATCAGATGCAGTTGGTGATAAGTTAGAAATTATTTTAGATGGAGGGATAAGAAGAGGAACACATGTATTAAAAGCTATAGCCGCAGGTGCAAAAGCATGCAGTTTTGGTAAAATGTTTTTGTTCTCTTTGGCCGCAGGGGGTCAAGAAGGTGTTGAACATTTGCTTAGAAATATGCACGATGAGCTTAATAGAAATATGATCTTAATGGGGTGTAAAAATTTAAAAGAGTTGAATAATTCAAAATTAATTTATAGAAATTGATTGGAGAAAAAAATGAAATTAGCAAAAAGTTTAGATAATTTGGGAACAGAGTCAGCCTTTGCTGTATTAGCTGAGGCAAAAAAATTAGAAGCCAAAGGTCATCCAATGATCCACATGGGTTTAGGTCAACCTGATTTTAAAACACCTAAGCATGTTGTTGAAGCTGCAAAAAAAGCTTTAGATGATGGACATCATGGATATGTAATGTCCAACGGTATACCAGAGTGTAGACAAGCTGTAACTAGATGGATTAAGAAACGTTATAATGCCGATGTAGACTTTGAGAGAATTTTAATTATGCCAGGTGGAAAGCCTACAATGAGTTATGCCATTCAGTGTTTTGGTGAACCCGGGGCTGAAATAATTCACCCTACACCTGCTTTCCCAATTTATGAATCAATGATCAACTATACTGGATCAACTTCAGTGCCATATGATTTAACTGAAGATAAAGATTTAAAATTTAGTGCAGAAAAAATTCTTTCGCTTATTACAGATAAAACTAGATTATTAATTTTGATAAATCCAAATAATCCAACAGGAAGTTTTGTTGAAAAACCAGAAATTGATAAATTAGCAGAGGGTTTGAAAAAACATCCACATGTAACAATATTGAGTGATGAAATTTATAGTAGACAAATTTTTGATGATAAGGAAATGCCTACTTTTTTTAATTATCCTGAGTTGAGAGAAAGACTAATTGTACTTGAAGGCTGGAGTAAAGCATACTCGATGACAGGATGGAGATTAGGTTGGAGTTTTTGGCCAAAGGACATGGTTCAACATGTGAATAAACTTTTAATTAATAGCGTATCATGTGTAAATGCTGCTGCCCAGTTTGCAGGAATTGCAGCTCTAGACGGACCAGATGATTCTATTCACGAAATGATGAAACATTTTACGGAAAGAAGAAAAATAATTCATGAGGGCTTAAATAGTTTATCAGGTGTTGAATGTAGTTTACCAGGTGGGGCTTTTTATGCTTTTCCAAAAGTAATTGAAACAGGCATGAATGGAGAAGAATTTTGTAAGAAAGCAATGCATGAAGCTGGTGTAGCAATAGTACCTGGAACAGCTTTCGGTAAAACCTGCAAAGATTATGTAAGATTTAGTTTTGCATGCTCACAAGATAATATTACTAATGCATTAGAAAATCTTAAAAAAATGCTTGGTTAATTGCTGTATATTTTTTAATAAAATTTTTTATAATATAAAAATATATGAATGAGCAAATTCAAATAGAACTTAAAAACCTTCTTAATAAAAGATACTCCACATCGGAGTCTACTCGTGCAAATTATGCAAGAGGTGAAGATACTTATGATCCAATTCTATCAAAAGCGGTTGTATTCCCAGAAACAAATGAGGAGGTTTCAAAGATACTGAGATTATGTAATGAACACAAAATTCCAGTAGTACCATTTGGTACAGGCACATCTTTAGAGGGAAATGTGGTAGGTAATGACAAAGGTATAACTATCTCTTTAGAAAAGATGAACAAAATTTTAAGTGTTAATGTTGAAGATTTTGATTGCAGAGTTCAGGCTTGTGTAACTAGAGAACAATTAAATGATTATTTAAGAGAAGATGGAGTTTTTTTCCCAATAGATCCTGGTGCCAATGCTGCAATTGGTGGTATGGCTTCAACATCTGCTTCAGGAACAATGGCTGTTAAATATGGAACAATGAAAACTGTTATTTCAGGATTAACAGTAGTTTTACCTAATGGTGATATTATAAATACAGGTGGAAGAACAAAAAAAACATCAGCAGGTTATAACTTAACAAATCTATTTATTGGATCAGAAGGCACCTTGGGCATTATAACCGAAGTTCATTTACGATTATCTCCTATACCAGAAAGTATAATGAGTGCGGTATGTCATTTTTCAAGTTTAGAAGATGCTGTTCAAACGGCTCAGCAAGTTATTCAATATGGAATTCCGATTGCAAGGATTGAAATGCTGAATAAGGATCAAATGGGGATTAGTATTAACTATTCAAAATTAAAAGACATTGAAGCAGTACCGACTTTATTTTTTGAATTTCATGGCTCAGAGTCTTCTAATAATGAAAATATTAAAATTGTAGAAGAAATATCCAAGGAGAATAAAGGGAGTTCTTTTAAATGGGCCAAAGATTTAGAAGAAAGAAATAAACTTTGGAGAGCAAGATGGGATGTGTACTACTCTGTTAAAGCTTTAATTAAAAATGGAAGAGTTTATTCTACAGATGTATGTGTTCCTATTTCAAAAATTACGGAGTGTGTAAACTTCGCTGAA
>QCNR01000029.1 GCA_003210075.1 Pelagibacteraceae bacterium AG-426-G09
CAGTGACATCTAAAACTGGACACAAACAAAACTCAAAAAAAGATGGTGAACTTGGATGGGAATTAGAGCAAAGCTCTCATGTAAAAGTTAATATAAAAATTCCATATTTAGAAGACGAAATGTCTGTTAACTATTATTTAAATGATATTGGCGCAAGATCTAATGTAGCAAAATTTACAAACTCAAAGATTGAAAAATATATAGGTTTTTTTGGTTGTTCAATTACATATGGTCATGGATTGGAGGAAGAAGATACTTTTGCTGCTCAACTTAAAACAAAAAGACAAAATTATAATTATTTAAATTTTGCAGTACCAGGATACTCTACATACCAAAGTTTGATTAAATTTAAAAAAGAAATTAATAAAATTAAATTTGATACTGTTGTTTTAGGTATTCATAACGATTTGGAAAGAAGAAATACTTGTTCTATCTCATGGTCCAAAATAATTAATAATATCTGGGGTATTCCAAGTATTCTAAGTTACAAAAATGCATCTGTGCATTTTGCACCAAGATTTAGATTGGAAAGTAAAAAAAATTACATTTCATTAAAGTTTTTTTTCGAAATATTAAATATTTTAAGGTTTTGTATTGGTAGCATTAAATTCATTCAGAAACATACGATGAATAAAATTTTATTAGACTTTAAATCGCTATGTAAAAAAAATAATATAGAATTAGTAATTATTTGCTTAGAGGACTACAAAAATATATATGATTTTTTAAATAAAAATAATTTCAATTGGGTTGCTTCGGAATTAGATCTGGCTGAAAAAAATAATAATAATGAATATATATGGCAAAAAATGCCTTGGGATAATCACCCTAATGAAAAAGCTAATAAAATTTATGCTCAAAAACTTATTGAATTTTTTAACTCTGAGCAAAGACCTTTTAAACCCAATTTAAATAAAAAAAACTCAAAAAATTCCGATCAAGAATATATTTATCCTTTATGGTAAAAAAAAAATTTGTAAATTTGGGTATATCTTTTTTAGATAATCTGAAAATTTATCAAAACAATATTGCTTTAAAGTTTGATAAAAAAAATTTCTATACATATGCTGAGCTAAACAACTATTCTGAAAAAATAATTAGATTATTTAAAAATCTTAAAATCAAAAAAAAAAATATAATTGCGATAGAGTCACATAAGAATGTACTTTCATATGCTTTAATTTTGGCTTGTTGGAAAACAGGTGTGACTTACTCCTTTTTTGATAGTGATGACAATTCATTAAGAGTTAGGAAAATGATAAATAATCTTAAACCTAATAAGGTTTTTCTTTTTAAAAGAAATAAATTTATTAAAAATTCTTACGTTTTAAGAGATAAAGAAGTAAACTTAATTCAAAATATACCCAAAAAAAATACTTTCACTAAAGACGCTAATTTAACAGCATATATTATGTATACATCTGGATCGACTGGAAATCCAAAAGGTGTAATGATATCTCACAAAAATTTATCTTATTTTATTCCTTGGGTGAAAAAATTTTTTGATATTAATCAAAAAACTGTAATCACAAATTTAAATCCTCTTCATTTTGATAATTCTGTTTTTGATATATATGCATCTTTTTTTAATGGAGCTACGTTGATTCCTTTTAATAAAAATGAGTTATTAGATGCCGAAAGTTTAATTTCGAAGATAAATAATCTTAAATGCAAAATATGGTTTAGTGTTCCATCATTGCTAAATTTTTTAATATCTGTTTATAAAAAAAGAGTTTTTAAAGATTTACGTTTAGAAAAAATGATATTTGGTGGTGAAAGATTTCCAATTGAATCTGTTAAAGAAATACATTCTTATCTAAGAAAAACAAACTTTTTTAATGTATCTGGACCAACAGAATGTACCTGTATTTGTTCTGCTCATAAAGTTTCTAAATACGAAATTAACAATTTAAAAAATATCCCTGTAGGTAACATAAACTCTTATTTTGAGTATAAAATAAATTCTACGAAAGATAATCCTAATGAAGGAGAGCTTTATTTAATAGGTCCGTCTATGTCATCCGGATACTATAAAGATAAAATTTTAACTAAAAAAAAATTTTTTAAATTAAGAGGAAAAGTTGGTTATAAAACCGGAGACTTAGTCAGAAAATTAAAACAAAACTTTTTGATTATTGGGAGGTCAGATAATCAGGTCAAATTTATGGGGCATAGAATTGAACTAGAGGAGATAGAAAATATTCTTATTAAATTACTTAGATTAAATGAATGTTTAGTTGTTATAAAAAAAGACAAAAAATTTCCTTTTCAAAAACTTGTTTGTTATTTAAAAAATAGAAAAAAATTTTCAGAAAAAGAAATTGAAAAAATTTCTAAGAGTATGCCATATTATATGAAACCAAAAAGTTTTATTTTTTTAAAAAATTTTAAATATAATAGGAATGGAAAAATAGATAGGAACTATTACTGTTAGTTTTTCGATTAGTCTACAAATTCGATTAATTTATTTTTTTTTAAAATTTTAATATAATGTTTCACTTTTTTAAGATCTAATTTACATAAATTGGCTATATCAATGATTGAGTTATTTCCATCGGAATAAGTCAAAACATTCATCATATCTTTGGTTGAGTGCGAATTTTTAATTGAAATACTGTGATATAATTGTCTTTTTCCCATTTGTGGTTCACAAAGTATTTTGCTTTTTGGGATAATATTTTTTTCAATTTGTTTAATTATTTCAGTATATAAGTCAAAACTTTGAGAAAGCCCCTTAGCAGTAACTACAGTCCCTAGTTTGTCTAAGGATGTATGATATTCTTTATACTCTCCAAACTTTGACCTTAAAACTGAACAAACAGGTAAGTCAATTCCGGGTGAGCAATATTGTCGTTCATCACTACCTCTTGAATTCCAGCTGTATTCTTTAAAAATTATTTTTTTTTTGCTTAGTATATTTAAAGAAACTTTATCACTCAATGTGTTTTTATTTCTTGAAGGTATGAATGAATAGGCTCTCTCATCACCTACACAGCTTAAATTAAAACCATATCTTATGTTTTTTTTCATTTTTTTATAATTTTTACTTAGATAGGTCACAGATCCAATTGTTTCCGGAACAAAAATTATTCTATAAGTGTACCGACGATTTTTTATTTTTTTTATGTAATCTGCTAAAAAAGTTAATAGACTTGGGCCTGAAATTTCATTATTTGCAAGTGAAGGATGGCAAATATATGATGAAAAAAAAACTTCCTTTTCAGTCTTTCCTGGAATAATTATTTCACCATAATTTAGAACACCATTTTTAAAATTAGTATCAATTAGAATTTTATAGTTTCCTTTTTTTAATTTAATTCTCTCTCTATGCGTTAATGAAAATCCCCAATTCTTTTTGTAATAAGATGTTATATAAGGAATGGCATTTGGTTGTCGGGGCAAAGAATATAGATTTTTTTCTAGATCATTCTTTGAAATTATTTTATTCACAGGTGTACTGTATCCCATTAAATGAAGATTATTTTCATTGAAATCACATATCTTTTTGCCCTCAGGGTCTATAATAAACGCTTTTTTTACATTCCATTCTTTTGGTATTGTCCAGTCAAATACTTTGGAATTACTTTTTACTGAAATAATTTTTATTTCTGGAACAATTTTTTTTATTTCTTTAAGAGTTTTTCTAACACCACTTCCAGTAATACTTCTAGGGTAATTAAAAATTTTTTTTGCAAAATTATAAATTTTAATATTTTTCATAATTGTTAAAAATAGACATTATTAATTCAATAATTTGTAAAAACTTATGTAATACTTTTTTTGTGATGTAATTTATGTATATATTCTTATTTAAAAAAAATAAAGATGAAAAAGAATAGAATATTTAAAGAAAACTTAACTAGTAAGTTACTTCAAAGAGAAGCCTTTAGTGTTTTAAAAAAAATGAAAAATAAAAATATATGTGAGGTAGGATGTGGAGATGGGAATATTTCAAATTATTTAATAAACAATTTAAATTATGATCATTTTTACCATTTGAGCGATATTTCTAGAATTGCGATAGAAAAGGCAAAAAAAAAAATAAATTATAACCAAGTTTTTTACAGAACTGGTAATTTATTAGCACCATGGCAGAATAAAAAATTTGATATTATAATTTCGGATGTTTCTAGTTTAAGTCAAATAGTTGCAGAAAAAAGTCCTTGGTATAAAGGTGTAGCTTCTAACTGTGGTTTAGATGGTTTAAAAAATGTAAAAAAGATATTAAAAAAAATAAATGTCAATCTTAAACCTAGCGGAATATTTATAATCCCTCTAATTTCACTTTCTAACACTTTTGAGTTAAAAAGAATTTTAAGATTAAAATTTGGATTTTTCAAAGAGACTAAAAAAATTTACTGGCCTATACCAACTTTTTTTCAACAAAATGAAATTTTGTTTGATAAACTTTTAAAAAAAAGGATTATCTATTATGAGAAAAAATTTGGCAAATATTT
>QCNR01000030.1 GCA_003210075.1 Pelagibacteraceae bacterium AG-426-G09
AGCAAGAAAATTGTCAGGTCACAACAAAGAAATTTTGATTCATTACAATAAATCAAAATCAGAGGCTGAAAGTTTAAAAAAAGACTTACAAAAAAATGGTACAAAAATCTATTTAGTTAAAGGAGATTTAAGTAAAGAAACTGATGTTAACAAAATTATTAAATTTGCAAAATTTAAACTTAAATACTTTGACTGTCTAATTAATAACGCCTCTTTATTTGAAAATGATAAATTAGAAAATTTTTCAACAAAAGATTGGGGCAAACATCTACGAACTAATTTGCGAACTCCTGCTTTATTATCAAAAGAATTTGCGAAAAATGTTAAAGGAGGAAATAACAACATAATCAATATTATCGATCAAAGAGTTTTTAAACTTACACCTTTTTTTTTTTCATATACTATTAGTAAAACGGGACTTTATACTTTAACTAAAACCAGTGCAATGAGCCTATCTCCAAAAATTAGAGTAAATGGTATAGCGCCAGGCCCTACAATTAAAAATAAAAGACAATCTAAAAACCACTTCAAAAAACAATATTTGGCAACACCATTAAAAAAACAAGTGGACGTAAAAGAAATATGCAATGCAGTTGACTTTTTTATAAAAAATAGATCTATTACTGGTCAAGTAATTGCTATTGATAGTGGGCAAAGTTTAAACTGGCAAACAACGGACATAATGAGCATTAAAGAATGAAAAAAAGTAATTTTAAAATTGTAAAGATTGATAAGAGTAAAAGCTTATTTAATTATGAGAAGAAGGTATTAATAAAAGAACTTATTCTTGATTTAAAACTTGGATACTATGATTTTGAGAAAGAAAAAACCCAAAAAGTAAAATTTTCTTTAGAGATTGATTACGAAGATAAAAAACCTTCAAATGACAAAGACTTAAAATCAATAGTTAACTATGCAAAAATTGTAAAATTAATTAAAAAATTAGTCAAAAATAAACACTATAATTTTCTTGAAACTTTGGCAGAGGATGTATTCGATGAATTATTCAAAGATAAAAGAATCGATAAAATCAGTCTTCGAATTGAAAAGTTAGAAATTATGAAAGATTGTTCATCTGTTGGAATTCAAATTTCTAAAAAAAGAAGTTATGGTCAACTCTGACTTAGGAAAAGAAGTAATAAAAAAAGAAATACCACTGGTACCTAAACTTCCAGGAGTATACAGAATGTTAAATGCCAAAAATGAAGTTCTTTATGTTGGTAAAGCAAAAAATCTCCCTAATAGATTGAAGAGTTATGTATCAGAAAAAAACCATATAATTAGAACAGAGAGAATGTTATCTCAAACAACTAGGCTTGAAATAACTACTACGTCAAATGAAAGTGAAGCTTTACTTTTAGAGGCAAATTTAATTAAAAAATATAAACCAAGATTTAATATTTTATTAAGAGATGATAAATCTTTTCCATTTATTTTTATTGGAAATAAAGATAAGTGGCCTCAAATAAAAAGACATAGAGGTAAAAAAAATAGAGAAGGTTTTTTCTTTGGACCTTTTGCATCTGCAGGATCAGCTAATTGGACAATTAAAATGATCCAAAAAATATTTCAATTAAGAGTTTGTGATGACACTGTTTTCAAAAATAGGGAGAGACCATGTATATTATACCAAATCAAAAGATGTTCGGGTCCATGTGTTGGTTATGTAAAAAAAGATGATTATAAAAAATCTGTTGAAGATGCTATAGAATTTGTATCTGGAAAATCTAGAAAAATACAAAAGAACCTTTCCGCTCAAATGGAGAAATCAAGCGAAGACCTGGATTTCGAAAAAGCAGCAATTTTAAGAGATAGAATTAAATCACTTAATATAATTCAATCTTCACAAAGAATTAATGAAGCAAACCTTGTTGAGGCAGATGTGATTGCTGGATATAAAGAATCTGGAAAAACATGTATTCAAGTTTTTTCTACAGATCCAAGCAAAATTGGGGCAATCAAGCTTTTTTCCCAAAACATGATCCAGATGAAAATTTAAATGAGATAATAAACTCTTTTGTATCTCAATTTTATGAAAATAAAAGTGTTCCAAGTTCAATTATAATTAATGAAGAAATAAAAGAAAAAGAATTAATTGAAAAAGCCCTTTCAAAGAAAGAGGGAAAACAAATAAATATTTCAGTTGCAAAAAAAGGATCTAAGCTGAATGTAATTAATCAAGCAATTAAAAATGCTAAAGATAGTTTAAATAGAAAACTTTATGAAAGTCAAAATAACAAAGAGCTTTTTGAAGAGGTAACCAAAAAGTTTGATTTGGAAGGTATTATAAATTTAGTTGAAGTTTACGATAACAGTCATAACCAGGGCAGTAATAGTGTTGGTGCTTTAATTACTTATGGAGAAGAGGGTTTTATTAAAAAAAGATATAGGAAATTTAATATTAAACTGGAAAAAAATGAACAAGATGATTATGGGATGATTAAAGAAGTGCTTAATAGAAGATTTAAAAGAGCTGTACAAGAAAAGGATAATTATCTGACTATGCCTGATTTAGTTTTGGTTGATGGAGGAAAGGGTCAATATTCTGTTGCTAGAGAAACAATGAATGAACTTGGACTTCATGATATTCCTATAATCGCTATTGCTAAGGGTAAATTTAGAAATAGTGGAAATGAAACATTTTTCCATAATGGTAAAGAATTTAAATTTGAAAAGAATGACCCTACTCTATTTTTTCTTCAAAGAATAAGAGATGAAGCTCACAGGTTTGCCATCAGTGCACATAGAGCTAAAAGAAAAAAAGGTATTAGCAAGTCTCTTTTGGACCAAATAGATGGGATTGGTTCTGTAAGAAAAAGATCGCTTTTAAACCATTTTGGATCAGCTAGAGCAGTAGAATCTGCTAGTTTAGATGAGATAAAATCAGTTGAAGGAGTAGAGGAAAAAGTTGCAAAAAAAATATATAATTTTTTCCACGAATGAAAATTAAAATTCCAAATTATCTTACTATAGGAAGAATAGTAATAGTTCCAATTTTTGTGATTGCATACTATCTGCCTGGTTTTTATGGCGATTTAATTCCATTTATACTTTTTTTGATAGCATCATTCACGGATTTTTTAGATGGTTTGCTTGCAAGAATGTACAAGGAAGAATCTAAACTTGGAGAACTTTTAGATCCAATAGCTGATAAAATCATTGTTGCTACAGCTCTGATTTTGCTTGTTATGGATAATACTATTAAAAATTATGAGGTAATTGCGGCAATAATTATACTAACTAGAGAGATTTTAATTTCAGGATTAAGAGAATTTTTGGCAAAAGGAAGAATTAAACTTCCTGTCTCAAATTTAGCTAAATTAAAAACTGTATTACAAATGGTCGCTATTTCTATACTTCTAACAGGTGAAACAGGGAATAAAATAATTAATTTTCAAGATTACAATGCTCAAACAATAGGAATAATTTTGTTATGGTTGTCAGCATTTTTAACTTTATATACTGGCTATGATTACTTAAGAAAAGGTATTGATCATGCTATTTCAGAAGATAATAAATCCTAAATTAAGCGGCTGCTTTTTTTCTAACTACAGACTGGTAACTTTCGGATAAATCAACAATTGTGTTGCAGACTTTAAATTTAAAATTTTGTATTTGAGAAACTGGGGTAACCTCAGCCGCAGTACCTGTAAGGAAACATCCCTCAAAATTATCAAGCTCATCTGGAGATATTTTTCTCTCTAAAACTTTAATATTTTTTGATTTTGCAATATCAATTACTGTCCTTCTAGTTATACCATCTAAAAAACTGTCAGGGATCGGTGTATGTAAGTTGCCCTGTTTATCTTTAAAAAAAATATTGGCTCCTGTTGCTTCAGCAACGTTACCCTCATGATCAAGCATTAAAGAGTCTGTAAAACCATCTTTTTCAGCTTCATGCTTTGACAAGGTACAAATCATATATAATCCTGAAGCCTTAGTATC
>QCNR01000031.1 GCA_003210075.1 Pelagibacteraceae bacterium AG-426-G09
ACAACTGTTAACACAAAGTATGGTCCAATTAAAACAGATCACATATTGTTTATTGCTTCTGGTGCATTTCAACTTGCAAAACCATCTGACTTATTACCAGAACTACAAGGAAGACTACCTATAAGAGTAGAATTAGACGCTTTAAATAGTGAGGACTTTAAAAGAATTCTGAAGGAACCAGATAACAGTTTAATCAAACAGTATAAAGCATTATTAAAAACTGAGAATGTAGATCTTAACTTTAGTGAAGATGGTATTGATTTAATAGCAAGTATTGCGAGCGAAGTAAACAATACGGTAGAAAATATTGGTGCTAGAAGACTTCATACAATAATCGAAAGAGTATTAGATGAAATTAGTTTTACAGCTTCGGATAAATCAGGCGAAATTATAACAATCGACTCTAATTATATTAAAAAACATTTAGGTGAATTAGTTAAAGATACTGATCTTTCTAAATTTATTTTATAATTTTATACTCAAAATTTTGAGTTTCTTCATTTACTTGTATCTCTTCAGCTCCATTCTTTAGGTGAAAGTTTCTTGCCATATCCGTTAAAGGTGAGAGTGTAACCAGTCTATTCAAATGATTTGATTTTTTTATCATTTTATAAACTTCTTTAACTATTAGTTTTCCACCACCTTTTTTGTTAGACCACACAGTATAAGCAATAGCAATTTTTCCGACGTTTTGATCACGTGTTGCGCTTTGCAAAAAAGCATCTCTGCTAAAAAGGTCTAATTCATGTACCGTTTTAGGTATTTGATTTGTAAATGCGAAACACATAACAGCATGAATTTCATTTTTATATTTAACTCCATAAATTTTTCTTCCATAACTTGTTCTAAATACGTTGTCTAACTCGGGTCTGACTGGATCTTTTTTAATTTCGCATTCTTTTAGTTCAATTATTTCTGCACCTTTAATCCATTCAAAAAAATTCTTAATATTTATATCTAGGTCTTTTTTTCCCTTTCGAATTCGAGCCTTTAATTTTCTTGAAATTTTATTAACCATTTTTTTTTCTTAGAATGATATCAAAGCTTCCTTTTGAAGGATTTTCAATAGATTCAAAATCAATTTTTGAAATTTTATTTATTAAATTTTTTTTATTCTTAATATAATTTGGTACAGAATGTTTTAGTAAACTTAAATCTTTAGATATGTAAGGATCATTAATATTGTTTGATCTAGTGCCCTTACCGGTAATAATACTTATTTTATTAACCCCTTCTTCAAAACATTTATTAATAAATTTTTCAATTTCTATGTTTGCATCATCTAAAGTATAGCCGTGTAAATCTATAGATCGTTCTAGTTGTGAAAATTTTTTTTTGAAAGATTGTTGATCTTTATCGAAAATTTTTTCGTTTGATTCTGTAAACTTTTTCCAATCTTCTTGATCTTTTTCTGATATTTTCTTTTTCAACTAAACTTCAGTTTCAATTAATTGCCAGTTAGGGTTTGGTGATCTAATATTCCTAGAAAACTTCCATGTATCGTTTACTTTTTTTATTTTTTGTGGATCACCAGAAACAATTTTATTTTCTTTGTCTTTTATACACGTAATTATTTCACTTATAAAGTTAACACTGACTTCTAAAAAATCATTATTTTGTTTATGATCTTTAATCTCTGCTGAATTAATTCCTATAAAAGTAGTTTCATTTTTAAGTTCTTTAGTAGATCTTTCCTTTAGTGCTTCGTTAAATGAATTATAAACTTCACTATTTAATAAAGATTTAATTTTTCTAATTTTACCAGTGGCAAAAGAAGTTATTATCGTTTCATAAGCAATTTGTGCACCTTTTAAAAATTCTTTTTTTGCATCATCATCAAACTTATATACCTCTTTTTTGATTGCTGTTTTTTTAAAATCAAAATCATGTGCAAAGCTCGATGACATATCCTCTTCATGTCCAGTTTTTTTCCCCAATATTCCTCTTAATCTTAGAAAAATGAAACCAGCGATCATTGCAAGTAAAATGATGTCTATATATTCAAAACTATAATTCATTGTAATTTTTATATATTTATAATATTTACTATATAGGTCTTTTTCAATGACCTAAATTTAATAAATAAAAGACAAATGAACTCACTTTTATTAGCAATTATATTAATTCCTGCTGCAGAAATTTATCTATTTATAAAGGTTGGGGCTTCAATTGGAGCCTTAAATACTGTTTTACTTATATTCTTTACCGCAATTGTTGGAATTTATTATGCAAGAGCAGAAGGTTTAAATACTTTAAATCATGGATTAAGGAAAATGATTAAAAATGAAATGCCCGCTTATGAATTAATATCTGGTGCATTGATAGGTATAGGTGCAATATTTTTAATTTTACCTGGTTTTGCAACAGATTTTTTCGGTTTTTTGATTATATTTCCACCTACGAGGAAATTAATTTTTAAATTATTTTCTAATAAACATAAAAAAGATAATATTAAAAACAAAGAATATATTGAAGGTGAATATAAAGATTTAGATGAGTGAAAATCAAAAAGAAAATTTTAAAATTATTTTAGAATATATTAAAGATCTTTCAATAGAAACGCCCAGCATATCAACATTGACCTTTGTTAGAGAAAATTTGTCAAATTATATTATGGATATAGATATTTCATCTATAGTTCTGAAAAACAAGGCGCTAGAAGTAACAACTAAATTAACTTTACAAGATAAAAAGGATAGTACTGAAAAAGCTTTCTTTGATATAAAATATGCTACAGTTATAACGTTAACTAATTCAGTAAACCACAAAAAAGATGTGGGAAAAATAATACTT
This sequence comes from Pelagibacteraceae bacterium AG-426-G09, assembly GCA_003210075.1. Taxonomy (GTDB): domain Bacteria; phylum Pseudomonadota; class Alphaproteobacteria; order Pelagibacterales; family Pelagibacteraceae; genus Pelagibacter. The sequence goes on from QCNR01000031.1 coordinate 2,794, forward strand.
TGCGATTTACAGAAAATAATTTATCCAAAAATAGAAAAAATTTTTTTAGATTTAATTAAGAGTGCAGGTTATCCTGAATTGAAATTTGAAAAAAGAGTAGATTTTGAAAAGCTATACAGCGATAAATTTAATTAAAATAATTTTTTTTAATCTCTCTTTTTAAAAAATCATTATGCAGCTTAAGTTCTTTATCGGTAGGTTTAATTATTTTTTTTGAGTATTTAATTTTGGAATTATTTATAGTCTCCTCATTAAAATCTTTTTCTACATTTAAATTAAACCTTGGTTCTTTTTGATCTAATAAATTAATATAAACTTTAGAAAGAAGTTCACAGTCAATTACTGCGTTATGTTTTGCTCTTCTAGAATTGTCAATATTATATCTTTTACACAATGCATCTAAACTTATACCTGATCCCGGAAACTTATCTCTAGCAATTTGCAAGGTATCCACTATCTCCTCTTTAATTTTATTTTTCCCTAATAAATTTAACTCATTATTTAAATGAGAAAGATCGAACTCTGCATTATGTATTACCAATCTTTTGCCATATATAAATTCGAGAAAATCATCAACTATTTCATTAAATTTTTTTTGCTTTGATAAAAATTCATCTGTATACCCATGGACCTTAAATGCTTGTTCCGATACTTTTCGCTCAGGGTTAAGATAACAATGAAATCTATTTTTGGTTGGAATTAAATCTTTTAATTCTATACACCCGATTTC
>QCNR01000032.1 GCA_003210075.1 Pelagibacteraceae bacterium AG-426-G09
TAATGATAACTGGAACAGGTTTTCCCATTAATCCTTTTGTTTTTTCATTAAACGCCTTACAAAAATCCATGATATTTATGCCTCTTTGTCCTAAAGCAGGACCTACTGGAGGTGCTGGATTAGCTTGGCCTCCTTTAATCTGTAACTTTACATAACCTGTAATTTCTTTTTTTGCCATTAACTTGCCTTTTCTACTTGGTTAAATTCTAATTCAACTGGAGTTGGTCTACCAAAGATTGAAACAGAAACTTTCAGTTTAGATTTATCCTCGTCTATTTCTTCAACGAGACCACTAAAAGAAGCAAATGGTCCATCTATTACCTGAACTTTTTCACCAATCGCGTAATCTATACCAGATTTTGGTTGAACTACACCATCTTTTATTTCTCCTAATATCTTTTCTATTTCTTTATCTGAAACTGGTACAGGCACTCCCTTAGAGCCTAAAAAACCACTAACCTTCTTTAAATTTTTAATCATGTGATAAATATTATCATTCATTTCACATTTAATTAAAACATACCCGGGAAAGAATTTTTTCTTTCTTTGAATTCTTTTTCCTCTTCTTACCTCTGTTACATCGTGGGTAGGTACAATAATTTCCTCTATTTTATCAGATACTTTTGACTTATCAGCCTCATCTTTAATTTGTTGAGCTACTTTATTTTCAAAACTTGAATGGGACTGAACTATAAACCAATTAGACATTAAAAACTCACTTTAAGGACTATTTCTAATAAAAACTTTAAAATTTGATCTAATAACAGAAAAAATAAAGACGCAATAATTGCCATTGCAGCAACCATTAACGAGCCTTGAACTGTTTCTTTAGAAGTTGGCCATGTTACTTTAAAAGCTTCATTTTTAACTTCTTGAAAAAATTTTAATGGGTTTTTCATAATTACCTTTAATAATATGGCAGGAGCGGAGGGAATCGAACCCCCAACCTCCGGTTTTGGAGACCGGCGCTCTACCAATTGAGCTACACTCCTATGGAGTTTTACTCTATTATTTTAGTTACTACTCCAGCACCTACTGTTCTTCCACCCTCTCTTATTGCAAAATTCAATTTTTCACTCATTGCAATCGGTGTAATTAGTTTAACAGTAAATTTAGCATCATCACCTGGCATTACCATCTCTGTACCAGCTGGTAATTCAACTTCACCGGTTACATCTGTGGTCCTAAAATAAAATTGAGGTCTGTACTTAGTAAAGAATGGAGTATGTCTTCCACCCTCCTCTTTTTTTAGTACATAGGCTTGAGCTTCAAATTTAGTGTGTGGTGTAACAGAACCAGGTTTGCAAAGTACTTGTCCTCTTTCAACATCTGTTCTTTCAACACCTCTTAACAAAGCTCCGATATTATCACCTGCCTCACCAGTATCTAAAATTTTTCTAAACATCTCAACACCAGTACAAACAGATTTTTTTGTCTCTCTAATTCCAACTATTTCTATTTCTTCACCAGTTTTAACAACTCCTTGTTCAACTCTTCCAGTTACTACTGTTCCTCTTCCAGATATAGAAAATACATCCTCTACAGGCATTAAGAATGGTTTATCTTTTGGTCTGTCTGGTTGTGGGATAAAATCATCAACAGCTTTCATTAGTTCCATGATAGCATTTTTACCAATAGCTTCATCTTTGCCTTCAACTGCAGCTAATGCTGAACCTTTTATGATCGGTGTTTTATCACCAGGAAATTTATATGATGTTAGAAGTTCTTTTATTTCCTCCTCTACCAAATCTATCATTTCTTTATCATCAACTTGGTCAACCTTATTTAAAAATACTACAATCGCCGGTACTCCAACTTGTCTTGCAAGAAGAATATGTTCTTTTGTTTGTGGCATCGGACCATCTGCAGCATTTACAACTAATATTGCTCCGTCCATTTGTGCTGCACCAGTAATCATATTTTTTACATAGTCAGCATGACCAGGACAGTCTACGTGAGCATAATGTCTTTTTTCAGTCTCATACTCAACGTGAGCTGTAGAAATAGTAATACCTCTCTCTTTTTCTTCTGGTGCCTTATCAATTTGATCATATGCAGTAAATTGCGCTCCACCAGTTTCTGACAATACTTTTGTTATTGCAGCTGTAAGAGTTGTTTTACCGTGGTCGACATGGCCAATTGTTCCAATATTACAATGTGGCTTCGATCTATTAAACTTTTCTTTAGACATTATATTTTTTACCTCACTTATAATTTTAATTTACATTTGGAGCGGGTGATGGGAATCGAACCCACGCAACCAGCTTGGAAGGCTAGTGTTCTACCACTGAACTACACCCGCAAACCCAAGTGTTCACTCCTGTTTAAACAATATTAAATGGTGGAGGGGGAAGGATTCGAACCTTCGAAGACCGAAGTCAACGGGTTTACAGCCCGCCCCATTTGACCGCTTTGGTACCCCTCCAAATATATTAGGAAGAGTGTCCACATGTTTAATAAAGCCTAAACAACAGGCGGTTTATATATTTTTATCTTATAATTGCAATATTAGAATTTATGGTAAAATTTACCAAAAAACGTATAAAAACAAGGGTAAAATGAATAAATCGTCATATTTTATTGTGGGAAAACACCCT
>QCNR01000033.1 GCA_003210075.1 Pelagibacteraceae bacterium AG-426-G09
TGGGATTATGAGATGTGATGTCCTTGCCCAAGGAGTTGTTGACGCAGCGAAAGAAATTAAAATTAATGTACCGCTAGTCGTTAGGTTAGCTGGTACAAATTATTTAGAAGGAAAAAAAATTTTGGATAATTCTGGGTTAGAAATAATTTCAGCTTCAGACTTATCTGATGCAGCACAAAAAATCGTAAAGGAAATTAAATAATGTCAGTTTTAGTCAACAAAGATACAAAAGTAATATGCCAAGGATTTACTGGTTCGCATGGCACCTTTCATTCTGAACAATCTATTAAATATGGAACTAATCTTGTAGGTGGAGTTACTCCAAAAAAAGGAGGTCAAATACATTTAGAAAGACCAGTATTTAATACAGTACAAGAAGCAAAAAATGAAACTGGGGCTACTGCTACTATGATTTATGTTCCAGCAAAATTCGCAGCAGCTGCTATCATTGAAGCAATTGACGCTTCAATTGAATTAATTGTTTGCATAACCGAGGGAATACCAATTTTAGACATGCTTAAGGTAAAGCAGAAACTATCCAGGTCAAATTCACGTTTAATAGGACCAAACTGTCCTGGAATTATTACACCTGATGAATGTAAAATTGGAATAATGCCTGGCAATATACACAAAAAAGGGTCAGTAGGTATAGTTTCTAGATCTGGAACTTTGACTTATGAAGCTGTAGCTCAAACAACAAAAAACGGTTTGGGACAATCTACTTGTATAGGTATTGGAGGTGATCCAATAAATGGAACTAACTTTATAGATTGTTTAGACTTATTTTTGAATGACCCTGAAACAGAGTCTATTTTAATGATAGGTGAAATTGGTGGATCAGCAGAGGAAGAGGCATCTGAATTTGTTAAAAAACATAAAATTAAAAAACCAATGGTTGGTTTTATAGCTGGTGTAACAGCTCCACCCGGAAGAAGAATGGGGCACGCAGGTGCTATAATTTCTGGAGGAAAAGGTGGTGCGATAGAAAAAATACAAACAATGGAAGATGCAGGAATAATAATAGCAAAATCTCCTGCAGAAATAGGAAAAACACTTCTAAACAAATTGTCTAATTGAAAAATATATATATCCTCAATATAATAATTGAAAATGAGCATTTCCAGTAATCGAAAACTTGAGGAGACTTCCTTTTTAAGTAAGTCTAACAGTGCTTTCATAGAACAAATGTATCTAAAGTATATCAATAATGATCCAAATCTTACTAGTGAATGGAAAAACTATTTTGATAATTTGAAAGAAGATACCTCTGTTGCAATTAAAGAATTAGAAGGTCCTTCATGGGGTAAAAAATCTAATATTTATTCTGAGCAATTGGAAAATTTAAGTTTTAGAAGAAAAGAAATTAAAAATACAAATGATTTTAAAGAGTCGAATAATGAATCAATAAAAGCAATTGCGTTAATAAGAGCTTACAGAATTAGAGGACATTTATTAGCAAAGCTTGATCCTTTAGGTCTATCCAAAACAGAATATTTAGATGAACTTCACCCAGATTATTATGGTTTTAAAAAAGAAAATTATGACAAGCCAATTTTTTTAAATGGAACAATTAATAAAAATTATTCATCGATTAAAGAAATATTATCATTTTTAAGAAAAACCTATTGCGGATCAATTGGATATGAATTTATGCATCTGTCTGATCCTAAAGAGAGAAAATGGTTTAGAGATAGAATCGAATTAGATGAAAAAGGAATTTCATTCACTAAAAATGGAAAAATTGCAATTTTAAATAAGTTGATCCAAGCAGAGGGTTTTGAAAAATATCTAGCTAAAAAATATGTTGGCACTAAAAGATTTGGTTTAGATGGTGGAGAGTCATTAATTCCAGCTTTGGAACAAATTATAAAGATTGGTGGTCAGTATGCAGTTAAAGAATTAAAAATTGGAATGCCACATAGAGGTAGATTAAATGTTTTAGCAAATCTTTTACAAAAATCTTACAAAAGAATATTCAATGAGTTTGCTGGTGAATATGGAGATATATCAAAAGATAGTACTGGAGATGTAAAATATCATTTAGGAGCTTCTTCAGACAGAGAATTTGATGGTAATTCTGTTCATATAAGTTTGACTGATAATCCGTCTCACTTAGAAGCTGTTAATCCAGTGGTTTTAGGGCAAACTAGGGCAAAGCAATTTTTTCATAAAGATATAAAGAGAAAAAAAGTAATACCTATTTTATTGCACGGAGACGCTGCATTTGCTGGACAAGGGATTGTTGCAGAATGTTTTGCAATGTCAGGTCTACCAGGTCACAATACTGGTGGAACTATTCATATAATTGTTAATAATCAAATTGGATTTACTACAAGCCCTCGTTTTGCAAGATCTTCACCTTACCCATCAGATGTTGCTAAAATGGTTGAGGCACCGATATTACATGTAAATGCAGATGATCCAGAGGCAGTTGTATATTGTGCAAGAATAGCAACAGAATTTAGACTACAATTTAATCGCGACGTTGTAATAGATTTAATTTGTTATAGAAGATTTGGCCACAATGAAGGCGATGAGCCTTCCTTCACACAACCTTTAATGTATAAAAA
>QCNR01000034.1 GCA_003210075.1 Pelagibacteraceae bacterium AG-426-G09
ATTGGGATTAATATATGATGTTACAGTAGATAAAGATAATAAAGTTTATATTAAAATGACCTTAACCACTCCTAATTGTCCAGTAGCTGAAAGTTTGCCTAACGAAGTAAAAAATAGTATTAAAGAGATTAAAGACGTAACTGATGTTGATCTTGATTTAGTATGGGATCCACCTTGGGATAAATCAATGATGTCGGAGGCAGCAAAACTTGAATTAAACTTATGACAAACCCAATAATAAAACTCAGTGATAATGCGGCTAACAAAATTAAAGATATAATGTCTGAAGCTCAAAAAGACTCTATTGGAGTTAGAATCGGAGTAAAGGCTGGTGGTTGTGCTGGCATGTCTTACATTATGGAATATGCAAAAAATTTAAATCCAAACGATGAAGTGATTGAAGACAAAGGTGTAAAAGTATTTATTGATGCTGGCGCTGTTATGTACTTACTAGGAACAGAAATGGACTATAAAACTGAGGAATTTTCATCATCATTTGTATTTAAAAATCCAAATGAGACTGAGAGATGTGGATGTGGGGAGTCTTTCAAAATCTAGTATTAGTTTAATGCATATCTGCATTGCGTCAAATGCATATCTATGTTATCTTTAATGAATCATGAGAGACTTAAAACATCTACAATCAAATGCAGCTAAGCTTGCTCAAGATCTAAAAGAAAAAGTATTATTTAGATCTCAGAGAAAAGCAGTTAATGCTGGTGCAAACGGAACTTTAGAATACACTATCAAAGAAGGTGTAAATAAATCTAAAATTGCTGATGCCCAGCTAATTAAAAATAAAAAGTAATTTTTATTTTTATTAATTAGCTACTGTAATACATCTGAAACTCAATCGGATGTGGAGTGTGTTCCAAATTATATATTTCCTCAAATTTTAGAGCTATGTAAGCATCGATTTGATCGTCAGTGAATACATTTCCTTGTTTCAAAAACTCTCTATCTGTATCTAGGCTTTCCATTGCTTCTCTAAGCGAACCACACACAGTTGGAATATTTTTAATTTCCTCTTCTGGTAAAGTATAAAGATCTTTATCAAAAGACTCACCTGGATGAATTTTATTTTTAATTCCATCTAAACCAGCCATTAGCATAGCGGAAAAAGTCAAATATGGGTTTCCTGCTGCATCTGGAAATCTTATTTCACATCTTGCACCCTTTTTACTTAATGTAATCGGGATTCTACATGATGCAGATCTGTTTCTTGCAGAATATGCTAAAAGAACAGGAGCCTCAAATCCTGGTATTAATCTTTTGTAACTATTTGTAGTAGCATTTGAAAAAGCATTAATTGCTTTTGCATGTTTTAAAATTCCACCAATATAATGTAGTGCTGTTTCTGATAATCCAGAGTACTTATCTCCAGAAAATACAGGAGTATCACCTTTCCAAATTGATTGGTGAGTATGCATTCCAGAACCATTATCCCCCTTTACAGGTTTTGGCATGAAAGTAGCTGTTTTGCCAAATGAATGGGCAACCATCTGTACTACATATTTATATAACTGGACGTTATCCGCTTGGTTAACTAACGTACCAAATAACATTCCTAATTCATGTTGACTTGGAGCAACTTCGTGGTGATGTTTTTCAACTGTAATACCAACATCTCTCAAACCTTTTAAAAATTCACCTCTCATGTCTTGAGCGCTATCAACAGGAGGAACAGGGAAGTATCCACCTTTAACACCTGGTCTATGACCCATGTTGCCATTTTCATATTTTTTTCCAGAATTATATGGGCCTTCTGTACTATCAATTACGAAACCAGTTTCATTCATTTCGTTTTTAATTCTTACATCATCAAATACAAAAAACTCTGGTTCAGGACCAAAGTAAGCTTTATCACCGACTCCAGTAGTTTTTAAATAAGCTTCAGCTTTTTTTGCAATTCCTCTAGGATCTCTTTCATATGGATCTTTTTTAACTGCATCTAAAATATCACAAAATAAAACAAGCGTGTTATGAGAAGTAAATGGATCAACGACCTTTCTGTTAAGATCAGGTTTTAAGATCATATCAGACTCGTTTATTGCCTTCCACCCAGCAATTGATGAACCATCAAAAAACACACCATCATTTAACATACCCTCATCAACCACCGTTGAATCCATTGTTAAATGTTGAAGTTTTCCTCTTGGATCCGTAAACCTTAAATCTACGTACTCAATTTCTTTATCTTTCATCAATTTTAAAACATCACTTGCACTCATTTTTTCTCCTGTGTAAATTCTTCAAGTGAATATCAAAAACTACAATAATAAGAACAAGATTATAATGATAACAGCTATGCAATTTGCTCATAACTGTG
>QCNR01000035.1 GCA_003210075.1 Pelagibacteraceae bacterium AG-426-G09
TATATTGATTATGAAAGAAGAAACTTTAGAAAAAAATAATTATTTGCTGTGTGGTGGAAGTTTCTTTTCAACAAACAATTCATGTTTCCTAGTACTAGGATTATATTTTTTAGCAGATAATTTTACTTTAGCTTTTTCACCGCCAGCTGGTTTTTTTAAATAATAAAAGAATGGACTATCAGGCTTAGACTCAGGTACCATTCTTATTTTAACAAAAGATTTTTTAGCCATATTATTTTTTTAAATCTTTAATTATTTTTTTTATATCACTTAGTTTGTTTTTTAAATAATTTGTTCTTATAGAGTTAAATACAGAATCGTCAAGATTAGATTTTTTTTGATTTAAATGCTTTTTTACACCTTCAATTGTTATTCCTTCAGATTTTAACAAAAACTTTATAAATTTTAATATTTCTATTAGACTATAATCATAATACCTTCTTCCATTAAAGATTTTAGGTTTAAGTTTTGAAAATTGTGTTTCCCAATACCTTATTGTGTGAGCATTAATTATAATTTTTTTTGGTTCTGTTTCATTTAATATTTTAACAACTTCACCAATAGTTTTATAAGCTGTATGAAATTTACTCGACATTGTTGATTTTATTTTTGAAATATTTTGATGGTTTAAATAAAATTACATTTCTTTCAGAAATCAAGGTTTCTTTTTTTGTTTTGGGATTTCTACCTATTCTTGATTTTTTATGCCTTAATATAAAAGTACCAAAGTTAGAAATTTTTACTTTTCCTTTTTGTTTTAAACTATCAAACAACACTTCAAATATGTCTTCTAGGAGATTTTCAATTAATTTTTTTGAAAAACCTAGTTGCATATAAATTGAGTTAACTATTTCCTTTTTAGTTAAATTTTGTCTCATTATGTAATAATATTTTTTGTAATTCTTTCAATTAATTTACCATCTACAGTTTTAACACACACATCTAATGAATTAGCAAAACCTACAAAATCGGTCGAACCATGACTTTTAATTACAGGTGATTCTAATCCTAATAAAATTGCACCATTATATAATCTTGGGTCTAACCTTTTCTTAAATTTTTTTAAATTAATTAAATTTATTAAACTTGAAAATTTAGCAATTATACCTTTTGACAAAGCTTTTTTTAATTCCGTAGAAATAAAGTTTGCAGTACCTTCTGCAGTTTTTAAAGCAATATTACCAGTGAAACCGTCTGTTACTATTACATTAACCACTCCATCCATAATATGATTGCCTTCAATATATCCACAAAATTCATAGAGATTGTTTTTTTTATGTTCCATAGCATGATAAGCTTTTTTAATTGTTTCATGTCCTTTTATTTCTTCAGATCCAATATTTAATAATGCAACTTTTGAATTATCATTAGGAAATAAGGCATTATGTAAAGCAGCACCCATTAGTGCAAAATCTTCAAAATTTTTTTCGTCACATTCAACATTTGCACCTAAATCTAATACAATATTCATACCAACTTTGTTTGGCCATAAAGCTGCAAGTGCTGGTTTACTAATATTTTCAATCATATTCATTGTTAATTTTGATATTACAAATAGAGCACCAGTATTACCTGCTGATATTATAACGTTTGATCTTTTTTCTTTAACATCATTTATAGCTTGCCACATACTGGTATTTTTCTTTTTTGCTGCCATTAATGGGGTATCATTATTTTTGACAACTTCGTCACAGTGGATTATTTCATAATATTCTTTATTAATTTGATTTAGAGATATTTCTTGTTCTATCTGATTTTTTTTTCCAAAGATTCTAAAATATACTCCAGTATTTTTTTTTAAATATGCAGAAATACCGGAAATAATTTTTTTGGGTGAATTATCACCTCCCATTGCATCCACTGCAATAACAACTGATTTTGACATAAAATATTATTCTTTAGGGTCTAAAACTTGTCTACCTTTATAATAACCTGTTTTCAAATCTATATGATGAGAAAGTCTATATTCTCCTGATTTTTTATCTTCTACAATATTTTTTGGAGAAATCTTAATATGTGATCTTCTCTTACCAGCTCTTGAAGGTGTAGTTTTACGTTTTGGTACAGCCATAATTAAATTTTAAATTCTTCTATATCTTTTGTAAAATGATTTAAAGCATTATTTTTATAGAAAATGCTTAAATTATCAAAATAATTGGTAAAAAACGAAATATTTTTAG
>QCNR01000036.1 GCA_003210075.1 Pelagibacteraceae bacterium AG-426-G09
TAAGTTATTTCCTCATTTTCAGCAAGAAGATGATAAAAAGGCTGATCTTTTCTTGGTCTAACATTTTTAGGAATAGATTGATACCATTCTTCAGAGTTATTAAACTCAAAGTCCACATCATATATCACACCCCTAAAATCAAAGTGTCTGTGTTTAACAATATCTCCTATTGAGAATTTTGCTTTTTGAATTGGCACATTAATAGTATGGGTATTTGAAAAAAAAAATCAATAGAAAAAATATTAATGATTTGTTAAGGTGTTAATAAATATACAGTGAATAAGTCTTTTGTTAAATTTGTCACAGATTTTGGACCGCTAGCGATATTTTTGTACATATACTATAGTAGTGGCAAGGATATCAAAGTTGCATTGGTTCCATTCATTGTAGCAACCATAATTGCTTTGTTGATTAATTGGTTTTTTGAAAAAAAATTACCTATGGTTCCTTTGGTTGGAGGAATATTAATAACATTTTTTGGTGGACTAACGATATATTTCAATAACCCTATTTTTATTTATATCAAACCAACTATAATTAATATTCTTTTTGCATTAACTCTATTATTTGGAAAACACTTTACCAATGAACCAATTTTAAAAAAATTATTAGGTAATACACTCAATTTAACTCAGGAAGGTTGGAGGATCCTTAATAATAGATGGATGTATCTTTTCTTTCTTCTGGCATTACTTAACGAAATCGTATGGCGTACTCAGTCTGAAGAATTTTGGGTAAACTTTAAAGTGTGGGGACTGTTACCTATTACTTTTATTTTTGCAGCTTTTCAGGTTGGATTAATTAATAAGTATAAAGTAAATGAATAAACATTTAAAATTAGTTGTTAACAATTCATATCTAAATGAAAATCAAAAATATTTTTTTGAAAAAGGTGAACTTAAGATAATTTTGGACCTATATGCTAAAATGGTGTCTGACGGATCTTGGAAAGATTATGGATTAAAAATATCTAGTAAACAGGTAGCATTTAGCGTTTTTAAAAATTCATCTGAAAATGCAGTTTATAATATTTGTAAAAACTTCAAACCAGTCAATAAAAGTTTAAAGTATTTAATTACTGATACTAAGAATAACATATTAAAAAACTCCTATTCATTAGAAAATTTGCTTAAAAATATTAATTGGAAAAAATTTTAGATTATCTTCTTTGGCCAAATAACCTTAACAACATTATAAATAAGTTAATAAAATCTAAATATAATGTTAATGCACCCATCACAGCTTTTTTACCCAAAACCTCACCACTGTCTGAAGAAACATACAAATTTTTGATTTTTTGAGTATCATAAGCTGTTAAACCGACAAAAATTAAAACACCTAATATTGATATTACAAAATACATCATCGGAGACTTTAAGAATAAATTTACTAGAGAAGCTATTATAATTCCTATTAAACCCATAAATAAAAAAGATCCAAGTTTAGTTAAATCTCTCTTAGTTGTGTAACCATAAATACTCATTGCTCCAAATGTTGCTGAGGTAATAAAAAATACTCTAGCAATACTTTCCCCTGTATAAACTAATAGTATTGATGATAACGAAATACCCATCAATCCAGAGAAGATCCAAAATACAGTTTGAGCCTTGGCAGAACTCATTTTATTTATTCCAAAGCTCATATAAAAAACTATTGCAAGTGGTGCTAACATTACAACCCATCTTAATGGAGAAGCAAATATTGCATATCCAAATGAATTCAAGCCTGTAATTCCAAGACTTGTAACTTGTATATTATAACCACCAGATAATTGAAAAAATAGTGCAGCCAGAACTCCTGTTAGCAAAACACCAGATGCCATGTAATTATAAACCTTTAACATGTAGGCTCTTAAACCTTCATCCATTACAACAGATTTTTTTGCTGTTGTAGATTTATTGAGAATATTTTCTCTATTGAATTCCATACAGGTTATATAATAATATTTTAGTTTATTTTCAAGCGGTCAAAAGATAAGTAACAAATACGAAATAATTATGAATTACAAGAATTTAGGCAATACTGATCTCAAAGTAAGTACAATTTGTCTCGGTACAATGACTTATGGGGAACAAAACACCGAGCAAGAAGGTTTTGACCAGATGGACTTAGCTTTAGATAATGGTGTTAATTTTTGGGATACCGCTGAATTATATTCAGTACCTCCAA
>QCNR01000037.1 GCA_003210075.1 Pelagibacteraceae bacterium AG-426-G09
GATATGATAGCAAGAATAAAAAATGCTAGTTTGAGAAACTACAAAAAAGTTCAAATCCCGTCATCAAAATTTAAAACTAAAATTGCAGACGTGTTAAAAAACGAGGGTTATATAATTGATTACAAAATTGAGAGCAATGACGGAAAACACGACCTACTCATTAATCTTAAATACAGCTCAGGTAATCCAGTTATAAACTCAATTCAACGTGTATCTAAACCTGGGAGAAGAATATTTTCTAGTGCCGAAAGTTTACCAAAAGTAAGTAATGGATTAGGCATTGCAATTGTATCTACCCCAAAGGGTGTTATGACAGATCAAGATGCAAGAAAAAATCAAGTAGGTGGTGAAATAATTTGTAAGGTATTCTAATGTCAAAAATAGGAAAAATTAACATATCAATTCCAGACAAAGTAAAAGTTTCCCTAGATGGTCAAAATCTTAAAATGGAAGGACCATTAGGTAAAAATAATTTATCTTTTGATATAAATATGTTTGATTTAAATGTAATGGATGGAAAAGAAGTATCCATAAAACCTAAAATTATTAATCAAGATACAAAAAGGATTTGGGGTTTAAACAGAAGTTTAATTAACAATGCAATAAAAGGTATAAATGAAGGATATTCTAAAACATTAGAGCTATCAGGGGTGGGCTTTAGGGCTGCTTTAAAAGGAAATATTCTTAACTTACAAATCGGTTTTAGTCATGATGTTAACTACCAAATACCTGAAGGTATTAAAATTGCTGTTGAAAAACAAACTATTATAAAAATAACAGGATCAGATAAACAATTGGTTGGATCTGTAGCTGCAAAAATTAAATCTTTTAAAAAAACCGAACCATATAAAGGTAAAGGCATTAAAGAACAAGGTGAGTATATTTTAAGAAAAGAAGGAAAAAAGAAATAATGAAACTTACAACAAAAGATAGAAAAAAATTTAGAGTTAGAAATAAATTAAAAAAAAATAACCCAAATAAAAGAATGAGACTAAGTGTATCTAGATCATCAAAAAATATATCAGCACAAATAATTGATGATAGCAGTAATAAAACATTAATTTCAGCAACTTCTAATATGAAAAGCATCAAAGATTTAAAAAAGAAAAAATCAGAATTATCCGAAATAGTTGCTACAAAGCTGGCAGAACTAGCAAAGGAAAAAAATATCACAAAAGTCTATTTTGATAGAAATATATATAAATATCATGGAAGAATTAAAATTTTTGCTGAAACATTAAGAAAAAAAGGAATGGAATTTTAATATGGAAAAAAATAACAACGATTTTTTAGATAAATTAGTACACATCAATAGAATTACAAAAGTTGTAAAAGGTGGTAGAAGGTTTGGTTTCTCTGCTTTGGTAGTAGTAGGCAATCAAAACGGACAAATAGGTATAGCCCATGCAAAAGCAAAACAGGTTCCTGACGCTATAAAAAAAGCTAATGAATTGGCCAGAAGAAAATTAATTAAAATTCCACTAAGAGATGGAAGAACAATTCACCATGACGTTTACAGCAAAGATGGAGCTGGAAAAGTTATTTTGCGCTCAGCACCTAAAGGTACAGGTATTATAGCAGGCGGACCTATTAGAGCTATTTGTGAAGTATTGGGTATAAAAGATATCGTTGCGAAATCCTTGGGCACTGGTAATCCTCATAATGTTATTAGAGCATGCATTAAAGCCTTAAAGTTACAACATTCACCTAAATCAATTTCATTTGCTAGAAACAAAAAAATTTCAGAAATTGTGGAGAAAAGAGGTTAAAGATGAAGCTCAATAACAAGTTTAAAACAAAAATTCCAAAAAAAAGACTTGGTAGAGGTATAGGTAGTGGAAAAGGAAAGACATCAGGAAGAGGTGTAAAAGGACAAAAATCAAGAAGCGGTGTTGCTATAAAAAGCTTTGAGGGAGGACAAATGCCTCTTTATAGAAGATTACCAAAAAGAGGTTTCAACCCTATTAAGAGAAAAAAGGATTTTGCAATAATAAATTTAAATAAAATTCAATCTTTAATTG
>QCNR01000038.1 GCA_003210075.1 Pelagibacteraceae bacterium AG-426-G09
TCTGGCATTACGCCGTGCCCTAAATTAAAAATATATTTATGATTTTTAAATATTTCTAAATAGTTTTTTGCATTTTTTAACATGACATTTTTGTCTAACAAAAGACATTTTGGATCCATACCACCTTGTATAGGAATATCGATACTCTCCGCTATTTTAATTGGGTCTACCTCATAATCAATACTAATAGCGCTTGGTTTAACTATATCGCAATATTCTTGGTATGATTTTATACACCTAGGAAAACAAATTACATCAACACCTAAGCTTTTAGTATATTTTACTATTTCTAAGGTTGGTTGGTAAATATATTTGTGAATTTTTTCATTTTCATTTATGAGACCGGCCCAGCTATCGAAAATTTGGATTAGCGAAACTCCACTTTCAACTTGGTTTTTGATATGTAGCTTTTGCGTTTTAATAATTTTCTGAATAAGCTCGTCTTGCTTTTGATAATTGAATATACCTTTATTTAATTTTTTAGGTGATTTTTTATTCAACATATAAACTAATAAGGTCCACGTTCCACCCACAAAGCCTATTAAATCTTTAGTGGTGAGAGTTTTGTCTTTACATGTTTCCTTAATAAGTTTGTAAACTGGGTTTAATTTTTCAGTAATCTCCGTATCTGAAATATTTAACAAACTATCTACGTTCAATTCACCAAGTTTTGGGCCAAAATTTTTCTTAAATTCAACTTTCTGATCTAAAGCGTAAGGGATGAGTAGAATATCCGAAAATATAATTGCAGCATCCAAAGGAAATCTTTTTAAAGGCTGTAAAGTTATATCTTTAGATAAGTTTGGATTTAAACAAAGCTTTATAAAGTCAGTATTCTTAGATCTAATTTCTCTAAACTCAGGTAGATATCTTCCTGCCTGCCTCATAAACCATATCGGTATCGAACTAATTTCTTTGTTGTTAATACAATCTTTAAGAATACCCATAATTAAAATATAATAAGTTTTATTTTTGTATATTATTATCCTGTTAATTGGTTTAATTAAATTTCATACATATTTTTCCACATTTTTGTCTACAATAAAAACGTTATAAAATTATCTATTTGGTAGTTTTTATTTAAAAATAACAATTTTGTTAACTATTTATATATTTTTTTCACTTGTTTAAATGTGTTAATAAATGTTTATAAAAAATAACAATTTCGTCTGATTTAACAATAAGGCAAAATTTATTAAATAAAGAAAAATTTATACATGAGTAATACACATAATATATATTTAATTTCTGACTCAACTGGTGAAACCCTTGATAGAATATTTACAGCCCTAAAAGCTCAATTTGAGAAGTTTGACCATAACTTATTTCAATTTTCATTTACAAGAACAGAAAACCAAATATTAAAAATTTTAGAAGATGCTAAAAAAAAAGAAGGTTCTATTATTTTATATACAATTGTAGATAATAAACTCGCTAGGTTTTTGTCTCAGGAGGCAAATAAAAAGAATATTCCATGTTTTGGTGTTCTTGGAGATTTAATATTAAATTTTTCAAAACTTCTTAACCAAAAAGCTACAAATATTCCAAGCGGACAGCACGTTCTAAACGAAGAATATTATAAAAGAATTGAAGCAATACAATTCACGATGAACCATGATGATGGAAATTCAATTACCGATGTCGATAAATCAGATATTATATTATTAGGAGTAAGCAGAACCAGCAAAACCCCAACATCAATTTATTTAGCAAACAGAGGATTTAAAACCTCAAACATTCCTTTAGTTAACGAAAGCTCTATACCAGATAAATTGAAACAAAATCCAAAGATATCTTGTATTATCGGTTTGGTTGCGGAAGCAAACAGGCTACATGATGTTAGAAAAAATAGATTATCAACAATAAAAGAGAACGAAAGCACGAATTATACGAGGATAGAAACTATTGAAAATGAATTAAATAATTCAAAAAAAACTTTTCAAAAATATCAATGGCCAATAATTGATGTTACAAGGAAATCTGTTGAGGAAACAGCGGCCTCAGTAATTA